>JBILMW010000139.1:0-6824 GCA_044375335.1 Terrimicrobiaceae bacterium | reverse complement strand
GCGCAGGAGGCGGGGTTTTTCTCCAGCAGGGCATGATTCACGGCTTTCAGGTCGGATAGGTTCGCTTTCAGCACCTCTGCCTCTCCGGCAGTCCAAGTTAGCGATGTGAGAAAATGAACATAAAAATGATTCACCGTGCCCGTGAGGCGTGTTGTGAAAGGAACCTCGGGAGGAATGAGGATGAAATGATCGGGTTCAATGGGGATTGTTTGTTTCCCAACGATGATCGCGGCGCCGGATGTCTCGTTCCAGTAAAGCCTCCAGTAGGGTGCTCGTAGATCGCCGGAAGACCATTTTGTGAGATGCACGAAGACCGAGGTGAGAATGCGGAGGCTCATTTCGGAGGAGGTGCCCTGCATGGTCGATGGGCTTTGGTTTGTGTAAAACATACACAAAATAAAATCTTTCACGCATTGCCCGGGCAAGCCGGTTCTGGAAAAAATCGCCGCGCATGAGCTCTTCACTCCATCCACTCCGCTTCCGTCAAATCCACCTCGATTTCCACACCTCGCCACACATTCCCGCGATCGGTGAGAAATTTGATAAAAAGAAATGGCAGGACACGCTGCAGGCCGCTGCGGTGGACTCGATCACGCTCTTCTCAAAGTGCCACCACGGTTGGAGCTACCATCCGACCAAAGTTGGCAAGATTCATCCGCACCTGAGCTTCGATCTTCTCCGCAAGCAATACGACGCCACGAAGGAAGTCGGCATCAACGCCCCGATCTATCTCTCCGCAGGCGTGGACAACCTTGCCTCTTATGAGCACCCCGAATGGCGCGAGGTCAACAAGGATGGTGCCTACACGGGTTGGGCGAAGCGCACTCTGCAGGCGGGCTTTCACATGATGGATTTTCATAGTCCTTATCTCGAATACCTCTGCGAGCAGATCCGCGAGGCGGGGCGTCTCTTTCCTGATTGTGATGGCATTTTCCTCGATATCATCAGCCAGTGGGAATCCTGCACCCGTTGGAGTCTGGAATTCATGAAGGCCAATGGGCTCGATCCGCTGAAAGAGGAGGATCGCAAGGAATCTTCGCGTCTCGCGCTCGAGAAATACTATCGCCTGACCACCGAAGCAGCGAAGTCAGTCCGCTCGGACATGCCGATCTTCCACAACGGCGGCCACATTCCCCGCGGTCGGCATGATATTTTGCCCTATTTCAGCCACCTCGAGTTGGAGTCCCTGCCGACAGGAGGTTGGGGCTACGACCATTTCCCGACCTCGGCGAAATACACATGCAACCTGCCATTCGAGTTCTTGGGAATGACAGGAAAGTTCCATACCACATGGGGAGAGTTTGGAGGCTACAAGCATCCTAACGCGCTACGCTACGAATGCGCCGCCATGCTGGCCTACGGAGCCAAGTGCAGTGTGGGTGATCAGTTGCATCCCTCGGGAGAACTCGATCCCTCAACCTACGAAGTCATCGGTGCCGCCTACCGCGAGGTCCGTGACAAGGAGCCTTGGTGCCGTGACGCGAAGCAGGTCTTCGACATCGCCGTGCTCTCCAGCGAGTCGGAAAATCACAACGACCGCAACAATTGGCCCGACGACGGCGCCGGACGAGTTCTTCTCGAGGGTCATTTCTTATTCGGGCTCATCGACCGCACGATGGATTTCTCGCCCTACAAGGCCATCATTCTTCCCGATGACATTCGCATCGACGACGAGTTGAAAGCCAAGTTGGACGCCTATCTGGCTAAAGGCGGTAAGCTGGTCCTCTCGGGTGAGAGCGGTCTCTGGAAGGGTCGCGAAGCTTTTGCGTTTGACCTCGGAGCCGAGTATCAGGGCCTCAGCCCAAGCTGTCCTCCAGAGGACGAGGCCAACCGTGGTCACGATTATGTTCTGCCCGTGCCGGAGCTTCGCCCTTCATTCGTCAACACGCCGCAGATCATGTATAGCCGCTCCCACCGCATCCGCGTTACGGACGGCCAATCATTGGGTCAAATTTTCGACCCCTATTTCAACCGCACCTGGGAGCATTTCTGCAGCCACCAGCACACGCCGAATCAACTTGAGCCCTCGGGATTCGATTGCGGCGTGCGGCATGGAAATATCCTTTATTTTGCGCATCCTGTGTTCCTGCACTACCGCGCCTATGGAGCCGTGGCTTATCGCGAGTTCATCGTCCGGGCATTGCGTGCGTTTCTGCAAGATGGCGTATCGCTTGCCACAAACCTGCCTTCCACCGCGCGTGTATCACTCACCTCGCAGGGTGATCGATTCATACTGCATCTCCTCTACGCCCCGACGATCAGCCGAGGTGGAGTCATTCAGCTCTCCGGCGGCAATGCCTCCGGTGGACGCAGCGTCGAGGTCATCGAAGAACTGCCGCCGCTCCACAACACGGAGGTCACCCTGCGCCTGCCAGGTGTGAAAAAAGCCATCCTCGCGCCAAGCGGTGCACCGGTTTATTTCAAAACCAGCGGCGATAGTGTCACGGTGCGACTGCCCGAGTTTTCCTGCCACCAGATGATCGAGCTTCAAGCCTGAAGCATTCGATCCGCGCCTTACGGCTTCGAAGATTCGAGCAGGTGTAGACGAAGGATGCGGCGGATTTCCTCGATTCCGTCAGGATCTTCGTTGGCTCCGTGGCCAGATGGGACGATCTTTTCCGACTTGGCGTTGGGAAGGTGCGAACTCCAGTAGGGCACGACTCCATCCGAGCTGTGCGGCGTGTCACCTTTGCCTTGGTCGCCGATCACAGAGTGGTAGGTGACTTGTTTGGACATGGGGAGTTTGAGGATCGCGAGCAGGAGTGGGGACTTCGCCCGTAGGAAGCGTATGCTGTTTGCGGGGGCCACAAAAAGGTCGCGCAGGTGGCTTCGGATGGAGTTGACCATCACAAGGCGGTCGAGCGATGTGCTGAGGTTTGGCAGGCGAACCAGATTCGAAAAGAAATCAGCCAGCGGGTTCATCGCAAGCTGACTGCCTTGGTGTGGTGTGGCCATGAAAATGACGCGGCGGATGTCCTCCCGGGGTTCAAAGTTGACGATTTTCAAAAGGTTTTCCTTGGCTGCGGCGCTGATTTTCATCTTCTCCGGCGGGGTGTCCGTGAACTGCTTCCAGAGATCTTCCCCACCTTTTCGCACCATGAGGCTGGAAATGAGCCCCCCCATGCTGTGGCCAACGAGCACTATCTGATCGAGCTTCGGGTTTTTATGGTCGGGGTCCACCATCTCACGATACCGGTCGAGCTCGGTGCGAAGTTTTGCTGCCGACCACCAGACGGGAAGGCCTGTGGGGTAGAGGTAGAACCAGAATTGATAGCGTGAGCGGATTTTCGGATCGGCAAGAAGTTGGTTCACTGCCGAGGTCCAAGCTGCGGGACGGCAGAGCAGGCCGTGCACAAAAACCACTGGAATCTTCTTGGGATCATATTCGTCAATCTGGAGGAGGCCGGTGTTTTTAAAATTGGTATCCGAGAAAAACAGAGCCTGGATATCGATGGAACTATTCTTCCCTTGGGTAAGGAGGTAGGCAATCGGCGCCGAGAAATCTGCGGCCAGAGTTTCTTTCCTTCCATTGAGAACAACGCTTTCCGTCTGGAGGCGTCGGTAAAATGTGAGCTGCGGTCCATCTTTATCAAAACGAACGAGGGCCGTAGCTGGGATGCTCATGCCGGTCTGAGCCGCGCTGGGTTGTCCCGCCAGACCGGGTGAGCCTTTGGCGAACCATGCCACATATGCGACTCCTGCTCCTTCCACGGTCACTCGATCGCGCAGGCCTTCGATCTGAATGGAATGGGCGGCTATGAGCTTCGATACTTGCTGTGGGTCGACTGTGTTGATGGATGCCGGAGTGATGCGGATAGCGTTGTTTTGGAAATTCTCAGTAGCCAGAATTTCAACCAAACGAGCGGTCGCGATTTGATTCAGTTTTTGAAATTCTGTTCCAACTCGCGCGTTGGAGGTTTCGCGAAGGGCTTTGAGGAGAAGCTCAATGCGCTCGGATTGAGGTAGTGACTTGTCTTCGGTTTTCTGAAGGAGGGCGGCGGGTTTGCTTGTGGTGGCTAACGACTCGACGGTGCGATGGGCAGCCACGCTGGGAGTCCTAGTTAGCTTCACATTTACAAGCGCGCAGCTTGTAAGCAAGGAGGGGGCAATCGCAGTGGCGAACACCGTTATCAAAAGTTTTTTCATAGTCTAAAAGTCTGGTTGAGCCCGTGCGGGGGAAGATTATTTGCCAATGCAGAATCTGCTGAAGATTTCGCCTAAGATGTCCTCCGTATCAGTCGCTCCAACGATTCGTCCCAATGCGTCGAGCGAGGAGCGGAGTTCCACTGCCGCCAGTTCCGGCGGGGCGCTGGTTTGAACGAGCTCGCCGGCAGCGCGCAGGGATGCAGCGGCGGATTCCAGAAGCGTCTTATGGCGGGCATTGATGGCAGCAAGGGAGTCGCCCGTGCAGAGATGCTTTGCGCCATTTGAGTTGGTCATGGCGTCGAGAAGTGCGTCAAAGCCCGCGCCAGTCAGCGATGAGACGGGGATTGCTCCGGTATGTTTGAGCGATTCTGGCGGCAAGAGGTCGCATTTGTTCGCAACCAGTATTTCGCGCTCATTCAAGGGTGCCGGCGGTGTCGTGGCGCTGGCGTCAAAAATGTGGAGCACGAGGTCGGCATTTTCCATCGCGCGTCCACTACGCGCCACGCCCTCTCGCTCAACGGGGTCATTGGTTTCACGGAGACCGGCCGTATCTGTGAGGCGAAAAAGGATGCCGCGTAGGCAGGCCGACTCTTCGATCGTATCACGCGTTGTGCCTGGAACCTCGCTCACGATGGCCCGGTCCATGCCGAGTAGGCGGTTCAGGAGGCTGGATTTCCCGGCATTGGGAAGTCCCACGATCGCCACACGAATTCCTTCGCGTAGGACGCGGCCTTCATCGGCTGTGGATAGTAAACGCTCCGTGCGCTCAAGCGCGGCGTTGATTTTTGCCAGTAGATGGCGGCCGGTTGCCGGATCGATGCCCTCTTCGGGAAAATCAATCCAGGCTTCGATATGTGCAACGACCTCCAGCACAGTGTCGCGCAGTGCCAGGATTTCCTGGCCCAGCCGACCTTCAAGCTGGAGTGCCGCCGCCCGCAGTGCGGGTGCAGTGCGAGCGCGGATGATGTCCATGATCGCCTCGGCGCGGGTGAGGTCGATTTTGCCATTGAAAAATGACCGTTGGGAAAACTCGCCCGCATCGGCCGCCCGTGCGCCGGAGCGAAGCACGGTTTCAAGAATGCGTGCGGCGAGAAGGATACCTCCGTGGCAGGTGATCTCCGCCATATCCTCGCCGGTGAAACTGGCTGGCGCTTGAAATGTCGTGACCAAAACCTGATCGAGAACTTCGTCGCCGTCGTGGATTTTTCCAAATGTCGCCTGGCGGGGGGCAAGGGTCTTGAATGAGGGCTTGAAAATGCGGGCTAGAATGGGAGCCGCATCCGGGCCTGAGATACGAACCATGGCAATGGCTCCTTCGCCAGGAGGCGTGGCGATTGCAGCGATTGTATCCGATGAGAAGCTCATCAGGCAGTTTTGCCCATTTTGAGCAGGCCCGTCCTGTGGAGAGTCTCAAGCTCTTCCATGAAGCGGCGGTTTTGTTCCATTGTTCCCACCGAGACGCGAATCCACTCGGGAAGTTTGTAGCTGCGCATGGCCCGGACGATAACGCCGCGCTTGAGGAGCGCTTTGAAAACGGCATCTCCATCACCCACCTCAACCAAAACAAAATTCGCAACGCTCGGCACAAAGGTTAGGCCCAATCTGGTGAACTCTGCTTCCAGATAATTCCTGCCTTCGTGTGTGAGTTCACGTGTGCGCTGCATGTGCTCCTCGTCGCGAAGACCCGCCAAGGCACCGGCCTGCGCAATGCCATTTGCATTGAACGGTTGGCGTGTCTTTTGAAGAACTTCGGCGATCCATGAAGGAGCAAGGCCGTAGCCTATGCGCAGGTTAGCGAGGCCCTGGATTTTTGAAAATGTTCGCATCACTACCACATTGCGATCCTCGCGCACGTAGCGCAGGACATCCGGTGGATTATCAAGAAACTCAAAATACGCTTCGTCAAAAATCACCAGCACATGCTCGGGAACCCGCTCCATGAAACGGTCAATCGCCTCCTGCCCGACGAGTGTGCCTGTGGGGTTGTTGGGATTTGCGATGAAGAGTTGCCGGGTCTTGGGAGTGATTGCCGCCAGCATCGCCTCGAGGTCGTGCGTAAAGCCGGGATCGGGAACTTCAACGGTGCGGGCTCCGAAAAGTTGGGCCATGAGGCTGTAAACCGCGAAGGCATGGCCTGCCGTTACCACTTCGTCGCCAGGCTTCAGAAAAGCGTGGCCAATGAACTCGATGATTTCGTTCGAGCCATTCCCAAGAATGACATTCTCACGCTTGAGGTCCAATTTTTCAGCAATCGCGTTGCGAAGGGCCCACGCGCCGCCATCCGGGTAAAAGTGGGATCGCTCCAGAGTGTCCCTCATGGCCTGAAGCGCCACAGGAGATGGTCCAAGCGGATTTTCATTCGAGGCGAGCTTGATGATTTGAGATGGTTCCAGCCCCATCTCTCGGGCGAGTTCCTCCACGGGTTTGCCTGGTTCGTAGGCGACGAGATCAAGGATGTGTTTGTGGGCGTTGGACAGGATGGATGACATTTCGATGTTGAGCGTGTGGTTTTGTTCTCGGTGAAGAATTGCTTCTTGGGGCTTGGGATTCAAGGCGCGGTATGCATTTCACGCCTTTAAAATTCCGCGAGCGGTATCCATGAGGGCTGAAACGCCCGCATGGCTGTATTGCCGCTCGCCGGTGACCACAAAAAGGTCGTCCTCGATTTCGCAGCGGAA
>JBILMW010000024.1:0-21698 GCA_044375335.1 Terrimicrobiaceae bacterium | reverse complement strand
GCAGTTGGGGGGAGAGTTTGTTCCAAAGCCAGCCAGCCATCATCTCGATGGTTGGGTTTTCCAGCCCTGGCACATCGTTCAGATAGCTGTGGTCGAGTTGTTCGATGATCGGCTTCATCGCGGCGCTGATGAGAGCGTGGTCGTAGAGCCAGCCAGTCTCGGGACTCACTTCGCCTTCGACCGATATTTCGATGGTGAAGGTATGGCCATGCAGTCTCGCGCACTTGTGGCCGGCGGGCACTTTCGTGAGGCTTTGGGCTGCTTCGAGAATGAAATCTTTGGTGAGGCGGACTTTCATGGCGGTGTGTTATACCGATGCCACTCGGGTATCCCAATTTAATTTCGCGATGACTTTCTCCTTGCCCTTGCCCCCTTCGAGTGGCACCTTTTCCGCCTTCATTAACAAAACGAAATAACAAATGGCAAAAGCAGCAGCAGTTAACGAGGTGGATTCCCTCCGCCTTCACGATAAAGACACCGGCAGCGCAGATGTTCAGATCGCGCTTCTCACTAAACGAATCAGCTCACTCACCGAGCACTTGAAAGTCAATGCGAAGGATCATGCATCCCGCCGTGGCTTGCTCAAGCTCGTCGCCACACGGCGCAGTTTGCTTGATTACCTCAAGCGCACGGCTTCAAGCCGCTACGCGACGGTCCTTGAGAAATTGGACCTTCGCAAGTAACGCGACTTCCTCACCCAAAGCCCCGTTTATCAGCGGGGCTTTTTCCTAAAATCCGCCCGCCAATTTCTGGCGGGCACTTACGCAATTATATATATTATGTCCCATACCACTACAGCCCAAGCAGGCTCCTCACCCATCATTTTTGAATCCGGCAAACTCGCGAAACTCGCTGACGGCGCCGTAACTGTCCGCTGCGGCGACACAATCGTGATCGTCACAGCCGTTTCGGCCACCACCATCAAGGAAGGCCAAGACTTCTTCCCGCTCACCGTCGAATACAAGGAAAAGGCCGCCGCAGTCGGCAAATTCCCCGGCGGTTACTTCAAGCGCGAAGGCCGTCCCACCGAGAAGGAAATCCTCACCGCCCGCATGACCGACCGTCCTCTGCGTCCGCTCTTCCCCAAGGGCTACCTCTACGACACTCAGATCATCACGCTCCTCTTGAGTGCGGATGGTCAAAATGACCCGGATATGCTCTCGATCAACGGTGCCTCCGCCGCGCTTTGCGTTTCGGACATTCCGTTCGCAGGCCCCGTCGGCGCCGTTCGCGTCGGCCGCATCAATGGCGCGTTCGTCATCAACCCGACCCACTCCGACCGCGAGCACAGCGACCTCGACCTCGTCTATGTCGGCGATGGAGAGAAGGTCATCATGATCGAAGGTGCCGCTACCGAACTTCCCGAAGCGGAGTTCAACAAAGCCCTCGACTTCGCCCGCGACGCCGTGCGCGTCATCGTTCAAGCCCAGCGCGACCTTGCCGCAGCAGTCGGCAAAGCCAAACGCAGCGTGCCACTCTTCTCGGTTGCCGACTCGATCTCCGAAGTCGCCTACCAAGTCGCAGGCGACCGCATCGAATCCGCCATCTACACATCCGGCAAAGTGGCTCGCAGCAAAGCGATCGGAACTCTCCGCGAGGAAGTCGAAAAAGCCGTGCTCGAAAAATTCCCGACCGCCTCGAAATTCGAAATTTCCCAGGCCTTCGATTACCTGCAGAAAAAAGCCTTCCGCGTCAGCATTCTGGATCGCCAAAAGCGCTGCGACGGTCGCGGATTCCATGACCTCCGCCCGCTTTCCGGCGAGGCTGGTCTTCTTCCCCGCACGCACGGTTCGGCCCTCTTCGCCCGTGGCGAAACCCAAGCCCTCGGCATCGCTACACTCGCTCCGGCTGAGGAAGCCCAGATGATCGATTGCTACGGCGGTGGACCTGACACGAAGCGCTTCATGCTTCACTACAACTTCCCGCCTTTCAGCGTGGGCGAGACCGGTCGTTTCGGTGGTCAAAACCGCCGCGAAATTGGTCATGGCGCCCTTGCCGAGCGTTCGATCGAGGCAGTCATCCCAAGCGAAAAAGACTTCCCATACGCGCTCCGCGTCGTCAGCGAAGTGATGGAATCTAACGGTTCCACCTCCATGGCCAGCGTGTGCGCGGGCGTTCTTGCCCTCATGGACGCAGGCGTGCCACTCAAGGCCACTGTCGCCGGCATCTCTGTCGGTCTTGTCACCGAATACGAAGGCGAAACCCTGAAGCGCTACACCACTCTTACCGACATCATCGGCAGTGAAGACCACTTCGGTGACATGGATTTCAAACTCTGTGGAACATCCGAAGGCGTCACCGGCTTCCAGCTTGACCTCAAGCTCCCCGGTATCTCCCACGAGATCATGTTCGAGGCCGTCGCTGAGGCAAAGACCTCGCGCACGAAAATCCTTGATGTGATGAACGGCATCCTTGCCGCACCACGCTCCGAGTTGAGCCAATACGCGCCACGCATCGAGACCATCCGCATCAACCCCGACAAAATAGGTCTCATCATTGGACCAGGCGGCAAAACGATCAAAGGCATCGTTGCCGAGACCGGTGCCGAGATCAATATCGAGGACGACGGAGCCGTGCACATCTACTCCAACAACGGCGACAGCTTGAAACGCGCCAAGGAAATCATCCTCGGTATGACCAAGGAAATCTCCATCGGCGAACTCTACCAAGGCACAGTCGTATCCATTAAGGAATTTGGCGCCTTCGTCGAAGTCCTGCCAGGCAAGGACGGTCTCTGCCACATCTCCGAACTCGCCGACTTCCGCGTGAACAAAGTCGAAGACGTCGTGAAAATGGGCGACTCCATCTGGGTCAAATGCATCGGCGTCGATGACAAAGGCCGCGTTAAACTCAGCCGCAAGGCAGCCATGAAAGACCGCGACCAAGCCGCCGCGGCTCCCCAAGCCTAAGCGCTCACGCAAAAAAATCAAAAGACAGGGGCTCCCGCAACCGGGAGCCCCTTTTCTTTGTAACATCGGAGCAGGACCTTGGAATTTGATTCTCTGCTGTGTCGTCGTCTGCAGAAGCAGATCAATGCAGTAATATTCCGGCAACTTCCCCAAACAGATGCGAAAATACGCGCCGCCAATTCTTGCGCTTGCTGGATTTAAGCGCGTTATTAAAAAAATTAAAAATCAATAGTTTATACATTAATCTTCTGGTATCTTCGAGCTCCAAAATCCTGACGCAAAATGAAAGGAAATGTTGCCTGACCCCCAGTTTATGGAGCTAACACATTTTCCAAAAGGGAAGAGCTGATCTTTTTGAAAAAATGGAGCGGGGCTTTGGTTCTCGGAGCTTAACGCACAAATTTACATCCAAGGCTCTTCACTCGTAATACTCTCCTTGGCGCTCTTGCCTTTCTTTGACTTCTGCAGCAAGGGCTTCGGCTTGGCGGACGACGGTTTTGATGGCTTCGTCTTGGAGGTCTGGCGGGTAGCCGGTTTCACGCAGGATGCGCTTTACAGCCCTCCTCATTTCTTTTCTACGCTGGTTGATCCTCCACCAGTCGGCCCCTGCGTTTTCGCGGATGGCTTTGACGAGGAGTTGGGCTATGACTCGGAGCTTCTCGTTGCCCATGACCTCCAAGGCGCTGGCGTTGTCGGCGAGGGCGTCGTAGAGGGCGACTTCTTCTTTTGAGAGTCCGTCTTCGGGTTCCTTCCGCAGGTCGCGGGCGATGCGGATGAGTTCTTCGATGACTTGGAGGGCGTCCACCACTCGGTTGTGGTATTTGGCCATGGCTGCTTCCAATCGCTCGGTAAACTGCCGGTTGCGGACGACATTTGTCCGAGTGCGATTCTTGATTTCTCCGTTGAGGAGTTTTTTTAGCGCCTCGACGGCAAGGTTTTTGTGTTTCAGTCCCTCCATCTCACGCAGGAACTCATCGCTAAGAATGGATATGTCGGGACTCTTGATTCCGGCGGCTGCGAGGATGTCGATGACCTCCGTGGAGGCGACTGCTTGATTGACGAGGTTTTTGATTGCCGCGTCCAGGTCGATGACGCGACCTTCGCCGCCGCCGTCGATATCCATCTTGCGAATGACGATTCGCACGGCATTGAAGAAGGCGACCTCCTCCACCACATTTTTAGCGGCATCCGTTCCTGCTGCGATCTTGAAAGCCTTGTCGAGCTTTGCAACGGCATCCATGAAACGCTTGCGGCCCGCTTTCACAGCTTCTTCGCTGTCGCCCTCCAGCTTCAAAACATGATCCACCGCACCGGCCAGAATTTTCAGTCGTTGCTTGGAATCCCCATGCAAGGCGGGCTGATAGTCGAATCCATGAAACATTGCCCTCATGACCTCCACGGCCTGCTGAAGCGCCATTATGGCCTCCTGTGTGTCGATGCCCGTGTTGCCTCGATCGCGGTCTGAGTAAAATGTGAGCGCCTGCTTGAGATCGGTGGCGATACCGATGGTATCCACCACCAACCCGGCTGGCTTGCTTTTGAAAATGCGGTTCACACGGGCTATCGCCTGCATGAGGTTGTGGCCGTGCATCGGCTTGTCCACATAGAGCGTGTGCATCGAGGGTGAGTCAAAACCCGTGAGCCACATGTCGCGGACGATCACGAGTTGGAAGGGGTCTTCTGGATCGCGGAATCTGCGGGCGAGCAGGTCGAGGCCAGCCTTGTTCCGCACATGCGGTTGGTAGGGTATCGGGTCAGCAGCAGAGCCGGTCATCACGACTTTTACGAAGCCCTCCGTATCTTCTTTTGCCGCCCATTGAGGACGCAGGCGGGTGATGCGCTCATACATTTCCACGCAGATTCTTCGACTCATGCAGACGAGCATTCCCTTGCCCTTGATTGCGCCTTGGCGTTTGTCGAAATGATCCACCACCAGCTTTGCTAATTCATCAAGCCGCCCCTCCGCGCCAGCCAGAGCTTCCAGTTGCGACCATCTCCCTCCGATTTTGGCTTTTTCAGAATCCTCCAAGCCCTCGGTGACTTCCTCGAAGGTTTCGTCGATCTCCTCTTTGGTGGCATCGTCGAGCAGGAGGCGAACGATCTTGCCTTCGTAGTAGATCGGCACCGTGGCGCCGTCTTCAACCGCTTGGGTGATATCGTAGATATCGATGTAGTCGCCGAAGACCTCCTTCGTGTTTTTGTCCACCAACTCGATCGGCGTGCCTGTGAATCCCACGAAGGTCGCGTGTGGAAGCCCCTTCCTCACATAGTAGGCGTAGCCGTAGCTTTTCTTGCCGCTGTCGGTGTCGATCTTCGCGCCAAATCCATATTGGCTGCGGTGAGCTTCATCTACGAACACGACCACATTTTTCCTCGCCGTGATCACCGGGAAGTCGCCCTCCTCAGGGCGGAATTTCTGGATCGTTGCAAAAACCACGCCGCCCACCTGCCTATCGAGGCGCTTCCGTAGGTCGGCCACGCTATCCACCTTCTCGGGTGTTTGGCCGAATAGCTCCATGCAGCGCGAGAAGGTATCGAAGAGCTGGTTGTCGAGATCGTTCCTGTCCGTGAGAACGACGATGGTGGGATTTCCCAGTTCGGGATCTTTCACCAGCACACCAGCCAGGAACGCCATGAGCAGGCTCTTGCCAGATCCCTGCGTGTGCCAGACCACACCCGCCTTGCCATCCGTGCGCACAGCCTGCTTGATCGCACGCAGCCCTTTCTGGGCAGCATGGAATTGGTGGTAGCCAGCCGCCTTCTTGATCACATTCCGTCCGTCATCCTCAAAGACAAGAAACGCCCGGAGCATTTCCGTAAGCACATCCGGCCGCAAGAGCCCACGCAGCAAGGTTTCCACAGCCAATGCACTTGTTGGATTCACGAGGTTTTCTCCATCCACCGTGCGCCATGTCATGAAGCGGTCGAAGTCCGCCGAGATCGTCCCGAAGCGAGCCGCAAAGCCATCCGACGCCACACACAGGATGTTTGTGTGGAAGAGAGCGGGAATGTCGTTTTTGTAGGTCTGAAGCTGGTTGTAGGCGGAGCGAATAACCGCATTGGGCGACTCGGGAGCCTTGAGTTCGACCACCACCACAGGCAGCCCATTTAGGAAGATCACAATATCCGGCCTGCGTGTGTTGGCACCGACGACTGTGAATTGATTTACCGCCAGCCAGTCATTGTCGAGATTGGCCCAGTCCACCAAGCGCAGCCGGTCGTGGATCGTTTCTCCATCCTTGTAATAGCTCACTGGAACCCCATCCACCATGTGCCGGTGCAGGCGTCGATTCTCTTGAATCAATTCCGGGAGGCCAGCATCCCGCAGTGTGTTGATGGCTGATTCGATGGCATCCTCTGGCACCGTGGGGTTCAGCTTCTGGAGTGCTGCCTTCAGCCTCAAAGAGAGGATCGTGCCATGGTAGCTTTCCCTCTCCGTCGTCTGGTCAGGATCAAATAATTCGCCAGGAGCGTAGCCATGCCCCAACTCCTGCAGGAGATCGAGGACATGGTTTTCGAGATCGGATTCGGAGGCTCGGGACATGGATTCTTTTGGTCTAAGGTTCGCTTTTTACAGATTGGTTGCGGATTGAGGCCTAGTGCCAAACTCGTCGAGGCTCATGATTTGTCGGCCTTCAGTAGAAGCTCTTTAATCATCTGGTCAAAGTCCGACTCGAACAACCGGTCCTGCACGATGCGGTATTTCTCAAACTCACTCTCGGCGTGGGCTTTGGCGATTTCGGCAGTGACCTTGCCGGCATCCTGCAAGATCTCCCGGTCGGTCGCGGCGATGAAGCGGTTGAGGCGGGTTTCCCAGTCCTGCATCGTCATGGGTATCTCCCGGAGCGCCATGTCTTCGGCCAGATCGAGGTAGGCGGAGACGAGGCGTTGCAGTTGAGCCATTTCGTTTTCCGTCAGGTAATTTTTTGCCACCACGACATCGAACTTCTGGATTTTCCCTGCGGGCGCGTCTTTCCAAGTCGTCAACCCCATGCGGTCTTTGCTGGCATCGGCGCGGTTGAGGATGACCTCCGCCGCTGTCTGGCCGTGGATGGCCCAGTGCAGTTTGTTCTGCACCGTGGCAAAGAACCGTTTGGTCGCGGCGGCAGTGACATCGTAATCGATGGAGGTCGCGTAAATGTCGGTGATCTTCTGGTAGAACTTGCGCTCGCTCAGACGGATTTCTCGAATGCGCTGGAGCTGTTCCTCGAAATACTTTTTGCCGAGAATGGAGCCATCATTTTTCAGTCGCTCGTCATCCATCGCATAACCCTTGATGGTGAAGGACTCAATGATGCCTGTGGCCCACTTGCGGAACTGCACGGCGCGCTCCGAGTTCACCTTGTAGCCGACGGCGATGATGGCGGAGAGGTTGTAATGCTGCGTGTCGTAGGTTTTGCCGTCGGCGGCAGTTATTCGAAAATTTCGAATAACTGAACCAGCCTCCAGTTCAGCGTCGTCGAAGACCTTTTTGAGGTGGTAATTGATCGTCTGCGTCTCCACAGCGTAGAGCACGCCCATCATCTTCTGGCTGAGCCAGACATTTTCATCCGCGTAAACGGCCTCCACACCTCCTTGGCCGCTGGCCGCGACAAAGGTGAGATATTCCGCCGCTGACGAGCGGACGAGGGAGACTTCGGCCTTCTTCTTGGAGCGTTCGCCGGGTGTGGACTTTTTTTTACTCACGAAACGACCTCCAATCTGTATGACAAGCCTTCCAAGCTAAACTTCCAGCTCAGCAGTGCGTTGGATGCAAGCGGCTCGTCCGCTCTCGACGCTGGGCTTGACCTCGGGATATTTCTCGCCAAGATTTCCAGTAGCTCATCAACCATGTGTTGAAGGAGAAACGAGGCCGTTCCGCGAGGAGCGGCTTCAGCTTTTTTGTGCGTCCCAGTAAGCATTGTATTCCTTTCGGTATTTCTCCCGGCGGTGTTCGCGGTCCACATGATATTGCGTCCAAGGCAGGACATATTCTCCGCGATCGGCCACAACCATGAGGTAGCTGAAATCAGGCAAGGCCAGAAGGTATCGCTCCTCACCCCGGCGCTCGTTTTTCCACCAGACGATGCGATCGCCCGGCTCGGGTCGACGGTTGGGAAAATCCTCCATCGTCGGGCGAGGCCAGCGGATGCGCTCGCACCGGCGCAAATCGATTTCTCGATCTGCCTCGACCTTACCCTCGGAGATGAAGTGCCAGAATGTTGCCTCCTTGCCTTGGCTTAAAGGCACGCGCTTCAGACCAACACGCTTTTCAGGCCAGCGTGGCAGGGATTTTAAAAAATCTGCACGGAACCACCCGTAGACAACCTCTTCGTAATTCTTCCAATTCCCGCCGGAATCCTCCAACAGCACAAGTGGGGGCAGCCACTCCGCACTCATGCCAAACGGCCCTCCAGTTGACCGCGCCAGATGAAAAGGTTGAACTTCGACTCCCGCAATAGAGTTGGCCTTATCAAACCGTAGCCAGTGCGTTTTTTGATACGCTCCACCAGCGCGCTCTTCGCGACACTATTATTCAGACCACGATTCGCGTAGCCCACCGCTCCAAGGAGCAGGTCGGCAAGCTGGAGTTGTTCGACAGCGTCCGCCTCCACCACCTGCACCCGCTCCACGATGGCTCGGTTGAAATCATAGAGGTTGTTGCACAGCACATCATGAAGCTTCGCCACCTTGCGCGCACCGCGAGTGTCCTTCTTATCCAGATACAGCCTAAAGCGCGCATCAGGAGTCAGGAGCGGCTCTACCAGCCCGAACATCATCTTGTAATACCAGTCATCGTGCGTCTGGCCGAACTCAGCGTGTCTCAAACCCGCCTTGTGCGCCACCCAAGCCCGGAAGTGCAGGTCGTCGTCATCAAAGAAGTAATTCAGCACTTCCATGTAGAAATCCAATTTCGCGGGAGAAACCTTCGTCCATTTCAACTCGAAATCTGGAGGCAACCCATGCGCCGCCTTGATCTCGCGCAATCTCACCGCCACTTCCCGCGCTTTGTCCTGCAGGCACCACACCGTGCCAAGCACCATCACCGGCTGGCGGTCATTCTCCAGATGGCAACTTTCATCGCAGTAGAGATTGAAGACTTGGCTCATGGCAGATTTTTTTTCATATCCGCCACGCTCAACTCCCCACTCAGCAGCTTCGGCAGCAGCGTGTCGCGCAGGGTGGCGAGGGTGCGGGATTCTCTCTCGTTGGAAACCATATGGCGGAAAATTGGCGCCGAGACATCGGCGAAGGCTTTAACTACGTCTTTGGTTGGAAGCACGAACGTCTGCCGTTTGAGATCAGTCTGCGTTAGCAACGGCTGCGTTGACCCGCGGTTCAGCGTGACAAGGTCGAATCCCTTCAAAACGAAATAGGTGAAGTCAAAAAGTCCGGCCTGCGGTTCAACAATGAGCGTGTTGTCAGATGGCCACGACGGCTCCGCTGTGCGGAAGATGAGTCCCAAAGTTCCAACCCGTCCGGTGAATAGGATGGGTTTGTCGTAAAGTGCGGAGGGCACATAGCCCATTCGTCCGCCGCCGCCGTAGAGCGGGATGTTGCACTCGGGCGACAAAACATCACAGCGCCCTTCGGGGCGTTTTCCGCTGCCGACACTTGCGATTTCTTCAAGGTGCGCCGCTCGCCATCCATGCGGAATTGGTCCTAGCGCGGAGTCTTGGAACGAGGCGGGGAAGAGGGCGGCGGTGGCGGGGTCGAGGGCGGCGGGGGGGCGGCCGTCGAGTTTGGCGCGGACGGGGTCGAAATCCACGAACCAGCTCTGGAACAGCGCCCACGCCATCGCCTCCAGCGTCGCGTTGATCCGCCGGTTGCACTCGATCTTGTCGTCCAGCGCCCCAAGCACCGCCGCGATGGCTTTTTGCTCCGCGAGGGGTGGAAGTGTGAGTTCGATTTCTTCAAAGCGCGACTTTGAGACGTTGGTGTAAACCGAACCTCCTCCACCGGCTGCTTCGAGAGCGTGGCCGAGTTGAGTGAAGCAGTAGTAAACGAATTTCGGGTCAGCATCGTCGCCACAAATCAGGCTGTTGATTTGCTGATTCGTGAAACTGGGCCGCGTCGTGATGCCACAATTTCCAATCGTAGCGATGCACGACATCATCACTGCTCCCGCTGGGAGCCTACATGTTCGCAGCGACTGCGCGCCTTGCTCCGAAAGTGTTCGCGCTGATGTCGAAATCTCCCGACGCCCGTCCATGTCGGGAATCGTTATGAACGGATAGTTGCCGCCGAAGTTCTCAGCGACTGCCGTTGATGGCGTCTTTCCCGTGACGACTCGCCCCAAGTCGCCAATCCGTTTCGTTTCCCATTCACCCGCCATAACCCAGCCCCCTCCCTCCTTTGCGCTGCGCGCTACGGCGGGCAAGCAGGTTTGCTTTGATGGCCTGCTCCAGGCTCGCTGACTCGGCGAACTGGGCGTGCAGTTCGGCGACGAGGCGCGGCATCTTTTCCTTGAAAGAGTTCATTGTCCGCCTCCCAATTTTTTGAGCATGTCCAAGGCACCGGACTCGAATTTGGAGAAAGCGAACCATTTTTTGCCGAGGTCTTTTAGGGATGCGCCGATGTGGTAGATGTCGCGTTCATCGAGGATGAGAAAGCGGTCGTGTGCGGCTTGGAATGTTTTGATCTCGATGGGCGGGTATTGGGCATTATGTTTCGCGAGGTCGAGCGCGAGTTGTCTGGAAATGTTTTTGGTAAAAATGGTGGCGGCTACGGATTTTTTCCGCTTGGTGAGAAGGGTGAGCACGGTATCGTCCACATAGTTGTCAACGAGCGTGATGCTGGACTTCGCCTTGCGGATGAGGTCGGAGGCGAAGGCGTGTGCATCGTGAACCTGGCCTTCGTAAAAGATGCCCTGCTTGGGCGGTTCGGCGGCTTCAAGCGCCCGAAAGACTTTCTCAAAGTTTTCCATGGTTTTTGACTCCAAGGCGAACTGGCGCTTTTCCATGGAATCCATGCGGGCAAAGATGCTGGCGTTGGCTTGAAGAAAGCGGCGCATCTCGACAAAGGCGTGGATGATTTGGATGCTGACCTTGACTGCCGTCTCACTGCGCAGAACGGCTGAGAGCATGGATACTCCCTGCTCGGTGAAGGCATAGGGGAGATACTTTCTGTGTTTTCCCCGCCCTCCTTTGTCTAAGGTCACAATTTGTGACCTTAAAGCACCAGCAGCTCTTGAGGTCGCATTTTGCGATCTCAAGTTTTCGCTCTCCTCTAAGGTCGCATTTTGCGATCTTAAACCCTCGTCTGAACTTGAGCCTTCGAGTCGAGTCTTGAGACTATCGTATTCTTCTTCCGTGAGCTGGAAACGGAATGCTTCGGGGAAGCGTTCAATGTTGCGTTTTACTTGTTCGTTAAGACGCCGTGGCTCAACTCCATAGATTTCCGCCAAGTCGCTATCGAGCATGACCTGCTCAGCTCGAATGGTATGAATGAGCGCCCGGATGTTGTTAAGTGGAATGATGGAGAGTGGCTTTTTCACGAGCATCCTCCGAGGCCGAGTCCTTTGAAGTTGGCTTTGATCTGTTGCTCCAGCTTTGCGGACTCAGCGAATTGAGCGTTCAATTCCGCAAAGAGGCGGGGCATTTTTTCCTCGAAGGGTTCGCCGTCGTCTTCGACATCCTCGGCGCCGACATAGCGACCGGGCGTGAGGACATGGCCGTGCGCTCGCACCTCATCGAGAGTGGCGGATTTGCAGAAGCCCGCGATGTCTTGGTAGTCCCGACCTTCGCGCCAAGCGTGGTAGGTGCCAGCGAGTTTCTGGACATCCTCGGAGCTGAGTTCCTTGTTCGTGCGCGATACCATGTGGCCGAGCTTGCGGGCATCGAGAAAGAGGATTTCGCCTTTGCGGTTGCGAAGTGTGCGGGAGCCGTTATCTCCACCGCCTTTGTTACGGGCGAGAATCCATAGGCAGACGGGGATTTGTGTTCCAAAGAACAACTGATTTGGAAGCGCGACCATGCAATCCACGGCGTCGCCCTCGATCATGGCCTTGCGGATTTCGCCTTCGCCTCCTGAGTTGGAACTCATCGAGTCATTGGCCAGCACCACGCCGCCGAAACCATCGGGCGTGAGGTGGGAGTAGATGTGCTGGAGCCACGCGAAGTTGGCATTTCCGACAGGCGGCACGCCGAATTTCCAGCGGGCATCGCTGCGCAGGAGTTCGCCCGACCAGTCGCTGATATTGAAGGGCGGATTGGCGAGGATGGAGGAGAATCGCATGTCGGGGAAGGCATCCTTGAGTAGGGTGCCTTCGGTGTTCCACCGCAGCACCCCGGAGATGTTGCGGATGGCGAGGTTCATGCGGGCGAGTCGGTAGGTTTCGGGATTCCGCTCCTGGCCGTAGATGGCGATATCGCCAATGCGGCCTGCATGAGCTTTGATGAATCTCTCGGACATGATGTAGAAGCCGCCCGTGCCGCAGCAGGGATCGTAAACGCGCCCTTGAAGCGGCTCGATCATCTCGACGAGGGTGGATACAACGCAGCGCGGCGTGTATTGCTCGCCGCCGCCCTTGCCTTGAAGAGCAGAGAACTCACCGAGGAAGAACTCATAAACGCGGCCAAGAAGGTCGAAGTCCTCCTGTTTGCCCTTGAGGTTAAGGTTTGTAAAAATATCGATGAGCTTACCAAGCATCATGGAGCTGAAATACTGGCTGCCGTAGATTTTCGGCAGGATGCCCTTGAGGTCTTCATTGTCGCGTTCGAGGGCCCGCATGGCATCGTCGAGTTGCTTGCCAATATCTGGCGAGCGAGCGGCATCGGCGATCCGCGACCAGCGAGCCTCGGGCGGAACCCAAAACTGGTATTCATCGGCATCTTCGGTGTCCGCATGCGGCGTTTCGCTCAAAGACATCTTCATCGTCTCAAAGGCGATCGAGAGGTAGCGCAGAAAGACGAGTCCCAAAGCGACATGCATGTAGTCGGAAGGCGGCACAGCCCCGCGCATGCCATTGGCCGCATCCCAAAGCTGAGCTTCCAGTGAGCGGGCGGGAGCTTCTTTGGCAGGTTTGTCTTTAGAGCGAGGAGGCATGGGTGTGTGGAGAGTTTTTAATTATTGGGCGGACCAGTGGATATGTGACGGACCGGCCTTTTTTTGAAAGTCTGACAATAGGGCTTAAAATGAAGAAGTGTAGGAGAAAGTGCCTTTAATCGAAACGGGATTCGGGGGGCACCTCGTGCGGCGAATACCAGACGATACCGTAATCCCGTGTCGATGCCTGACTGGCCAGCATCAAAATCCAAAGAGGAATTCACAGGGGCTTGTGAGGATGATAAACAAGTCGTCATGCGAATGCGGAGCCCTTCGCTTTGGTCGCAGGGACAGTCCGGTGGTGGTGGGGAACTTCATCATCGAGAGGGAGGCTGATTTTCAAACTAAACGACTCCAAACTCATCGCCCGCGCGCGAAAAGTGCCGCAAGGCTCATCCTATTCCTGCAGGCTGCCGGACTCTCTGCACACACCAGCTGCCCGCTGAAGTCCTACCTGCGCCCGTGGTCTCCGCCTCCCTGATGGCTGGTGCCACCGCCTTCGTGACCGCCTCCATGAGATTCCTGATTTCTTCCACCGTCGTTGCGGAATTCCCTGCCGCCGTTTTGCTCTTCGCGCCGTGAATCACGACCGCCATCATTGCGGATGTCTTGATTCGAGTGGGCATCATTGAAGTTGCGGGTGTTGTTTTCATTCACGGTTCCATCCCAGACTCTGTTGTTGTTCCCATTCCAGCCGCCGCCGTTCCAACGATTCGACCATCCATTCCAAACATTCGCACCCCACCATCCGTAATCCGGACCCGAATACCAACCCGGTCCGCCCCAGGCCCAGCCGAGTGCCCAATTGAAAAGCCCTCCCAGTCCGCCAATGTTCACATTCACATTTTCGCTGCCGCCTCCGTTTCCGCCAGCATCACTATTATCGCTTTGCTGAGTGGAACCGCCTGCGTTCATCTGTGAGGCTTGATTCTGTCTCGCCTCGAGTTGGCCGATCTCCTGATAAAGCGGATCCAATGCCGCCCGTAGGATTACTACAAAAACAATCAAGATCGCCGCGATGCCGCCGACGGTTTTTAAAAGGTCATTCGAGGAATTTTGCGATTTCTTGTAAATAAACAGTAGGTCTTAAATATTCTTGCTGAAAACAAACTTCAACCGAAAGCAGGGTGAATGTTTGAACCACGAATTTGGTCCCGCAACAAGGAGTCCTTTGTCTTTTGCCTCGAGAATCGGCAATCAAGACTTGAGGGGCTTTGCCGAACTCTTCAATGTTGATCTCCTATGTCCGCTATCCCATCCGAGTTTTCTAATGTCACCGCTATCACCAAGGCCAATGTGTATTTTGACGGCAAGGTTGTGAGTCATAGTCTGGTTTTGGCTGATGGAAGCAAGAAGACCCTTGGTCTGATTTATCCCGGTGATTACCACTTTGGCACCGAGAAGGCTGAGCGGATGGAAATTGTGTCGGGCGCCTGCGTGGTGAAGATCGATGGCGCCGAGGATAGGGTTGCTTACTCGGTAGGGGAGTTTTTTGATGTTCCAGCCAAGTCGGGGTTCGATATTTCGGTGGCCACTGGCATTTCCGAGTATATTTGCAGTTTCCTCGATTGAGGCTCAGCCCTCGACGGCGTAGGCGGTAACGGGGTTCTCGCGGCCGCGAATCGCTATCTGGCCGAGCGACCGGAATTGGAACTTTGTGCGGGCGGCGACATAGGTGTATTCGCTCACGATGATGTCGGTGCCGAGTTCCTTGGTGGCGGATTCCAAGCGGGAGCCGAGATTCACCGTGTCACCAATGGCGGTGAATTCCATGCGCTGGTTGGAACCGATGTTGCCCACCAAGGCGATGCCGGTGTTGATGCCGATGCCTATTTTTAAATCAACCTGGCGCTCGGCTTGGAAGCGTTCGCGCATTCCATCGAGAACGCGTCGCATTCCCAGCGCGGCTTTGATGGCGTTTTCCTCCTGATACGGGTCCTCTTCCAGGGCCCCAAAGACGGCCATCAATCCATCACCCATGAATTTGTTGAGCATGCCGTGGTTTTTGCAGATCTCATCGATCATCTTGTCGAAATAATCGTTCAGAAGTGAAAAGACATCCTCGGGAGCGAGTTTCTCGGAGAGGCTGGTGAAACCACGCACATCGGCGAAGAGGACGGTAATCTTGCGGCGTTCGCCCTTGAGGTCGGGCATTTTTCCGGAGCTTATAATTTTATCCGCGAGTTGGCCGGACATGTAGCGGACGAGGGTCCCCTTGAAAACATCGCGTTGTTGCAGTCCTGCGGCCATTTCATTGACTGCAAGCGCGACCTCCGCAAATTCGTCTCCTGTGCTTGTGTCCAATCTGGTGTCGAGTTTGCCATTTCCGATTGCGACAACGGCATTGTGCAATTTTCGCAATGGGCGCGCCAGTTGCACCGAAAAATAAACGGCCAGGCCAATCGCTAAAACAATGGACAGGAGTAGGGCAAAAAATCCGAGTGTCCTGAGCGTGTTCAGTTCCCCGATCACGCGTTTGGCATCGATATCCACACCCACAACGCCGACGGAATCCCCCGTGCTCGAGCGGATGGGGGAATTCGCAGTGAGCCAAGTGCCCCACTGATCTTCGACAAACACCGGTTGCACTTGATTTACATCAAAGCGCGTGGGCTTAGCTCGCGGATCATCCTTCTGCTTGTAGATGTCGCCCAGGAGAGATTTGTCAGGTCCCTCCTCCTCGGCGTCCACGCCAAAAATGATAGTATCCTTGTCCTTTAGGCTCGGCATGAGGGTGTAAACAAACTTGATCTGGACATCGTCGCGGCGATTGGCGTCCCGGATTTTTCGGAGTTGTGCCTCGATTTCTTTGTAGGCCTCGTCCGTTTGATCTGTGTCGTTGCTCAGCTTGCTGTGCGAGTCGCCGTCGATCACGGCGGAGGCTGTCGCGGCGATGGAGAGGGCTGTGGAAGCAATTTGGTCCCGCAGCATTTTGCCGGCTTGCCAGGAATTGATTATAAAAAGCATGCCATTTGTTACTAATGACATGAAGACAAAGAGCAGGATTAGTTTTGTCCGGAATTTCATGTTTGCTGGAGGGGTAGAGGGGTAGGCTAAGCGGCTGTTGTGGTTTTTGCTGGAGTGGTTAGGCTGGATTTCAATGCTGCGAGGATTTTTTGAACGGTGGCCTCGATGGTCAATCCGTGCTTGGCGCGCAGGATCGGCACGGTGCCGTGCTCGATAAATTGGTCTGGCCAGCCGATGCGGACGACTGGAGTCGTGATGCGGTGGTCGGAGAAGTGCTCAATCACCGAGGCTCCGAAGCCATTGGTGAGGACATGGTCCTCCATGGTGCAGATCACATCGCAGCCGCCGGCGAAGAATTCGAGGGTTGCGGTGTCGAGTGGCTTGATCCAACGGGCATTGATGACCGCCGTGGAAATCCCGAGTTTCTCGAGTTCCTCTGAGGCTGGAATGGCGAGTTCACACATGTTGCCGAGGGCGAAGATCGCGGCCTTGGTGCCGTGGCGGAGGACCTCGGATTTTCCGATTTCGAGGAGCCTCGGCTTCTTCGCAGGGACTGCGCCCGTGCCTGTGCCTCGCGGGTAGCGGATGGCACATGGGCCATCGTGGTTGACCATGGTCCAGAGCATGTCGGCGAATTCGGCCTCGTCCTTGGGCTGCATGTGAATAATTCCCGGAACTGGTCGTAGGTAGGCGATGTCGAACAGGCCGTGGTGCGTGGGGCCGTCATCACCCGAGAGCCCAGCGCGGTCCATGCAGAGGGCGACATTCAGGTTTTGCAGGGCGATGTCGTGAATGATCATGTCATACGCGCGCTGCATGAAGGTGCTGTAAATGGCTACGAAGGGTTTCAGTCCCCGTGTGGCCATGCCGCAGGCGAAGAGGGCTGCGTGCTCCTCGGCGATGCCGACATCGTGGCAGCGCGCGGGATGGCGCTTGGCGAAGTTGATCAGCCCGGTGCCGGTCGGCATGGCGGCTGTGATGGCGACGATCTTGTTATTGTCGTCTGCGAAATCCGCGAGCTTCGTTCCGAGAAGTTCGGAGTAGGTCGGAGTGGGGGAGGCGATGGTCTCGCCTGTATCGAGGTGGAATTTCCCAAGCCCGTGAAACTTGTCCGGCTTCTCCAGCGCTGGCGCGTAGCCTTTCCCTTTCTGCGTGAGGATATGCAGAATGACGGGCTCGTTCTGGGTTTTTAAAAATTCAAAAGTCTGTGTGAGAAGCGGAATGTCGTGGCCGTCGATCGGGCCGTAGTAGCGGATGCCGAGATCATCGAAAATCACGCTTGGCGCGATGAGGCTCTTCAGCCCCGCCTCCGCCTTGTGGGCCAGCTTGCGTGCGGTTTTTCCACCGATCCACTCAAGGAATCTGGCGGCGTTTTCATGAAGGTTCGCGTAGGCGGGATTGGTCACCAGGCGGTTCAGATAATCCGCAACGGCGCCCACATTTTTGGCGATCGACCACTCGTTGTCGTTGAGAACAATGATGAGGCGCTTGGTGGTCGCGGCGACATTATTCAGGGCCTCAAAGCTCACGCCGCAGGTGAAGGCGGCATCCCCTGCCACGCAGATGACATGCTCGTCGGAGCCCATTTGATCGCGCGCTGCGGCCATGCCCAGGGCGGCGGAGAGTGCTGTTCCTGCGTGGCCCGCGCCGTAAGAGTCGTGCTCGCTCTCGCTGCGCAGGAGAAATCCGTTGAGCCCCTCGTATTGGCGAATCGTGTGGAACCGGTCGAGGCGGCCGGTGAGGAGCTTGTGCACATAGCCTTGGTGACTGACATCGAA
Organism: Terrimicrobiaceae bacterium; assembly: GCA_044375335.1. Classification (GTDB taxonomy): domain Bacteria; phylum Verrucomicrobiota; class Verrucomicrobiia; order Chthoniobacterales; family Terrimicrobiaceae; genus UBA967. Next base: position 4,018 of record JBILMW010000024.1, on the reverse strand, counting down.
AACAAACTTGTCCCGTGGCGTGTTGAAGACGCGGTGCAGTGCAATCGTCAACTCGACCACGCCAAGATTCGGCCCCAGATGGCCGCCGGTCTTGGAAAGAACGCCAATCAATTCCTCGCGGATTTCCTGGGCCAGGTGGGGTAGTTGCTCGGATGGCAGGGCTTGGACATCTGCCGGTGAATGAATCTTGGCCAGCAATGGGCCGGGAATGTGTTCAGGCATGCCTCAATCTTCCTGATCCTCGAAGTCGCCAAGGGCAACACCGCCGCGGGCGTCGCGTGTGATGATTTGGATTCGCTTCTCGGCTGCGTCCAATTTTTCTTGGCATTCCTTCACGAGGCCAATGCCCTCTTCGTAGCAATCAATCAGCTTCTCCAGAGGCAGGTTGCCCTCCTCCATCGCGTTGACGATTTCGGAAATCCGCTGCATGGCGGATTCGAGGGACGGAGTTTCTTTTTGGATTTTTTGAGCCATCGGACGAGCGAGCCTTCTAACCTATATTACATCGAAGTTAGGCCATTTTCGCAATGCGTATATTAGGAGGCGCGCGATGGGGCTTGGATCGTAGGGGTTAGTCCCCATACCGCAGCGGGTGGAGGGCTTTTAAGGTGCGGTCCGTGAAAACTCCGAACCTTTCCAAAATGTCAATGCACTCCGCAATCCTCGCAGCGCTGGTCGCCGCTGGGTTGGGATTCACCGCGCTTGAAGCGGCCCCTGCCGATCGATCTCCTGCGACCGGCACCTTCGAAGTTCCCCTGTTTGAGAAGGACCAGAGGCGCATCGAGGGGGTGCTTTCCAAAAAGGACTACGCCTTCAAACTCCCCGAGCATGTGCGTCTGGAGCCGGGCAGCGAGCTGACCCTGCTCTGGCAGGCTTCGCCGCTTCTCTTGCCGGATGTCTCGACCATGAGCGTTCAATTGAACAACCGCGAGATCACCAGCGTCAGGCTTGGGACGAAAAAAGAGAATCCCGAGGCACAGGATCGTGGCAAAATTTCGGTTCCGCTTGCTGCCGATATGCTCCAACCCGGTTGGAACCGCGTTACGGTGAGTTGCCTCCTGCAGACGACACAATCCCCCTGCCGGGATGTCGACAATCCCGCCGCCTGGGTTGAACTCGGCGCGGGCAGTCGCATTCAGGTGGCATGCTCCCAGACAGCCCTTTTTCCGGAGATTCAGCGGTTCCCGGAATCCCTCACAGAGCCTGCGCTCATGAATCTCGCGGAGTTCCGCCGGTCGGCCTCCCAAACGCGTCCCGAGCCTGTTGTCTCACTGCTCGTGCCAAGCGAGGCGGGCGAGGCGGAACTCCGCACACTCCTCATAGCCGCATCGCGCATGGGACAGACCATCTACACGGATCCCGCTGCCGTGCAGGTGAAGGAAATTTCGGCATTCGCGGGGGAATCCACCGCCAGAAACGGAATGCTGATCGGTGTGCGATCTCATCTCACGAAGACTTCACTTCCTCCGGACGTTCAAAAATGCCTCGAGTCCCTCGGCGAAGGGGAGGGGATGGTTGCGGAGATTATCACCGGCCCGGCGGATTCCCAAAGACGCTGGATGCTCATCAGCGGAGCGGATTCCGAGGGCCTGGAAAAAGCCGCGCAAACCATAGGCAGCGAAACGGCCCTGCGGAATGTGCCATCCAACCCATGGATCATCACTGCGGCTCCTGCTGTTTCGCCTATTGCGGAGAAGTTGGCCCAACCTCTTCCTGGAAATATCACCTTCGACTCTTTGCGTGATGGGGACATTGTCCTGCGGGGGCTTTTCCGGAATCAAACCTCGCGGAATATTGCCTTTCCCCCAAGCTATCAAACGACGCCCGGCGGGTATGTGGATGTGGATCTCTCCCACGCCGGAGCGCTCGACAAGACATCCGCCTTCGATGTGCGCTTGAACGATGTCGTGATCGGCAGCGTCCCGCTTACTCCCCAGAACGCCTCGGGAACCCGTCAGCGCCTTGTCATCCCTGCAGGCATCACAGGTCGCGATCCCTCGACACTCGCCGTATCGAGCTATTTGGATATCGGCACGGTTGATTGTGCCCACCGCAACGACGAGCGGGCTTGGGTCTCGCTGGGCGGGAATTCGACGCTGAATATCCATTCCGCGCCTGTTGTGATCAACGACCTGAGCCGCCTTGGCTCGCTCAGCCTACGCGATGCATTCCTGCGGCGCACCGCCATTTTGCTGCCTGCGGAGAGCAGTCCCGAGCGAAATGAACTCCTGAAAACCATCGGAATCCACCTCGGACGCCAGTTGACCGACATGCCGGTGCTTTGGCCTCAGGTGGCGACTTATGGTCCAGCGCTTCCTCCCGATCCGGCCCGACTGGAAGGCCGCTCCGGCCTGATTCTCGGGTCTGCGTTCCAGTGGCCGATGGCCTTTGGCAAAAACATGCGCCTCGCCATCGAAGGCACGGAATCGAACTCCACTTCAATCATGCTGCGGGGCGAGCCAGTGCCAGTGGCGGATTTCGACTCCACCCTCAGCTTTGTGCAACTCCTGCCATCCCCTTGGTCGAAGGGGGAACTCTTCGCCGCGATTGGTGGACTGGATGGTTATGGCGGCCAAACCACGGTTGATCTGCTTACCGAGCGCAGCATCTCGGAGCGTTTGACCGGCACGGTCGCTGCGGCGGATTCGAGCGGGCGCGTCATCACCTATGATGTGCGTTTCATTCAGGAGGTCTCCCTTTCCCATCAAATTCTCACCGGCTTCGCCTCCGGAACGACTCCGGCAGACATCGAGGACAGTCGAATGGACAAAACCGAGGCCGGATTTCTGACGCAGAGCGTGAACTATTGGATCGCTGGCGTGTCGTTTGCTGTGATGGCGGGTCTTTATCTCCTCCAGCGCATCATGGTTCGCCGTCGGCAAAATCATAAAAATGGAGACGAACTGTGAAAATTCTCTCCCTCGCGGCATTAATGGTTCTCGTGTGTAGCGCGGCGGCATTCCCTGCGGCCTCCAATACACTCATCATCTACGACACACTTTCGAAGCCCTTTTCGCTCGTTAATGAAGTCGCCCCGATCGAAGCCTCGCTGAGGCGTTTTGACACCCGCGTGCAAACTCTCGCGGATTCGAAGGTGACCAATGAGGATCTGCAGAAGGCCAATTTCATCGTGCTGGCCGGGATTTCGGGATTTCCCAAGTTGAAGCCAGAGGTTTTGAAATCCCTCCAGCAATCGTCCAAGCCCGTGATGGCTGTTGGAGCTGCGGCGTGTTTCGCCTCGGATACGCCCTCGACCAGTCCCAAGGCCTCCGCTCCTCTTGAGAAGACCAAGCTCAGTTATCGCGGGGCCGAGTGGACTCTCCGGGTGGATCCATTCTACGGGGAGAACCGTTCAGGCGCTCATATTCTTGCAGGGGCTTCCACTTCGAAGGGAACCCAACCTCTGGCTTGGAAAGTTGGCAATCGCTCGGGATTCGCCACCTTGCCGACGGATGCACCTCTTTCCATGGTTTTCTCGGATGTCCTGATCGACTTTTACGGAGCCGCTCAAGAGGCCACGCCGTCGATGGTTTTTGTGATTCAGGACTACAATCCCTCCTGCAATCCCTCTGCTCTTCGGCGTTTGGTGGACTTTTTTGAGAGTCAGAAGATGCCCTTCGTCGTCACGGCGCAAATGAAGGAGGTTCCTCCCGGTGTTGAAATCACACCGCGCGACGAGTTTTTGGACGGTCTTCGTTACGCACAGGCTCACGGGGGGCGGGTCTTTTTACGCGGCGGCAATGGCCCCGAGCGCTTGGAAGTGTTTCGCAAGGAAGGCATTCGTATCGAAGGGACCGAGGACACTCCGTCCATTGCCTCAGGTCTTGAGGTTGGCAGTGCGTTTGTTCAGCGGATTCCGGGCGAAGCTCCTGTTCCTTATGCAAGTGCCGTGCCGCTCCGCCTTCCCCAGGGCGGGTGGCTCCTGCCTCCGAATGTGCATGCGGGAATGGACGGCGCTGTTAATGCCGAACTCCTGAAAATGATCCGAGGCATATCAAGCCTCCGTGGTGGACTGGCC
>JBILMW010000138.1:0-7009 GCA_044375335.1 Terrimicrobiaceae bacterium | reverse complement strand
AGACCGGCAATACAATGATGCGCCAGCCCATTTCGATACCGGCGCCTTGCCAGAGGTAATAGACATAAAAAATCAAGAAAAGGACCATTTGCATGGCCAATCCGATGAGATTGGAAATGAGTTGGGAAATGGGAACCGCGAGCCGCGGAAAATAAACTTTGTCAAAAATACTTGCGTTCGAACTAAAAGTGGAAGCCGTTTGTGTGACGCAACTTTGGAAGTAGCTCCAGCATACCGTTCCAGCCAGAAAGAACAGAATAGGCGGAATCTCGCCGGTCGAGATTTTGGCGATCTTGTTGAAAACCAGCGTGAACATGAGGCTGGTGAACAATGGCTGCAAGACATACCAAAGCGATCCGAAAATTGTTTGTTTGTAGCGCGATACGAAATCCCTGTGAACAAACCTCATAATGAGGTCTTTGTATTCCATCAACTCGCGCCATGGGAGATGGAAAACGCTGCCGTGCGGCGTGATAACGGTAGTCCAGTGACCGGGGGGAACGGTTTGCTGAGAATCAGTTGTCATAATCAGGAAAATTTTACTCGAACTTGCTGCGAATCTGGCATTGTGAGAGGAATGCCATTATTTCCGTGGCCTCGGCAGACTCGTAGAAGCGGAGCATTTTTTGATTGAACTCGAGTTGTCGGGATGAGGGAATGGTGATGAGGTCTTGGCCGGATTGGAGGAGCAAGCCGTTCATGAGCAGACGACCAGTGGGCTTATTTCCATCCCAAAAACATTGCATCCGAGCGACAAAAAGAAACACCGCCATGGCCCTCTCGAAAAGGTTTTCGATACGCTTTGCTTGGACGGCCATGGATTCGAACGACTGCCGGAGGTCGATGCCAACTGGGGGAAGGTAGTCAGTGCCGGAGATGGAGACTTTACCGGAGCGGAAAACTCCTTCTTCCAAGGCTTCTCCGCGAGCGGCGATGGATTGGAGTTTGAGGGCGATTTCCGGCGTCAAGTCAAAGATTTCGCGCTCGATCGAGTTGAAGAGCGCAAGGAGTGATTCCTTCTGATTCATAACCTGCTGGGCTTCTGAAACTTTGTGCCCGCCTACCGTGATGCCTTCCAGAAGTGTTTGGATTTCTGGGACGGTAAAAGGATTCCCCTCAAGCACCGTAATGTCATGGATGATTTCAGCGAAAATTTTTTTTGCGCGCCAGATTGCTCGGCGAGTGTCGGGATCAGCCATCACGGGAAAGGAGACTTCCACTGGATTCCAGTAAAATCCAAAGGCTTCTAAAATAGCTTTCGGATGGCTCACGGGTTAAATGGACTGATCCTCCTTGTAATCCGGATGCTTATCTCCGGGTTGGATGCGGATGTAAATGCGCTTAGGCGAGTAGCGACTTTGAGAGGGACCGTAGTTTTCGTTGAGGTAACAAAGGAAATCCGCGAAGGCTTCGATCTCGCCGCCCTCGGTTTCCTGGTAGCAGATTTCCTCCGTCTCGCCTTCGGGATAGTCGTGCTCGACGCGGAGGATGGCTCCGTTTTGGGCGTGGCGGATTTCAAATTTCATCTTCGAAGGTCTGATTTGGCAAATCCATGCCTTGTCAAGGTGCATGAGCGCTCTGCTGAAGAATATGAGTCGCGGATAAGGCCTTTTTAGCGTGCGCAGGACTTCTACATTCCTCGAGCGAGGGAGTCATATCAAAATTTTTCCAATTCTGTAATTCTGTCAAAAATTTTGGCACAGGCGTTGTCCGAGAAGCTCCTGATTTTTCCAAGAGCACATCGAGCACCTGATCGACGCCGTGCGTCCAATCGGGCAACTGGAGTCCGAAGGCGGCGCGGAATTTTGTGGTGTCGAGTCGGGAGTTCGCCGGGCGCGCGGCAGGGGTTGGGTATTCGGCGGCGGGGATGGGGTGGATGCAGTCGATCGTTGCTTGGAGCGGCGCATTCGCTGCTGCAGCTTTGGCGACTATGTGCTGCGCGAATCCATGCCAACTTGTTTCGCCTGCGGCCGCGAGGTGGTAGAGGCCGAAGGAAAAGTTTTCGCTGCCATCGCAGAGGTAACGCGCGGCAATATGTGCGGAGGCATCGGCGAGAAGTGCGGCGCCGGTGGGCGCGCCGACTTGGTCTGCAACTATGCGGAGTTCGTCCCGACTGGAGGCCAGGCGGAGAATGGTTTTGATGAAGTTTTTCCCGTGAGCGCCGAAGACCCAGCTCGTGCGGAAAATGAGGTGGTCCGACCCACTGGCGGCGAGGGCATCTTCACCTGCGAGCTTGGTTTTGCCATAGACGCCGAGTGGATTCGTGGCGTCCTCTTCGCGGTATGCGGTGGTTTTTGTGCCGTCGAAGACATAGTCGGTCGAGTAGTGGATGACGAGAGCCCCAAGCTTGGCGGCTTCTTCGCCGAAGATTCCGGGAGCGGTGGCATTAACGGCACGCGCCAGATCCGGTTCGGACTCGGCTTTATCCACAGCCGTGTAAGCGCCAGCGCTCAAGATCACATCCGGCTTGGCGGCGCGCACGGCGGCGCGGATCGAGTCGGGATTTGAGAGGTCGCAGGCGTCTCGTCCGCAGGCCGTCACCTCGCCGAGCGGAGCGAGAGCCCGCTGGAGCTCGAAGCCGAGTTGGCCGTTGGCTCCGGTGATGAAAAACCGGGGTGTTTTGATGGAATAAGGAGGGTTGACCATGAGTGCAAAGAATTGCTGGCGGAATGAGAGAGCTTGGGGCTTCTACGAGCGTATGCCGCGTTGAGCACGAGCCAGCGCACGGCCGAAGGAAACGAGTTCGCGGATGAGGGAATTGTAGCGTCCGTAGGCGTTGTGACCTTCTTTTTTTAAGAGATCGTAGAGGACCAACTCGGCTTGGGCGAAGGGAGCCTCACCGGACACAAGACCGGCTGCACGGAATTTCCCAAATGCGATGACTACGAGGCTGGAATTGACGGTGGTTCGCCCGTCGCGCCAGTCCTGAAGCCCTTGCAGCATTCTATCACCGCCGGGCAACCGCATGATTTCTTCAGATGAAGGGGTCATGATTGAGCGCAAAAATCCTGAACAGCCTCACTGATATTTCTCACAGTCCACGAACGAAGCAGCCTCGGCATCCTTCGGTGAAACAATTGGGTCGATCCCGATGGCCAGCGGCCAGTCGATGCCGATCGCGGGGTCATTCCAACGCAGGGCGCGCTCGGTCGGCGGCGCATAGACATTCGTGCACTTGTAGTGGAAGTCCGCCATCTCGCTCACGACCAAAAATCCATGCGCGCAACCGGCCGGCACCCACAGGCGCTCGTGGGCATCACTCGTCAGCATGTAGCCGTCCCATTTTCCGAAGGTCGGCGAGCTTTTCCGCAAATCCACCAGCACATCGAAGACCGTTCCCGATGTGACCCATACGAGCTTCCCCTGGGCCGCATCACCGATCTGGTAGTGCAGCCCGCGAAGCACATTCTTCGCCGAGCGACTGTGATTGTCCTGCACGAAATCCGCATCAATTCCCAGCTTGGCGAAGGTTTCCTTGTTCCAGGATTCCAGAAAAAAACCGCGCGCGTCACCAAATACACGAGGCCGCAAGAGGTAGGCTCCATCAATTTTTGTCGGATACTTTGTCATAGGAAAATTCGAAATACGCGAGTGGGAAAAACCCGTCGGATGCAGACTGAATAGTGCTCAAAGCAGGCATGCTGCCGCCCTTGGTCATCGGCGAATTTTTTCCACCGGTCCAGAGCCAATCCAAAATGTCTTCCCGTTTTTCACAGGTTTGCCGCGCAGGGCGGCGCGGGTTATTTTACCAAAAATTTCAACAACCAAGGCAGCATGCTCTCGCCACGCTCCAGCCAGTGCTTGAGCCGCTCCAAGCGCTCCTCGGCGGTCGCTCGGTCGCCGGATTCCATCCCGCTCGCGAGGGATTCCATCGTCCCGATCCTCTCCAGAGCCCGATCCAGCCTGGGTTTCAGCTCCTCTTGGATGAATGCGGTCGCAAATTTGCTCAACTCCAAATCCGCCACATAGTGATCTCGCCGATCGCCTGGCATATAGACCGACTTCACCGCGCCGACGGATCGCAGCACCTTCAGCCCCTGACTTGCCGCTCCCAGACTGATTCCCAACCGCGTCATGATGTCATCCATCGCCAAGGCGCGTGCTGACACAAAAAGCAGACCGTAGATCTCCCCCACCGACTTCTGCAGGCCGATCAGCTTGAAAAAGCCGATGAAAAGTTCGATCGACTCGACTTCCAAGGCCGACAGCGATTCGGCTTGGGTTTCGAGCATGGCGGGAGCGGCTTGCATTCGTGCGCAAAAGAACATCAGAAGCCTTCAAGGCCTTCAATAAAAAATGAAATGTCCACCGACACCCCTTCGAAGCCCGCTTGCCGCGAGGCCGCTAAAACAAGACACTGCGACCAGTCATGCCACAGGAGATCGAGGAATTTCTGATGTATCTGGCCACCGAGCGTGGGCTTTCGGAGAGCTACCAATTGCTCGTGCAGCGTTCCTTGGAGGCCTTTTCTGCATGGCTGGAAAAGCACACGCAGACGCGCGAGTGGCGGCGCGTCGAGCCACAACAGATCACCGACTTTCTTGTCTTCCGCAAACGCTCCGGACTCCAAGCCTCGTCCGTGCGGATCGATGCCGTGGCCGTGCGGATTTTTTTCCGCTTTCTGGTCGCCCGCCGCTCATGGACCGAGAATCCCGCCGAAACCCTCACCCTGCCTCGTCCCGAGAAGCATCTTCCCGAGTCCCTGCATGTCGAACAGGTGAGGAAGCTGATCGAGAGCATCGGCCCTAATGATCCGCTCGGCCTGCGCGACCGGGCGATGTTTGAGCTGCTATACTCCAGCGGTCTGCGCGTTTCCGAACTCTGCGACGCGCGCCTCGAAAATATCGACCTCGACGCCTCGTTCATTCGAGTCACCGGCAAGGGCAAAAAAACCCGCCTCATCCCCCTGGGTCAGCCAGCCTGCGAAGCAATCCGCGTCTACCTCCAGCGCGAACGCCCCGAACTCGTATCCAAAAAAACCGGTGCCGAGATTTTTCTATCGGTCAGGGGCAAAAAGCTCACCACTCCCCGCATCCGCCAGCTCATCAAACAATACGCCGCCCGCGCCGGCATCGAAGCAAATGTCTATCCCCACCTCATGCGCCACAGTTTCGCCACGCATCTGCTCGGCGGTGGCGCCGACCTGCGCGTCATTCAAGAACTACTCGGCCACGCGGACATCTCGACCACGCAAATCTACACCCACATCGAAAAAAGCGGCCTCCAGGCAGTAATCAAAAAATTCCACCCGCGCGCGTGAGTGGAGGAGATATGAAATGATTTCACCCTTCAAAGAATCATTACCAAAGGTGGTCACAATTTGTGACCGCCTTCTTCTTTTGGCGCTCCGCATGCACAAGAAAACATGGTGCAAGCAAAGAGGAGTGGCCTGCTGCCAAACGAAGTTATGAATACGAGAATCGTTGCCAAATCTAAAAGCTGGTCGCAGATTAAAACCTCGTAGCTCGCGAAATGGGTGTAAACTGACCCAAGGAAAGAAAATCAAAACCATGCCAAACACACTGGAGGTCATCACGCATGAGGTGCTGGAATTGCCACGCCCCCAACAAATTCGCCTTGCCCATTATCTTCTTTCGCTCGACGACGATTCGGTGAATCCGGAAATCGAAGCCTTATGGGAGAATGAAATCGAAGCCCGATTGAAATCTTATCGGGAAGGCCGGATGGAAATCGTTCCCTTTGAGGAAGTAAAGCGCAACATTTCAGCTCGCCTTCGCGAATGCAAGTAGCATTCACGCCACAGGCTCTCGAAGAAATAGCTCAAGCCGCTCTTTACTACGAGCGCAAGCAAAGAGGGTTGGGCTCGAAATACACGGAAGAGGTGTATGAGTTCATTCAAATGCTCGCAATCGCTCCGGAGCAGCCCAGGCTCAGGCGTCGCGGCTACCGAAGGGTTAACCTTGATCGTTTCCCTTACTACATCGCGTATTCGATCGAAGCAGGCGCAATTTTAATTTTGGCAATCGGTCATGCTGCCTGTAGACTGGAATATTGGCTCGAACGAAAGCCTTAATCCCACCCTGGAATAGCGCGCGCCGCGAAGCGAAGTCATTGCCATCAGCCCGATGCTCGGGTAGTCCTTCAGCGCCTGAAGAAAGGCTAAATACCATGCAACGCACCACCCTGCTTTTTCTCGCTCCAATCGCCCTTTGGCTTTCCGCCTGCTCCAGCACATCCCAAGTGAATCCCGCCGTGCTCTCGGCAGCCACCTCGCGTGGTGTGGCCGCTTCGACGACATCGAAAATGTCCGCTGGCGAGAAGCTTGACTTCTCCGACATTCGCAATCTGGTCGCCAGCAATGTGCCGGATGACAAAATCATCGCCTATCTGAACAGCACACGGCAGGTGTGCAATTTCTCCACCAGCGAAATGTCCGCCCTGAAATCCGCCGGCGCCGATGCCCAGTTGCTCGGGTTTCTTTCCAACACGAGCGGATTCTACGGCCGCTCCCCTGCTCCACAAAACAGAACCGCCCCGCGCTCTCCCGGCCAATACACCAACTCGCGGCTCTATCAGGACGAACAACCCTTCGCCTACAACGAGCCGGCGATCGATGGCTTCTACAACTCGGGCTATGAGGAATCCCTCTACAGCCCGTTTTCGTTCAACTAACCCCGACGCAAGGCCGACCGGAGCGTGACTGCAAAAGCCCCGCTTTGGAATCAGCGCCTGCCATTCGTAGGCTTGGCAGGTGCGGCGACCGCAGGAATTCTTGGCGCGTGGATCAGCCCTCTGAGCTCGGGGACATTGCTCATTCTGGCCACATTGGCTCTTGCCGCATGGCTACCCCTCCGCCGCAGCGCCTGTGTTTATGCCGCTGTCGCGTTTTTGTTCGCCGCTCTGCAAGTCGTGCAGACCCGCGAGTCCCCGGCGGCAAGGCTCGCTGAAAAACTCGACGGCGTGCCGCATGTGGCCCGCATCGAGGGAATCGTTCGCACCGAACCCTCGGTAGGTGCGACTGGAAAATCCCGCTTCGTCGTGGAGGCAA
>JBILMW010000137.1:0-7013 GCA_044375335.1 Terrimicrobiaceae bacterium | reverse complement strand
CCCACAGACTCCATCAACCCCACCATGCCTATCAAACTCATATCAACAGCCGCCGGTTCCCTCGCCATCCTTCTAAGTCTTTGGTTTCTTGTATCCAACTGGAGCAACCAAAGTCTCGCACGCGGACTCCAATCCCAGCAGGATGAAATCCAAGCCCATCAATTGACCATTCAAAGTCAACAGCAGCAGTTGCAAGCCCAGCAACAACTCATCGACTCGGCCTCCCAACTCGCAAACCAAGTCGGCCCCTCGGTGATCCGCGACCTCGCCACTCTGCAGGTGCAAAACAAGAATCAAAAGATCGCCACGCTTCTCAAGAAATACGGCATCGAAGCCAAAGCCAACTAAGCCCCCACCCAAAAAACCATGGAAGACTACAACAACGAAGATTCGGCCACTCAAAATGGCACCCCGAACAGCATCCACCTCCCCCTCGCCCTTCTGGCCATCGCTTTTGCGATTTTCCTTTTCTCCCAGATCAGCAGCCTGGGCCAAAACGGCCGAAGCATGAGATGGCAGGCCGAAAATCTGGACCGCCAGATCGGGTCACTGGTTGAATCCGAAAAAAATCTGGGCAATCTCATCAAACAACGCGAGGCGCTCGTCCAGCAATCCCAGCAGGTTCAAGCCCGCTACACCGAGATGCTCACCGAACTCATCAATCTCGCCGACACGGATGCCGACGCCCGCGCTGTTGTGGATAAATACAAAATCCAACGCCAACAAAACCAACAAGCGGCTCCAGCTCCCTCGGCAACTCCCGAAGCCACTCCCTGATCCCTCCGAGCGCGGCCCTGCATGAAAACGCTGCTCCTCACCGGCGCAACCGGTTTTGTAGGCAGCAACATGCTCGTTCAGGAAGCGCAACGCGGCACCCGCATTCTCGCCCCCGTGCGGAGTGCGGAGAAACTCCGCCGCCAACTCGCGGCGGAGGGAATTTCCAGCGAAAATGTCGTAGCGCTGGACACCGACCCGGCCACTTGGGGAGAAATTCGCCCGACGCACGCACTCCTCTCGGCTGGTGTCCTTTTCGCGCGGAGTCGCGAAGAATACCACCGCGTCAATGTGGATTGGACGCTCCGCGTGCTCGATGCACTGCCCCCTGATTGCCGGATCGTTGTTCTATCCTCCCAAGCCGCCGGGGGCCCAACGCCCGCAGGAGCGCCTGCACGCACGGAAAAGCACGCCGACTCACCCATCACGCTTTACGGAAAATCCAAACTCGAACTCGAGCAAGCCATCCACCGCACACATTCCGACCGCCGCATTACCATTCTCCGTCCGCCCATGGTGCTCGGCGCCCGCGACACCGCCACGCTTCCACTCTTCAAAATGGCGTCCGGACTGGTGAGGCCCAAGCCGGGGCTTGGCAAAAAGGAATACAGTTTCATCGCAGTCGAGGATCTCCTCGAAGCCGTGAACGCCTCGTGGGAAAGCGGCACGAGGGGGCCTTTCTACATCGCTTCGGAAAGCACGATCACTGATTTCGAGCTCATCCGCACTGCCGCCTTAGCCACCAACGGACGCGGCGTCACCATTCCCCTTCCTCAGGTCATCATAAAATGTTTCTCCCTTGTTGTGGATGCCGTCCCATCGCTACGGGCATCCGCTCCCAGCCTGACGCGGGACCGCGCCCGCGATATCTGGGAGGATCGCTGGGTGGTGGATTCCACCTGTTTTCGCCAGACAACCTGCTGGAAAAGCACGCGCAGCTTGCAATACTCCCTTCAAAGCGCGCACGACTTCTATGTCCGCGCGGGACACCTTAAACGAAGCATCGCAAAAAAAACATGAACCAGCCTGGAAAGCCTTCCATTCCTCCGCGACGCGAAAGAAATCTCCCAACCGAAGCGGATGACAACGGTTCCCAAACAAACATCCGGCCGCGCCACATTGATGCCGAGCATGCCTTGGAGACCACGGAAAATTCCACCCCTCAATTGCGCCGCACAGGACAGTCACCCCAAGTTGAGCTCTCCTCCGGCGGGACGCGTCGCCGCCGGAGAAGTCATCAAGATTCCTCCAAGCGAACAGAAGGCAGAAGCCGGTCGCTGAATTTCAAAATCCTCATCTCAATCGGCGTGCTCGTGGTTTTCGCTGGATCAAACATCCTCGTCGGCCGCTTCTTTTATGGAAGTGGCGTCTCCGAGGGCATCCAACGCGGCATCGACGCGCGCACTCCCGCAAAAGACGAGGAACCGGCATCCGTGACAGCCACCAACAAAGCCTTCGCCGCACTGCTCAATCTGCGTGGCTCAAAGCCCGACCGTGCCTCTACGGAAATAATCACGCTGCTTTGTCTTCAAGCGCTCAGTGAAACGCCGGATGAATACCTTCCAGCCTACCTCTCGCAAGGCCACACAACCCCGGAGGATTTCTGTGCCGCCTATGTCGCCATGCGCCTCGGCGATTTCGGAAAGGCCGCCGCCATCCTCCGCGCCACCGAACCCACAATTGCCCCCGATTTTTTCAACTACCTCATGAACGACCCCGTCATGCGTCAGTTTGCCAAGGAACCGCGCGTGATGGGCTTCTATGAAAAGTCTTGATGTCACGCCTCCGCCGCATTCCCATCGCGGGGCATGAATCCAATCACCGCCGACCAACTCCTCGCCGCGCAGACATGGCGTTACGCCACCAAGCAATTCGACGCCTCCAAATCCATCCCAGCCCCGATCTGGAAGGCCCTTGAGGAATCGCTCATCCTTTCACCATCCTCCTACGGCCTCCAGCCCTGGCAGTTCTTTGTCGTCAGCAATCCCGAGCTCCGCGCGAAGCTGCGTCCGCACTCCTGGAACCAATCCCAGATCACCGATGCCTCCCACCTCGTCGTCTTTGCGATTCCCGAAAAAGTCGATGTCCCCTACATGGAAAAATACCTCGCCCGCATCGCGGAGGTTCGCGGCATCACACTCGAGTCGCTTGGATTCTACCGCGACATGATGATGGCCGATGTCATCGCCGGCCCGCGTCAAGCCTGGGTCCGCGAGTGGGCTGCCCGCCAGGTCTACATCGCCCTCGGGAATTTCATGACATCCGCCGCACTCGTCGGAGTAGACACCTGCCCGCTCGAAGGCATCGACCCGCGCGAATACGACGCCATCCTCGACCTCCCCGCTAAAGGCTACAACACCATCGTCGCCTGCGCCGCCGGCTACCGCTCCGCCGATGACAAATACGCCACCCTCCCCAAAGTCCGCTTCGAAAAAAGCGACCTCGTTCGGCATCTGTAACCCGAATTCCAGAAAAATAACCACAGAGGACACAGAGAGCACAGAGGAAGGAAAATTTGAGCCCGCATGCCTCGAAACCTCCCGCGTCACTCGCCTCCGCTTAAAACTTAAACATCGCCATGACCTCATCCGCTCCACACGACCCCGCCACTCACCGCCTTGAATCCGACTCGATGGGCGAGATCTCCGTTCCGCACGAAGCCTACTGGGGCGCGCAGACCGCCCGTTCGCTCATTCATTTCGACATCGGTGAGGACATCCTGCCACCCGTGATGATCAAGGCTCTCGGCATTTTGAAAAAGGCCGCCGCCCTCACGAACGCAGACCTCGGCAAGCTCAGCGCTGAAAAACGCGATCTCATCGCGCAGGCGGCGGATGAAGTCATCGCGGGAAAACTCGACGCCCACTTCCCGCTTCGCATCTGGCAGACCGGCTCCGGCACTCAGAGCAACATGAACGCCAACGAGGTTATCTCGAATCGCGCCATCGAAATCGCAGGCGGTGTAAAAGGCTCCAAAAAGCCAGTGCATCCAAATGACGATGTGAACATGTCACAATCGTCGAACGACACCTTCCCGACGGCGATGTCCATCGCCTCGGCCAGCGAGGTCGTCGAGGTCCTCATCCCGGCCGTGAAAAAACTCCGCGACACGCTCGAGGCCAAAGCCACCGCCTTTGCCGAAATCGTGAAAATCGGCCGCACGCACCTCCAGGATGCCACCCCGCTCACACTCGGGCAGGAATTCTCCGGCTATGTTTGCCTTCTCGACCAGGCGCTGCGCGACGTTGAATTCTCGCTCACCGGCCTCTACCAACTCGCCATCGGCGGCACCGCCGTCGGCACCGGCCTGAATGCCCACCCCGAGTTCGGCGACCGCGCCTCCGCGCACATTGCGAAACTGACCGGCTTCCCATTCCAATCCGCGCCCAACAAATTCGCCGCCCTCTCCGGCCATAACGAATTCGTCATCGCCAGCGGAGCCGTAAAATCCCTCGCCTGCGCGCTCATGAAGATCGCCAACGACATCCGCTGGCTCGCCTCCGGCCCCCGCTGCGGCCTCGGCGAACTCACCATCCCCGAAAACGAGCCCGGCTCGTCCATCATGCCCGGCAAGGTGAACCCCACCCAATCCGAAGCCCTCACCATGATCGCCATCCAAGTCATGGGCAACGACACCGCCATCGGCATCGCCGCCTCGCAGGGCAACTTCGAGCTGAATGTCTTCAAGCCCGTCATCGTCCACAATTTCCTGCACTCCGTCCGCCTCCTCGCCGAGGGCTGCCACTCCTTCAACGACCACTGCGCCATCGGCATCGAGCCGAACCTGCCGGTCATCGAAGGCTATGTAAAAAACTCCCTCATGCTCGTCACCGCGCTGAACCCCCACATCGGCTACGACAAAGCCGCACAGATCGCAAAGAAAGCCCACAAAGACGCCTCCAGCCTCAAAGAAGCCGCCGTCGCCCTCGGCCATGTGACCCCCGAGCAATTCGACCAGTGGGTCATTGCAAAAAACATGACACACGCTTGAAAACGAGCGCCTTCAGGCTTACTTGTTGATGAATGAAACTCCGCTTGGATCTTCTGGAGCAGTTGACGGAGGAGGACATTGCTCTTCAGGCGGAGGGGAATGTTCACCGCTTCAAACCCGAGCCGCTTTTCTCAAGAACTGGAGTTGGCAGTCTGTCGCCAGCATCAATCAAAGAGCGTGCGCAAGAAGTGGATCACAGCATGGATTTAACTCGGAAACTGGAGAAGCGTGCTCGGAAAAGTGGCAAAGGCAACACGCCTTAGAGTTGTCCCTTGCCGAAGTCTTCGACCTCCTTCGTGATTTTCACAGGAGCGCCCCGTTTCTCTTTTTGAATGGGAATACATTTTCCTTCATCGGAAGGGAATTGACTCTGGCTTTGTTCAGCGACCTTGCACCGGTCAGAAAGCGCGAACTCGCCTCCGCTGTCGCGCACTACATTGCGGGTGTTCTGGATCGCGACTCCATGATTTCGATCGTCGAGTCGCTTTGCGAATCCGCCGCGTTTGCTCCGGGAGATCGGGTGCAGACGCTGCGCGGGAGCACCTCGGGAACTGTGGTTCGTATCCTTGAAGACGGACGAGTGGTGTGGAAGCCAGATGGCTCGACTCTCGAATTCGTCGGGCTTCCGGAGAGTTTGAAGCGATTTTAGCTTCGCGAAATCGCGTCGACGAACAGCGGATCTTAGAGGAGTTTCCTGCTCCGTGACACCAGTCGCCTTCCAAACACCAGTTCGAGAACTTGTCGCCTTCGTGCATCGCACGGGCGGTCTCGCTGGCACTGGTGCATTCCGGGCATCCGACCGCGCCCTTGAGGGCGGGCGTGCCCACCGCCGGGTGCAGAACCGATGGACTGGCGACTACGAGGCGGAGGTGCCGGCGGAGTGGAGAGCGGTGCGAGGAATGGTCGATCTGACGCTTGCGGGTAGAATCGATGGGCTTCGCGCAACCAACTCCCCGCCGGTCGTGGAGGAGATCAAAAGTGTTGATCGCTTCTGGGATGGCAGCGCCGACCCATTGCATTTGGCGCAACTCAAAATCTATGCCGCGATTCTTGCCCAGCAGCGCGACTGGGCGGAGGTCGAACTGCATCTCACCTATCTGAATCTGGAGACGGATGCCGAAACCGTTCTTCCGTTCCGGCTCACGCGCACAGAAGTGGAGGCATTTTTTGAAGAAACCCTCAGCGTCTGGTTTGAATGGCTGGAACTGGAAGCGCGATGGATTTCTCTCCGCAACGAATCCCTCGAAAAACTTGCCTTCCCCTTCGAGGGATTCCGTGGCGGTCAGCGGGAGTTAGCGCGCCGCGTTTACCGCGCCATCCGAGACCGCCGCCATCTCTTCGTCGAGGCTCCGACCGGACTTGGGAAAACCATGGCCACGCTCTTCCCTGCAGCCAAGACCCTTCCTCTCTTGGGCGAGGGGAAAGTCTTTTTTCTCACGGCAAAAACCCCAGGCCGAATTGCAGCGGCGGAGGCGGCGGCGCACCTGCAACGGGCTGGAGCCAAGCTGAGATGCCTCACACTGACGGCGAAGAACAGGATTTGCTTCACGGACAATCCCAATGGCTGCGACCCGCGCGTATGCCCCTATGCCATCGGCTACCATGACCGCATTCGACCGGCACTGCGCGAGCTTCTCGAGCAGGAGAGGCTCGATCGCGAAACAGTGGAGTTGATTGCCCGCAAACATATGGTTTGCCCGTTCGAGCTCTCACTCGATGCATCATCTTGGTGCGACATCGTCATTGGCGACTTTAATCACGCATTCGATCCCTCGGCCCGCCTGCAAAGGCATTTCGCCGAGGGCGGTGGTCGCCATGTCATTCTTGTGGACGAGGCTCACAACCTCGTTGACCGGAGCCGCGATATGCACTCGGCAACACTCTCCCCGCACGATCTGGAAATCCGCACCGGCGCGGTGCGGGCGAAGGGGGCGGCGAAGGTCCGAAGGGCATTGGAGCAGGCGAAGATGCAGCTCGTCGAAATGGTCAAGACACCCGCTGCGAGTGGCCTTCCCATCCGCGATTACCACGATGGCTCGGTTTTTTGGGAAATCCCAAACGGCCTACTCTCAGCCTGCCGCGATGCCGCGCGCGCGCTGGAAGGGTTGCTCGCTTCACTGAAACCCGGCACCGACCTCGGAGGCTGGATCGAACCTTGGTTTGCCCTCAACGACTGGCTACGGGCTGCTGAGGCTTTTGACGACACCTGCCGCCTCATCACCCGTCCGCAGGAACAAAGCGTGACCGT
>JBILMW010000023.1:0-22301 GCA_044375335.1 Terrimicrobiaceae bacterium | reverse complement strand
TGGAAAAAACTCAAAACCATCAACGCCAAGCAACAACTCAAGGCCAGACGCTGGGAAAATCCAGACATCAAATTAGCCGCCTAACTTTTTTGTCCTACACCCCAGCTAAAAAATAATTCAAAATAATTCTTGCACCCGGCGAGCAGGGTGTTAGTTTGATCTTGTTCTGGGGGGAACAGAAGCCCGTTTCAACACTCGTTGAGACGGGCTTCAACTTTTTACAGGGCTACCACCTGAATCCACTGCCCGCCTGCTGCGGCGATGGTTTAAAGCGCCCACTTCGGCGAAGGTGACCAGATCCAAGCCACAGAAAAAGACGGCCATCTCGAGTTCTCAAAAAACCACAGCCTGAAAAAAACCGCGAAGCGGCGTCACCGAGTTGGCAAAATCATTTTTAGTGGATCGCGCGGCGAGTAGCTCGTGGAGATTGTGAGCGGGGTGGTGTCTGGTAGTGGCTCTTCGTTTTCCGTGCTTGAAAAATAGGTCAGGCGAGGACGGGGAATCCCAGATTCACGAAGCGCGCCGCTGCGCGAAAGAGGGGAGCACGGTCGTCTCGACCGTGAAAGACACTCGCGCCGCAGGACCTCATCGATTCCCAAACCACGCCTTACGCCTGCACGCCCGAGATGGTCATGCCCCCTTGAGACGCCGCTTCGCGGCTGAAGAATGGGTCAAGCCGGAGGTCGACCCTTCAAGGATATCGCGCTGCCGCGCCGGTCTTGTATCTGGGAATGAATCCCTGTGGTGTTGTTCCAGAGTCCAACGAGAATGAGAAAAGTTGAGATGATCGGCCCCGACATTTGAGAGAATTCTGTCCTTGTGGATATGGGGGCGCGCGCGAATAGTTTAGGAATCCCTCGTTAACATCCGCATGTAACAAATGATACTGGAACTGATTGAGCGCCTCGCGAGAGAAGCTGAAAAACGCGGTGTAGAGTTTTTAGTCATTGGTGGCCATGCGGTGGTTCATCATGGTTACGAGCGGATGACTACAGATGTGGATTTTCTCAGTGAACAAGGGGCAAGGGAGGCGTGGCGTTCCATCCTTGGGGAGTTTGGATACGAGCCTGCAGTGGAGACGCCGGCATTTGAGCAGTTCTCCAAACAAGAACCCGGGTGGCCGCAGGTCGACATCATGTTTGTGAACCCGAGCACATGGGAGAATCTACGCGGTGAGTCGGAGGCAAAGACGAGTCGGCGGGTGGTGGTGCGTGTGCCTTCGCCTGCGCACATGGTCGCTCTCAAACTCCATGCCGCCTCGAGCCCTCAGCGTTCCGACCCGGAGAAGGATTGGGGCGATATTTTTCAACTCGTGAAAAGGCATCGGCTCGATCCGGATGAGGAGGCTTTCGCTGGACTTGTTAAACGCTATGGCGGGGAAGCGGCGCTTGAGAGGTTGAAAAAATGGAGATCGAACTTACCATGAGGAGTATGGAAATGAACTCACCCCATTTTTTTGAGCTTCCAGTTTTTACGGTGCCGCAGCAAGAGCCGGAATTGATGGGCTATGAAAAAGCCCTTACAGAATTCGAAGAGATCATTAAGGATTTTCGCCTCCTCGAGAGGCCTAAGCCACCCGAGAATCTACCCGAGTTCAAGATGTGATCGGGAAACTGATCCAGAAGAATCAACCACAACCTGGTGCCGGGGCAGGGATGAGGCAGAGGAGCAGGAGGCGACGAAGAGAAATTCCTTTCGCCAATCCCAAAAGTCAAACAGCTTGGGATCAGAACTCCACGCGATCTGCCGCGCCAAGAGGGGGAGCGACCGTCCCGGTCGCAGGCGCAGGGCGAGGTTGGTCATCGATGAGTTTGACTCGCTGAGCGGGAAAAATGGGTCAGGCGAGGACGCTGACCCTCCAAAAAAAAAGTCGACGCGCGGCGTTTTATGGGAGCGCAGCCTTGCGAAAGGAGTGCTCTGCCGCTGTGCCGGCTTGAAGCCTCCCTCAGATGACCTGCCAGGCGGGTTTGTTGTCGAAGACCCAGCGGTAGTAGTCGGCGCGGGTGAGTTCGGAGGCGGCTTCCTCGTCGAGGCAGAAGACGGCGGAGGGGTGGAGTTGGAGGGCAGAGGCGGGGTTCATCGAGGTGATCGGGCCTTCGACGGCTTGTGCCACGGCGTGCGCTTTGTTTTTTCCCGTGGCGAGGAGAACGGTCTTGCGGGTGTCGAGGATGGTTCCGATGCCCATGGTGATGACATGGAAGGGCACGGCGTCCTCGCTGCCGAAGAAGCGGGCGTTGTCCTTGCGGGTGCGGGCGGTGAGGGTTTTGATGCGGGTGCGGGAGGCGAGGGAGGAGGTCGGCTCGTTAAATCCGATGTGTCCGTCGGTGCCGATGCCGAGGAGTTGCAGGTCGATGCCTCCTGCAGCGCGGATTTTTTCTTCGTAGCTTCGGCAGAATTTTTCGGGATCGGCCGCCATGCCGTCGGGGATGTGGATGTTTGCGCGATTGATGTTCACATGCTGGAAGAGGTTCTCGTGCATGAACGCGTGGTAGGACTGGGGATGGTCGGCACCAACGCCGATGTATTCGTCGAGGTTGAAGGAGGTGATGTGGGACCAGTCGAGGTTCTGCTGGATGAGTTGGCGGTAGAGTGGCACGGGGGTTCCACCGGTGGCCAGGCCGAGGACGGCGTTGGGTTTTGTTCGTATGGTGTGGGAGAAGAGGCGGGCGGCCATTCCGGCAGCCGCTTCGGCATTGGGTTGGATGATAACTTCCATAGAATTAAAAATAAGGGGCCAGTCCGGCGCAGACGCTTTCCTCGAAGCGGCGTATCGCCTGGCGGGTGAATTCCACGACGCTGAGCGAGTCGTCCTGGATCAAGGGGGTGAGGTCGATGCCGACGAGGACTTGTGTGGACTCATCGCCTTCGCGGGGCT
Organism: Terrimicrobiaceae bacterium; assembly: GCA_044375335.1. Taxonomy (GTDB): domain Bacteria; phylum Verrucomicrobiota; class Verrucomicrobiia; order Chthoniobacterales; family Terrimicrobiaceae; genus UBA967. The sequence goes on along the minus strand of JBILMW010000023.1, from coordinate 19,426 downwards.
CGTAGAATGTGGCATTCGCGGCACGGCGGCCTGTCACGGCGAGGTCGTAGCGTTTTCCACCGAAGATTTGCGAGGCGAAGACGGAGTTGAGTTTGTTGGCGAGAGTCTCGTGTCCGCTCACATCCATGCGGACTTTTTCCGAATCCAGCATCCAATCGAGATCCCTCCAAACCTCGCAACCTATGAGTTGCTTTGGACGCTCCTCGAGGGGCAGGGCGCGGAGCGCATGAAGGAGCGAGGCAAAAACGCCGAGGTGCGTCCTGTGCTTGTCCGCCGGACTGTGTGTGTAGACGACCTCGGGGCGGGTGCTCTTCAAAATCCGCGTCAAATCCTCGCGCAATCGGGTGTCGGCGGGATTGGTCACGGCCGAGCTCGGGTAGCCGAGTTGAAACATGATCCCGTATTGTCCGATCACGGCGGCTTCGTTTTGCTCCTTGGCGCGCACGCGGCCGAGTTCCTCAGGACTCATTTCGGCAAAAACCCCGCTGCGCGAACTGCCACGACCATCGGTGCAGGTGACGCCCCCGAACCAACGGCCTGTGCGGTCCATGCACTCCACAATCCCGTGAAAAGCCATGAACTCGAGATCGTCGTGATGCGCGCCGACGCCAAGATGAGTGACTCTCGAGGCGGCATCAGGAAAGGGGAGCGCATCCGGAACGAAGACTTGGGCTGCCGGGTTGGATGAAAGATCTGTTGGCGTCATGGTGATTTGCTAAAGACCTGCCCGTGACGGGAGGCTGTGCTTTATGGTATTCATACGAAACCGTAAAAAATCCGCCAGACGATAATCGGTGCTCTGGCGTATTGGGGGTGTTTTTTCCACTCTCCAGGCCAGCTCTGATTGCAAAAAAACAGCCGCAAAGCGCGGGGCCGGGCGGCTGTTTTTGAAGGGTTGCGACTTGTCAGCAGATGCGGCCGAGCTTGGCATCTGGGCCGTGACCGATGGGATTCTCGCCGACCCAGCGTTCATCGACGGGTTCGTCGGAGCGTTGGTAGCGGGTATCGGTGGAGAGGCGAATGCGCTGTGTGGTGTTGTCGATGCTTCCGTGGATGGTGTCCATGCGGAAGGTCAGGAGGTCGCCGGGCTGGAACTCCGAGGTGAGCCAGCGCCCACCGAATTTCTGGCGCAGCGACACGGGGTTGTTGGTGAGTTGCCCGTTGTGTTTCCAACCGTCGTGACCGGGGATGTTTGTGCAGCTCGTATCGACATCCGAGTTTAAATAATTGCGGATGCGGTCGGCTTGCAGGTGCGATTTTTCTAGGATCATGAGTCCGCCAACTTCGAGTGGCACTTCGCCGTAGGGAATCCATGCGGTGTAGAGGCGGTGTGTGCCGCGGCCCATGTAAACGATGTCGCAATGGGGAGCGGTTCCGTGACCGCAGCCCATGGTGCGAAGCCAGATGTAGTCGAAGTGCCGGATGGCTCCGCCAAGGAAGCCGGTATAAAATTGATGCACCTCGGGACCGAAGACAACGCGGTTGATGGCGGGCTGGTTTTTCCAAGCTGTGGTGTTGAATTTGGGATGAATGCCCTCTTTCAGGATGCCATCGATGAGCGGTTGGCCTTCTTCAAAAATCCCATCCTTTTCGAGCGTCTCGACGAGAGCCTTGCGGGCTTCGAGAACGACCTCACGGGGGAAGAATCCTTTGATATAAAGGTAGCCGTTTTCATCCATGCTCTGCTGAAGGGCGGCCGGATCGTTGCGGATGGCGGAGGAATCCTCCAACCAGCCGAAGGAATGCTCATCCATCTCGAGTTCATGACCGAGGGATGTGAGTGTGCGGTTGATGACGGGTGCTGAGGCGAGTGTTTTCATGCGAGGCCACTCTGACACATGGAGAAAAAACAGGAATGGCGTGCATGGTATTTTTTATGTAAGAAAAGGTAAATGCGCCTTCCATCCCTCGATAACTGGAAAACCACGCTCGTTCAGACCACGGGCACTTCACCGCTTGGTGAGATAACACTTGCAGGCACCATTTCCAAATCACGCGGCATTCGGCGTGACAAGCCGCGCGTCTTTGGACAATGGGCGATTGTGTATTTGGTGGCAGGAACCGGAAAATACCACGACGCGCGCGGAACTGATATTCCACTGCGAGCGGGTGATGTGATTCTGGTCTTTCCCGAGGTGGCCCATTCCTACGGGCCCGAACCGGGCGGAATCTGGAATGAGTTGTATGTCTGCTTTCGCGGGCCTGTCTTCGAGGCTTGGCGCGAGGCGGAGATCTTTGATGTCAGAAATCCCGCTTTCCACTGGAAGCCTCCGCGCGCGGGACTTGAGATTCTTCAGCCATTTTTTTCGCAATGGAACCAAGCGGGCCAGTCGATGCTCGAAGCCGTGGCAATGTGGCAACAGATCCTGTCCCGCATCTTCAAAGTTCATTCATCAAGGAATGCGAAGGAGCAGCATCCGGGTTGGTTTTTGCAGGCATCCGACCTTTTGGAAAGATCGGCAGCGGACGATGAGCGAACGCTCCGGAATGTGGCGGAGTCGTGCGGGATGGGCTACGAGAGCTTTCGAAAAAAATTCACCGATATCGCAGGCGAGCCACCCGCCCGCTACGCCATGGCGCGCCGCATCGAGCGTGCAAGGCAGCTCCTCGCCCGTCACCGGTTCACCAACAAGGAACTCGCCGAGATGCTTGGTTTCCACGACGAATTCCACTTTGCAAAAACCTTCAAGAAACTCACAGGTAAGACGCCGCGTCAGGATTCCCTCGAAAGGCAGGGAGGGAGATGAAGTGTTCTGGAATTTCGCAACGGTCTTCACGATGCCAATGAATCCTTCTCTTGTTCGAAACGCCGGGGGCGGCATATTTCGGTGATCCATGTTCGTATTCAACGGCGTCATACTTGGGCTGGGCCTGTTTTTCCTGGGTCTCCAACTCACGGGACAAAACATGCGTTCCTTGAGTGGCGGCGGGTTTCGTCAGCTTGTGCGGCGGGCTACCGGCACTCCGTGGCTGTCGGGCGTTTGCGGACTCGTGGCCGGGGCGCTAATGCAGAGTGCCACGGCGGTGACATTTATTTTGGTCAGCATGGTTGGAAGCGGCCTGATCCAATCCGCTGCGGCGCGGGTGATCGTGGTTTGGTGCAATGTGGGACTGACGGCGCTGGCGTTTTTGGCAGCGTTCAACATTCATCCGGTTGTGGCATTTGTGGTCGGAGTGGCTGGCATTGCCATGGGATCCGTGCGGCGAAAACCGTGGAATACCATCGCGGGCGCGGTCCTCGGCGTGGGCATTATTCTTTTCGGACTCGAACAACTTGGCTCGGGCTTGGCTCCGCTCAAGGATGAGGTGTGGTTTCGACAAGTCATCGAAGTCGCGCTGCACTCTCCATTTCAGGCATTCCTCATTGGTGTGGCCGCGGCGGCTTTGTTGCAGTCAAACACCGGCGCGGCGATGGTTCTGATAACTTTGGCGGCCGGTGGAGCCTTCGGAGTCGCCGAGGCCGCGCCGGCGATCTACGGGACCAACCTCGGAGCCATCGCCTTGCGGGCTTTCCTGGCGCGCGGGCTTAGCGGTTCATCGATTCGCCTCGTGCGCATGGAGGATTTGTTCTGCGTCTTCAGCGGTGTGCTCATGATGGCATTGTTCTTTGTGGAGCGTGCCGGTGTTCCGATCGTGCAGGCTTTTGTTCACTCGCTTGTTGGCGGAGAGGGTATCCGCTTGGCGGCGGTGTTTTTTCTTTCCAACCTGATTCCTGCTGTCGTTCTGAGTCCGTTTCTGCCGCTCTGCGAGGTGTTGCTGAAACGCTTTTGGCCGAGTGATGCTGCCGAGCATGCCGAGCAACCAAAGTTTCTCCGTTCGCAGGCACTCGCCGATCCCGAGACTGCACTGGATTTGATTCCAAAGGAGCTCGGCCGCCTTTTTGGAAGTCTGAGCCTTGCAGTAAAGCCTTCCGCTGTGGATGTCGATTCGCACGAGATGCCGGCGTTTGTGCAGCTCGGATCCGCCATTGAGAGCTTCTGCGTCAGGCTCGCCTCTGAGAATCCGTTGTCTCAAAATCAGTCGCTTCGCCTCCAGCGTTACCGGGCTTGGTTGCATACGATCCGCCACATCGGTGAAGCAGCCGGGGAGTTGGCGGTCTCACGGTCGGCTCTTCCTCCCAACGCCGAGGCTTGCGCCAAGGGCCTTCTCCACTGGGTGCAGGGCAATATTCTTCTCGGCGCGGAGGCGACTGCTTCCATGGATGCGCAAAAAATTCAGGAGTTTTTTGAGTCCAGTAAACAGAAAATTCCGCCTGTGCGCGCCATGCGGAAGGCCTTTTTGGAGGATTGCGGAGCCTTCTCACCCGCTGGGAATCTCGAGATGTCCACCCTCGTGGACAACTTCGACATCACCGCATGGCTCATCCATCGCCTCTCGAAGTTGCAGGTCAAGGCGATCCAATCAGCGCCCGGAGCTTTGGGGCTTTAGCGCGACAACTTGGTCTGTTTCCGGGGACGGCGCAGTGTTGATTCCCGCGACTTCGGCATGAAACAACGCAGCCAGTTGAATCTGGCTTTCCGCGTCGTCGAGCAGTCCGAATTCGCGAAGCTCGGGTTCAAAGAGGCGGCGACCGGTGATTTCTTGAACCGGCAACCATTCGTTGATGTGTCGATGAATCGAGCGGAGATCGGTGTTCGCCGGTTCCTCGTCCTCAATCAAAATCGAGACATCGCCATCTGTATCGCTCAAATCCGCCTGCTGGCTGCGCACGCTCGAGAGCTGTATCCAACTATCCGCCCGCATGGATCGCGTGTCCCCGGCGAGCCAGAGCAGGATCGCTCCGTCGATGAGGCAGGTGCGTGCGCGAATGTGCAGACGCGTGTGTGAGGGGCGATTCCGCAGTTCCTCAAAAAGCATGAGTGCATTGTCATGAAGCAGAATTCCAGGGCCGATCAGTTCGATGGTGCATTCCTCGGGAGCCGCGGCGAACGTTTCTTCAATTCTCGCAAGAAGGCGTGTTGGATCCTTCTCGGCCAGGTTCAGATGGATCTTTGAACTTCTTGGCAACAGGGGGTGGTCTTCTGTCGCCGGTGAATCGAATTCGAATTCCACCTGGGTCGGCAGCCCTTTGCTGGACTCGTTCTTCGGGCGAAGGCGTTTCAGGAGGGCACTGATGAATGATGGAATTATGATGTTCATTTCACCGCTCACGCTATCAACCTTGCTCGGACATCCGCTGGGGGAGGAAAGATTTTTTTGAAAAAATACGCTCCCGCTTTGGCCATGTCCGCGTTGCATCATTCGCTGGGTTCGTATTCCGTAATCTTGGCGATATGAACTCCGAGATTCAGCGCCAGGCCGGTGTGGCTGAAAGCAAATGTGAGGATTCCCGGCCTCTGAGTGGTCGTGGATTTTGAGCCTGAAAAAATCCCATCGGCGATGACCAGGCTTGGAGAACTCCCGATCTCAAATCCGCGCGAGTCGTAAAGATAGTCCAGCGCCTCTTCGTTCATAAAAAAGATGGCATAGCCGAATTTTTGGATTCCCAGTTCCAGTCCGCATGAGAGGCCCGTGAGATTGTGAAAACTCAGCGGCTTCATTTTTTCAAAAAGCACACCCGTTGCTGTCGTCACGCCGACTCCCAGAGAGAGTTTCTTGGCCTCGGGGAATACAAGAATCGCATAAGCGGCATCGGCATTCTCGGCGGCCAATCGATTGTGTCTGAAAAGCCGACTCAGGGCGCCGCGTGCTTTTTTTTCCAATTGGTTCGGAGAGTCCGCTACCGCTTCGGGAGAAGAACCCACCACAAGGAACAGCGCGAGAATGCCCAGCAGGCATCGCTTTCTCAAACGGGATGGATTTTGCATCGGCCTCAATTAACGGCATCGAATGGTTGTTCCTATGGGGTGCTGTCCCCATGCGACGATTTCACTGCTTGGAGGCATAGTCGAAAGCTGCATCCGGTCGAACCTCCGGTGCGTATTCATAGCATGGCAAATATTCTGATCACAGGCGCGTCAAGCGGGGTGGGGGCTGAGTTGGCAAATCGTCTCGCGGCACGGGGAGACTCTCTTTTTCTGACCGGGCGTTCGGAAGAAAAACTCAAGAATCTTGGCTTGGACGCTCCGCTTCTTGCCGGCGACCTGGCCGCTCCTGAAGCGGCTGAGAAGATTGTCGCAGCGGCTGTCGCCGAGATGGGCTCATTGGATGTGGTTGTGCACTGCGCGGGCATCGGTCTCATCAAGCCTGCGGCGGACACAACGGACGCGGAGTTCACCCATGTGATGAATGTGAACGCTCGCGCCGCATTCCTCCTCGCCAGGGAGGCCTGCAAAGCCATGGCCGCCGCAAAGAAGGGGCTGTTCATCACCATTCCGGGCATTCTGGGAAAGGCCCCCATGCGCAACGCTTCGGCTTATGTGGCCAGCAAATATGCCCTCACCGGCATGATCAAATGCTTCGCGCAGGAGTATCAGCGTTCGGGTCTGCGATTCTGTCTTTTCCACCTTGGCGGTATCGACACGCCTTTCTGGGATCATATTCAAATGGCCGTGCAGCGTGAAAAAATGATCCCGGTTGCAACCGCTGCGGATTTGATTCTACAAGCGATCGATGCTCCTCCGCACCTTGTGTTGAGCGAGGTCGTCATGCAGCCGGAGAGTCACCAATTGGTGTGATCTGAGTGGTTCTTGGAGAGCCTGTGCGGCTCAGCGGCTCCGTTTGTTGAAGTCCGCAACGGTTCTCGCGGCTTCGCGGTCTTCGACACGCTTTTTCAAGTCCTGTCGTTTGTCGGAGGCGAGCTTGCCCTTGCCGAGGCCGACTTCCACTTTGACGCGGCCCTTTTTCCAATACATCCGCAGGGCGGGAATCGTGAGGCCTTCGCGCTCGACGGCTCCTGCGAGCTTGTTGATCTCCGCTCGGTGTAGAAGAAGCCGGCGGGGGCGCTTTGATTCATGCTGCTCGTGGCTTGCGCGTTCGTAGGGTTGGATCGCGCAATCGAAAAGATACAAGTCGCCGTTTTGAAGGCGGGCAAAGGCACCCTGCATCGAGACAAATCCAGCCCGCAGGGACTTGACCTCCGTGCCTTTCAACTCAACGCCCGCTTCGAATTTTTCGAGAACATTGTAGTCCCGAAAGGCTTTCCTGTTGGTTGTGATTTCGGAGGACATGAGTGCGGCTTAGGGCCGCCGGGAGCGGATCAGATTGCCTCGGCGAGCTCAGGCGCCATGATCAATTTTCCCTGAGCGATTTCAAGAAGCGCGACATCCGCCAAGCCTGTGCCGGGGTCGACCTCGATGAGAGGACGGCTTCCCGCATTGAGTTGGCGCACACGGCGGGAGACCATGTTGATCAGGACCTGCGGCTCGGAAATCACTTTGGAGGCTTCGTCGATGTATTGGGCTTTCATGAGTATTCTATCCGCTTTTGGTTGATTGGCGGATTGCGGAAAATACGGGCGATCCGGATGCAGTCAATTTTTTATTTTTTAATTTGACATTCCAATCCATTCCTCTATTTTCACGCCTCCCGAAAACGGGAGAAACCTAACCGCAGGAGACCGGATGGTCGTTCGCACTGCACACAATCCATGCAAAAACAACGAAGCAAACGCTACCGCGCAGCGGCGGCAAAAGTTGAGGCCAACAAGAAATACTCTCTGGCCGACGCAATTCAAACTCTGAAGACACTTCCCTCTGTGAAGTTCGATCAGACTGTCACTCTCTCCTTCAAGCTGGGCGTCGATCCCAAGCAAAGCGATCAAATGGTGCGCGGCACCTGCCCCCTTCCGAATGGCAGCGGTAAAAATGTTCGCGTTCTGGTTTTCGCCAGCGGACAGGCTGCCGAGGCTGCGAAAGAAGCCGGAGCTGAAATTGTCGGCTTCGAAGATGTGATCAAGAAAGTCACCGGAGGTTTCTCTGATTTCGATGTGGCCATCGCCACACCAGCCGCCATGGCAGAAGTTCGCAAACTCGGCCGCGTTCTCGGACCTCGTGGTCTCATGCCCAATCCGAAAACCGGAACAGTCACTGACGACACGGCGAAAGCTGTCAAAGAAGTCAAGGCCGGCCGCGTGGAGTTCAAACTCGACAAAAACGGCAATGTCGCCGTGCCGGTCGGAAAATTTTCCTTCGAGCCACAAGCCCTCGTGGAAAACGGCGCTGCTGTCATCGACGCGGTTGTCAAGGCCCGCCCTGCCACAGCCAAAGGTTCTTTTGTAAACGCCATCACTCTCAGCGCGACAATGTCCCCTGGTCTCGCCGTGGATCCTGCACCCTACCTCAAAAACTAAGCATTTCATTCCATGAGACCCGAGAAAACACTCATCGTTTCCGACATCCGCGAGAAGCTCCAAGCCTCGCCCTACCTGCTCGTCGTTGACTTCACCGGCATGAAGGTGCCGCATTTTGAAAATCTCCGCACTCGTCTTGCCGACGCTGGCGCCCGCATGAGCGTTGTGAGGAATACCTTTCTTCGCATCGCCGCTGCCGAGTTGAAGATGCCTGAACTCTCCGACTCGCTTGCGGGTCAGACAGCCATGGTGACTGGCGAGACAGATATCTGCGCCGCCGCGAAGGTGCTCAAAACCTTCGCCGCCGAGTTCAAGTTGCCGACAGTCCGCGCTGGCGTGCTCGACAATGCTGCTCTCAGCGCAGATCAAGTCGCCGCTCTCGCCGACCTACCGAGCAAGGATGTGCTGCGCGCCAAGCTCCTTGGTCTCCTGCAGACGCCAGCCAGCCAGTTTGTCCGCATCCTCAACGAACCCGCCGCCAGCTTGGCCCGCGTTCTCAAGGCCAAAGGCGACGCACTCGCCGGAGCGTAACAATACCCGAAAAAATTTCATTCCTGAACCGAAAGGTGAGGGGATGGACAACAAGAAAACACAACCGGTTCCTTGTCGGTCAGGCGGCTTCCTGACTCAATCTTCCCGATGCCTCGGGATACGACGATACCAAAACACACATACACCATATGGCAGATACAACCGCACTCGTCGATCAGCTCAGCGGACTCACCGTCCTCGAAATTGCTGACCTCGTTAAACAACTCGAAGAAAAATGGGGCGTTAGCGCCGCTGCTCCCGTCGCTGTAGCCGCTGCAGGCCCAGCCGGCGGAGCCGCTGCTGCACCCGCTGAGGAGAAAACCTCCTTCGATGTCATCCTCACTGATGCCGGATCCAACAAGATCGCCGTCATTAAAGAAGTTCGCGCCGCTGTGGCCGGACTCGGTCTCGCCGAGGCTAAAGCCCTCGTCGAAGGCGCGCCTAAGCCCCTCAAAGAGGGCGTCACCAAGGAAGAAGCCGCTGAGATCAAGAAAAAGATCGAAGCCGCCGGCGCCAAGGTCGAAGTCAAGTAAGCCAGTTTCAAACTCCGCAGGGAGGTCCGGAATATCTCTTGACCTTCCTGCGGGTTTAGCTATTTTCACTCGTTCGCTTTACCAGCAAAAAAACACCCATCTGCTCCTTCGCTCAAAAAACATTTTAGCATCCGCCATCGGAAATTCTGGAAAACCCAGCCTCGTCCGATCACGGAGCTTTTTGCTTTGACGAAGAAATGGACGGCCCCGGCCTTGGATTAGGCCACACAACCCGCGGCACCGCAAAAAAACATGTCTGAACGCATTCATTTCGGAAAATTGACAGAGGCCATCGAGCCACCAAACCTCATCGAATTGCAGGTCAACTCCTACAACGAGTTCTTTCAAAAGGATGTCCCTGCCAGCAAGCGCCGCGACATCGGTTTGCAGGCTGTCTTCCGCGAATTTTTTCCTATCTTTGGCTTTGAAGACAAATCATCCCTCGATTTCGTAAGCTACGAGCTCGGCGAGTCCAAAATGTCCGCACTTGAGTGCCAGCGCGAGGGCCAATCCTTCAGCGCCCCGCTCTATGTGACCTTCCGATACAAAGACGAGCGCAGCACCAAGGAAGAGAAAGTTTACATGGGCGAATTGCCTCTGATGACTCCCCAAGGCACCTTCGTCATCAATGGCGCCGAGCGCGTCGTCGTTTCCCAGCTCCACCGCTCGCCTGGCATCTGCTTTGAGACATCTGTCCACGCCAATGGAAAAATCCTCCATGGCTTCCGCATCATTCCTGACCGTGGTTCCTGGATCGAAGTTCAGTTCGATACCACCGACCTCCTCTATGTCTACCTCGACCGCCGCAAGCGCCGTCGTAAATTTCTTGCCACAACTTTCCTCCGCACCGTGGGCTTCCCAGCGGATGAAGAGATCATCAATCTTTTCTACAAAACACAGGACCTCAAACTCAGCGAGAAACTCGATGAAGAGGAAATCGCCACCAAGGTTCTCATTGCCGATATTCGCGACGGAGAAATCACAGTCGGTCGCGCTTTTGAACCTCTCACGACAGCCATCGTCCGTCAGTTGATCGGCTTGGGCCACAAATCAGTGAAGGTCGTTGACACCAAGGACGACGACACGATCATCAAATCCCTCAAAAAAGATCCCGCCCACGACGAGGACGAGGCCCTCAAGGATATCTACCGCAAGCTGCGCCCTGGCGATCCGCCAACGGTTCAAAATGCTCGCAGCATGCTCAAGCGTCTTTTCTTTGACGCCAAGCGCTATGATTTGGGCCGCGTTGGTCGTCACAAGATCAATCAAAAACTCGACCTCAAAGTTGACGAAAACGAGCGCACACTCACGAAGGACGATTTTGTCGCCGCAATGAAATATCTCGTCCGCCTCCGCGCGGGTGATGGCATGACTGATGATATCGACCATCTTGGCAGCCGCCGTGTCCGCACTGTGGGCGAGCTTCTCGCCAACCAGTGCCGTGTGGGCCTTGCCCGCACAGAGCGCCTTGTTCGCGAGCGCATGACATTGTTTGATGCCAATACCGACCAGATCACGCCTCAGAAGCTGATCAATCCGAAATCGCTCAGCGCCGTCGTGCGTGATTTCTTCGGACGCAGTCAGCTGAGCCAGTTCATGGATCAGACGAATCCGCTCTCCGAGCTCACCCACAAGCGCCGTCTCTCGGCCCTCGGGCCAGGAGGTCTGAGCCGCGACCGCGCGGGCTTCGAGGTGCGAGATGTGCATCCATCCCACTACGGCCGCATCTGCCCGATTGAAACTCCCGAAGGTCCGAACATTGGTCTCATCAGTTCGTTGAGCACATTTGCTCGTATCAATGAATTCGGATTCATCGAAACACCCTATCGCAAGGTTGTTAACGGCCGGGTCGCCGACCAGGTCGAATACCTCAGCGGCGACCGTGATGAAAACTTCTACATTGCTCAGGCAAATTCCGAAGTGGACGCCAAGGGCAATCTTTCCGGCGAGAAGGTCTCCGCACGCTATCGTGGTGACTTCCTCGAGATTGAGCCATCACAGATCCAATACATGGATGTCTCGCCGAAGCAGCTCGTTTCCGTGGCAGCCGGTCTCATTCCATTCCTCGAGCACGATGACGCCAACCGTGCGCTCATGGGCTCGAACATGCAACGCCAAGGTGTGCCGCTGCTCGTCTCCGACTCACCTCTCGTGGGAACTGGACTCGAAGCCCGTGTCGCCCGCGATTCCCGTGCGGTTATTTGCTCGGAATCAAATGGCAAGGTTGCTTCCGTAACGGCCAACCAGATCGTCATCACCAAGGACGGATCGCTTCCTGAAGGTAAGAAGAAAATCAAAGACGACCCCGAAAACGGCGTTTATGTCTATGAGCTTCGCAAATTCATGCGCTCGAATGCGAGCACATGTATCAACCAGAAGGCTATTGTCAAAAAAGGCCAATCGATCAAGAAGGGTGATGTCATTGCCGACGGTCCGAACACCGAAAAAGGTGAACTCGCCCTCGGTCGCAATGTGCTCGTCGCCTTCATGCCTTGGAACGGTTACAACTTCGAAGACGCTATTCTCATCTCCAAGCGCGTTGTTAAAGAGGACATCTACACCTCCATTCACATCGACGAATTTGAGATCGGTGCCCGCGATACCAAACTCGGGCCAGAGGAGATCACCCGCGATATTCCGAACATCAGCGAAGAGGCTCTCCAAAACCTCGGCAGCGATGGTGTGATCCGCATCGGTGCGGAGGTGAAACCCGGCGATATCCTCGTTGGAAAAATCACTCCGAAAAGCGAAACGGAACTCGCTCCGGAAGAGCGCCTTCTCCGTGCGATCTTCGGTGAAAAAGCGGCCGATGTGAAAGATACCTCTCTCACGGTTCCATCCGGAACATATGGTATCGTTATGGATGTGAAGGTTTCCTCTAAAAAAGAGGTCGCTCGCACGAAAATGACTCCCGCCGAGTCCAAGCGGCAGCAAAAAATGATTGTGGAGGACTTTGGTAAACGCAAAGACGACCTCCATGAACAACTCACCGCCGCGCTTTCGAACATCCTGCTCAACGAGAAAATTCCGTTGGATGTCGTCAACGCTCAAACCGGCGAGATCATTATCCCAGCCAACCGCAAGATCACGAAGGAACTCCTTCGCAAACTCGCCAAGGTTTACAACCATGTCGAAATCGATCCGAGCCCGATTCGCAATAAAATCCAAGAGATCATCGGACAATTCGAACACAAATTTGTCGATCTCGAGAACGAACGCGACTCCAACCTCGGCCGTATCGAAAGCGGTGATGATATCGATCCCGGCATCATCAAGCAGGTCAAAGTTTACATCGCCAGCAAGCGCAAGCTCAGCGTCGGTGACAAGATGGCCGGTCGCCACGGAAACAAGGGCGTCGTTGCCAAAATCGTTCCCGAGGAGGACATGCCGTATCTCGCTGACGGAACACCCGTTGATATCGTGCTGAACCCTCTCGGCGTTCCAAGCCGAATGAATGTGGGTCAGGTTTTGGAAACCCACCTCGGCGTGGCTGCCAAAGCCCTTGGTTTCAAGGTGGCAACTCCTGTCTTCGACGGTATTCCAGAATCGAAAATCCGCGAATTCCTGACTGACGCCAAGAAGGTCGAAGGCTTCACTTGGATCAACGAAAACGGCAAGTCCACTCTTTACGATGGACTCACCGGCGAACCATTCGACCAGCAAGTCGTCGTGGGCTACATTTACATGCTCAAACTCGGCCACTTGGTCGCTGATAAAATCCACGCTCGCGCCGTTGGACCATACAGCCTCGTCACCCAGCAACCGCTTGGTGGCAAGGCCCAATATGGTGGCCAGCGCTTCGGAGAAATGGAAGTCTGGGCGCTCCAAGCCTACGGAGCTGCCTACACACTCCAAGAACTCCTCACCGTTAAGTCGGATGATGTCGCCGGCCGCACTCGCATCTACGAGAGCATCGTCAAAGGCGACAACTCTCTCGAGGCAGGCGTTCCTGAATCGTTCAATGTTCTTATCAAAGAAATGCAGGGTCTTGGACTTGATGTCCGCGTCGGAGGCAAACAACCAGCCTCCCTCACAGAAGGCCTCGCCTAATACCGAAACCAAAACCCGACACAACCTGACGAATCATAAATGAAAGATCTAAACTTCAACGAATCCGTTGGTGAAGCGAAACCCGTTGGTTTTGATGAGGTGGCCATCACCGTGGCATCCCCGGATGCCATGCGTAGCTGGAGCAAGGGAGAGGTAAAAAATCCCGAGACCATCAACTACCGCACCTTCAAGCCAGAAAAGGGCGGTCTTTTCTGCGAGCGTATCTTCGGTCCAACACGCGACTGGGAATGCTCTTGCGGTAAATACAAACGCATCAAGCACAAGGGCGTCATTTGCGACCGCTGCGGTGTGGAGGTCACACTCTCCCGCGTGCGTCGTGAACGCATGGGTCACATCGACCTCGCCGTTCCCGTTTCACACATTTGGTTCTATAAGTGTATGCCATCCCGCTTGGGCCTCATGCTCGACATGACCTCCCGTGCTCTGGAGCGTGTCATTTATTACGAGGATTTTATTGTTATCGATCCAGGTAGCACCCCTCTTGAAAAGTGCCAACTCCTCACGGAGGCTGAGTTCCGCGACGCCGAGGAACAATACGGTGAAGAATTCACCGCTGGCATGGGCGCGGAAGCGATCCAAAAAGTCCTTGCATCCATGGACCTTGCTGCTGTTCAACAGGAAATCGAGGATTCAATGGGTTCGACGCGTAGTAAGCAACTCCGCAAAAAACTCGCGAAACGCCTGAAACTTGTTCAAGGCTTCGCAGAGTCGAATACCCGCCCCGAGTGGATGATTCTTAATGTGCTTCCGGTTATTCCTCCGGATCTCCGCCCTCTCGTCCCGCTCGAAGGTGGTCGTTTCGCTACTTCCGATCTCAATGATCTCTACCGTCGTGTTATCAATCGCAACAATCGTCTCCGCACTTTGTTGCAACTCAAGACGCCGGAAGTCATCATCCGCAACGAAAAGCGCATGCTTCAGGAATCTGTCGATGCCCTCTTCGATAACGGTCGCCATGGTCGTGCCGTAACCGGTGCGGCGAATCGTCCTCTCAAGTCTCTCAGCGACATGCTGAAGGGTAAGGGTGGCCGCTTCCGCCAAAACCTCCTTGGCAAACGCGTGGATTACTCGGGCCGCTCGGTTATCGTCATCGGGCCGGAACTCAAACTCAATCAGTGCGGTCTGCCCAAAAAGATGGCCCTCGTTCTTTTCGAGCCATTCATCATCCGCCGCCTCAAAGAGCTTGGCTATGTGCACACCGTTCGCAGTGCCAAGAAACTCATTGAGCGTCAGACACCTGAAGTTTGGGATATCCTTGAAGAGGTGACTAAAGGCCACCCAGTGATGCTGAACCGCGCTCCGACCTTGCACCGTCTTTCGATCCAAGCGTTTGAGCCTATCCTCATCGAGGGTGAGGCTATCCGTGTGCATCCTCTCGTCTGCACTGCTTACAATGCGGACTTCGATGGTGACCAGATGGCCGTCCATGTGCCGCTCTCCGTTGAAGCTCAAATGGAAGCCCGCATGCTCATGCTGGCTCCGAACAATATCTTCTCGCCATCCAGCGGCAAGCCGATCACCACGCCTTCGCAGGACATTCCGCTCGGGTGCTATTACCTGACGCAGAAACCACGCGGTGAGGACGCCGACAAGGCCAAGCGCATGCCGTTGTTTGAGAACGCGGATGAAGTCGAGCTCGCTCTCTCCGAGCGCTCGATCCGCACGCAGACCCGCATTCTCTTCAAAAATCCCGATCTCGGTGTCGAAACTGTCTATGGTGATTCCACCAAGTCGGTGATCGAAACCACCGCCGGTCGCGTCGTTTTCAACCAGATCTGGCCTAAAGCCCTTGGATTTTATAATAAGGTCTGCGGCAAGAAACAACTCTCGGACATCATCTGGCGCTGCTATAAGACCAGCGGTCAGCAAACCACTGTCGAAACTCTCGACCGCCTCAAGGAACTCGGCTTCCGCGAAGCCACCCGAGCCGGTGTTTCCATTGGTATCAATGACATGATGGTGCCGAAGGAGAAGGAACAGCTTCTCGAGAAGGCCTATCGCGAAATCGGCGAGGTTGAGAAACAATACCGCCGAGGCATCATCACCGACGGCGAGCGCAAAAACAAAGTCCAAGACATCTGGACCCATACGGGTGAAGAGATCGCCAACGCACTCTTCCGCACCCTGGAATACAACGACAACCGCCGCGACATGAACCCCGTGTTCATGATGGTGGACTCCGGTGCTCGTGGTAACCGCACCCAGGTCAAGCAGCTCGCCGGTATGCGCGGTCAGATGGCCAAGCCTTCAGGCGAAATCATCGAGCAGCCGATCACCGCGAACTTCCGCGAGGGTCTGACGGTTCTCGAATACTTCATTTCCGCACACGGTGCCCGTAAAGGTCTTGCCGATACAGCTCTTAAAACAGCCGACTCCGGTTACCTTACCCGCAAACTCGTCGACGCCGCGCAGGATGTCATCATCACTATCGATGATTGCCACACCGCCAACGGCATCGTTGTTCGCCCGATCTACGAAGGCGATGAGGAGGTGGTTAGCCTTTCGACACGCATTATCGGTCGCACCAGCTGCGAAACCGTTAAAGATCCAATCACAGGCAAGGCGATCGTCAAAAAAGACCAACTCGTTGACGAGGAGACTGCAGCCTCTCTCGAGAAAATTGGCCACGAGCAGCTCAAGATTCGTTCGGCCCTTACTTGTGAATCCCAGCGCGGTATTTGCATCAAGTGCTATGGCCGCAGCCTTGCGACAGGCGGCATGATCAAGATCGGCGAGGCTGTTGGTATCATTGCCGCCCAGTCGATTGGCGAGCCCGGCACCCAGCTCACGATGCGAACCTTCCACGTCGGCGGTGCTGCGAGCCAGACATTCAAACAGCCAATCATCAAAGCCAAGAACGACGGCACCATCCGCTTCAACGAACTCAAGGTCGTGGAGACCGTGGACAAAACATTCGTCGTTCTCAACAAAAACGGCACCGTCACTCTCCATGCGAAGGACGGCCGCGAACTCGAGAGCTACAACATCGTTGTTGGCTCTGTGATCTCCGTTGCCGACGGCAGCAGCGTCAAAAAAGGTGTCACACTCGTTCAGTGGGATCCTTACAATGTGCCGATCATCACCGAGAAAGCCGGTCGCATCGAATTCCGCGACATGATCCCTGGCGTCACCATCCGTCAGGAGATCGACGAATCCACAGGCGTTCGCGGCAATGTCGTTATCGAGCACAAAGAAGACTTGCACCCGCAGATCATCGTTGTCGACGAAGCCAAGAACCTTCTTGCCAGCTACTCGATTCCTGCTGGAGCCCACATCGAAGTTAAAGAAGGCGCCAAAGTCCCAGCTGGACAGCGCGTCGCCCGAACACCTCGTAAGATTGGCAAAACAAAGGACATCACCGGTGGTCTCCCTCGCGTCGCCGAGCTTTTCGAAGCCCGTCGTCCGAAAGACGCCTGCGACATCGCCAAAATCGACGGCGTCGTGGAAATTGGTGGAACCGTCCGCGCCAAGCGCCGCCTCATCGTCAAAGACACCGAGACTGGCGCCGAGGAGGAACACCTCATCCCGCTCAACAAACACATTATCGTCTTCAAAGGCGATCTCGTTAAAAAAGGCCAGCAACTCACCGAAGGACCCGTTGTGCCGCATGAGATCCTCGACATTTGCGGACCTCAGGAACTCCAGGAACACCTCCTCAACGAGGTTCAAGAGGTCTACCGTCTGCAAGGCGTGGAAATCAACGACAAGCACATCGAGATCATCGTCCGTCAGATGCTCCGCAAGGTGAAAATCACCGAGCAAGGCGACACCACACTCCTCTGGGGTGATCAAGTGGACCGCCTCGCTTTCGAAAAAGAAAACGAAGAGGTCATCGCCAAGGGCGGCAAACCTGCCGAGGCCAGCCCCGTGCTCCTCGGTATCACCAAAACCGCGCTCGAGACCGACAGCTTCATCTCCGCAGCATCCTTCCAAGACACCACACGCGTCTTGACCGAAGCCGCCACACTTGGCAGGGTCGACCGACTCCGCGGCTTCAAAGAAAACGTTATCATGGGCCACCTGATCCCCGCAGGCACCGGCTTTGAGACAAACCGCAAAATCCAAATCACACAAGTCGGCGACGCGTTCGGAGCCGATAAAAAGGAATCACAAAAAGCCGCAAGCTAATCCACCACCCACACCATGTCAGAAGCCACAGCAAACCAACACAGCGTCGAACTCATGACGGAACTCCTCGAGGCCGGCGTCCACTACGGACACCAGACCAAACGATGGAATCCCAAAATGCGTGATTACATCCTCGAGGAAAAAAATTCGATCTACATCATCGACCTCGGGCTCACCGTAGAGCAAATCGACAGCGCGACCCAATACCTTCGTGACCTCGTCCGCAATGGTGGAAAAGTCCTCTTCGTCGGAACCAAAAAGCAGGCTCAAGGCGCCATCGCCGAAGCCGCCGAGGCCACTGGCCAGTTCTATGTCAACCAGCGCTGGCTGGGTGGAACGCTCACCAACCTCACCACCATTCGCCGCAGCGTCGCCCGTCTCAAAGAAATCCAGGCTCTCGAGAAATCTCCGGCTTTTGCCAAGATCAACAAAGCCGAGGCCTCATCTATCCGCCGCGAAGGTGCCAAGCTCCTTCACAACCTCGGTGGCATCGCCGAAATGGGCAAACTTCCCGATGTGATGGTCGTCATCGACACCGTCCGTGAAGAAATCGCCGTAGCCGAAGCCAACCGCCTCGGAATTCCCGTCATCGCCATTGTCGACACCAACAGCAATCCGGAAAACATCACCTATCCGATCGCTGGAAACGACGACGCCATCCGCTCGATCCGCGTGGTCCTCTCCAAACTCGTCGAGGCCATCCTCGAAGGCAAAGGCAGCGGAGCCAAAGCTCGCAAGCCCGAACTCGCAGCCGTCTCCGAGTAAACAGCAGTAAATCGGACTGATCCGTCAGATCAGTCCGATCCGACCGATCAAAAAAATTACCATGTCCGAAATCTCAGCAAACCTTGTCAAAGAACTCCGCGAAAAAACCAACGCGGGGATGATGGATTGTAAAAAAGCCCTCACCGAAGCCGGTGGCGATCTCGCCGCCGCCGAGGAGCTTCTCCGCAAAAAAGGTATCGCCAGCGCCGGCAAGAAAGCCTCCCGCGAAGCGAAGGAAGGCACCATCGCCTCCTACATCCACCTCGCCGGCAAAGTCGGCGTCCTCGTCGAAATCAACTGCGAAACCGACTTCGTCGCCAAAAACGAAATCTTCCGCGAGTTCGTCAAGGATGTCACCCTCCACATCGCCGCCTCGCACCCGCTCTATGTGACCCGCGAACAAGTTCCGGCCGACCTCATCGCCCGCGAACGCGACATCGCCGCCGCACAAGTCCAAGGCAAACCCGCCAACATCGTGGATAAAATCGTCGACGGCAAAATCGACAAATTCTACGGCACCGTCTGCCTTCTCGAGCAACCCTTCATTAAAAACCCCGAGACGACCATCAAAGACCTCGTCTCCAGCAAAATCGCGGAACTCGGCGAAAACATCATCATCCGCCGCTTCACCCGCTACACCGTCGGCGAAGAAATCGCTTAAAAAGCTTCCCTCTCCACAAACGGGGTCACGGCTTCAAAACCGTGACCCCGTTTTTTTGCGTCCGGCCCGCCATGCAGCCTGAATTTTGAAAAGCCATGCTGCCGAGACAGCGGCATCTGACTGTTCGTAGAAATTTCGCGCAATCTTATTTCGCCGGGACCTCGATCGCTTCGCAGACTTCGCGCCAGCCGGGGAAATTCCATTCGTTGGGAAATCCACCGCATTGGAGGGGCTTCACGGGCTGGATGCGGCAGTCGCGGCCTTCGAGGAAGATGCAGGCACCATCGGGTTGGTCGGTGAGCGCGAGTCCATCGCGGCGGGGCCGGAGTCGGGTGAATTCCTGGATGAACTCGACTTCCGGCATTTCGAGAAAATGGGAAATCGCGCTGATGTCGGAGTCCGTGAGTTTCACAAACCCCGGCCAGCGGCAGCAGTTGGTGCAGCGCTGGCAGGCGTAGCGGGGAGGGGAGGGAAGACTATTCGCCGAGCCGCTTTCTTGGCAGGAGG
>JBILMW010000136.1:0-7024 GCA_044375335.1 Terrimicrobiaceae bacterium | reverse complement strand
AACTCCTAAGCCATGCCTACCGCTGAATTCGAAACAATGTCCAAAACGCAGAAACTCGCTGCGTTTTTCATCATTGTCGGCCCCGATCTGGCTCCTGAGCTGATGAAGCAACTCCGCGACCCGGAGATCGAAGCCGTGGCTCGCGAAATGGCCACGATGGATGTCGTGGATTTCAAGCTCCAAGAGAAAGTCCTCGACGAATTTTGCGGCCTGATCGGCGACGGCCTCTCCACGGCCCTCGGCGGCATGGCGTTTGCCCAGCGCGCCCTTGAGGCCGCCCGGGGCCCCCAAGCCGCTTCCAGCATCCTTCTGCGGGCCCTTCCAGCCAGCAACTCGATCGATGCCGTCCGCGAACTCAGCCAGATGGATACGCGGCAGATTTTCAACATCATCAAAAATGAGCAGCCTCAGACCGTGGCGTTCATTCTTTCCTATCTTGATGCCCGTCAGGTTTCGCAGATCATCCCCTTGTTTTCACCTGAAGCCCGCGAGGAGATCGTAGAGCGCTTGGGAACGATGGATTCCATCTCGAGCGAACTGATCAATAAAGTGCTGCGCAGTCTCGGCAAGCACCTCTCCAGCGGTTCGCAGCAATACAGCATGCACAAACGCGGCGGCGCACAGGCAGCCGCACAGCTCCTCAAGTCCCTCGACAAGGAACTCAGCAAAAATCTTCTCGGCCGCATCGAGGAGCGCAACGCCGAACTGGGCGAAGCGATCCGCAAACGGCTTTTCAATTTCGAAGATATCGCCACCCTCACTCAACGCGATGTGCAACGCCTGCTGCGCGATGTGGAAACACAGGAACTCGCCGTGGCGATGAAAAACGCCTCCGAGGCGGTCAAAAGCGTGTTCTTCGGCGCCATGTCGAAACGAGCTTCAGAGTCACTCAAGGAAGAAATCGAAATCCAGGGCCCCGTCCGCAATAAGGATGTTGAGGCAGCCCAGGACCGCATCATCGCCCAGATCATGCAACTCTCCGAAGCCGGAGAGATTGATATCTCCCAGGAGGACTCCAGTGAATCCGCAGGCTAAAGCGATCGACTTCACCGCCGTGCCGGTGGCCATCACCATCGTGCAGGAAATTCTTGCCGCTGCGGAGGAGCCGGTGGACACGCGCGTGAGCCTCGAAGAGCATGAAGCCGCCTGCCAGGAGGCCTACAACCGGGGCTTCCATGAGGCCACCGAGGCGCTCACAAACCAGATCGCCGAGCAGCGCGCCGAAGTCGCCCAGCTACAGGATGCCGTTTTCAAGAACCTTGCCGCACAGTCAGAAACCCTCGCCCACGAAGTTTCCCAGATTTTGCCGGATCTCATTCTCGAGATCACCCACCGCGTGCTAGCGGGCTTCAAGCCTGATGCGGAAACCGTTCGCAAGACCATTGCCGAAACCCTCGCCGAAGTTGCCCCGGGCTCGACCGATGTCGAAGTCCGCCTCCATCCCCAAGACCTCGCGTTGGTCCAAGGAGTCGATGCCGAACTGGAGCAGAAATACCCCGGCATCAAATTGACGGCGGACCCCGAACTTACGCCAGGCGATTGCGTGGCAAAGAGCCGGTTTGGCATGATTGATGCCCGCGTTCTTACGAAACTTCAAAATGTGGCCCGGTCACTGAAATGAACCAACGCTCGCCCATTCTGCCCGCGCTCATGCAAAACCTGCGCGGTCGCATCGAATCCACCACCCCGCTGGTGAGGATGGGCGAAGTCGTGCAAGTTACGGGACTCGTTATCGAATCCGTCGGGCCGAATGTTTCCCTTGGCGACATCTGCGAAATTCGCTCTCCCCGCCTGAACGGTCTTCAAGCCGAAGTGGTCGGCTTCCGCGACCACCGCGTTCTTCTCATGCCATTGGGCGAAATGCAGGAGATTCACGCTGGATGCGAAGTCGCCGCCACAGGTCGTGCGGCGGGCATCAATGTCAGCGACGCCCTTATCGGCCGAATCATTGATGGCATAGGCCGTCCCATCGATGGCAAAGGCCCACTTCCTGGCGGAACCCTACGCCCGCTGCATTGTCAACCGCCCAATCCCCTCACCCGCCAGCGGATTCTCAAGCCCTTCCAAACCGGCGTGAAATCCCTCGACCTTTTCACCCCTGTGGGCCGTGGTCAGCGCCTCGGTATTTTTGCCGGCTCGGGAGTCGGCAAATCCACCCTCCTCGGCATGATCGCCCGTGGAGCCGAGTCGGATATCAATGTCATCGCTCTCATCGGCGAGCGTGGGCGTGAACTGCGAGAGTTCATCGAAAAAGATCTCGGCCCGGAAGGCATGGCGCGCTCAATCATCGTCGTTTCGACCTCCGACCAACCGGCCCTCATCCGCCGCCGCGCCGCGCACATCGCCACAGCCATCGCCGAGCATTTCCGCGATGAAGGCAAAAAAGTCCTCTTCATGATGGACTCCGTGACCCGCTACGCCATGGCCCAGCGCGAAATCGGTCTGGCCGTGGGAGAACCCCCCACCAGCCGCGGCTACACGCCTTCTGTTTTCTCCGTCCTGCCCCGCCTGCTTGAGCGCACGGGCAATGCCGAACAGGGTTCGATCACAGCCCTCTACACCGTTCTGGTCGATGGCGACGACATGAACGAACCGATCGCCGACGCCGTTCGAGGCATCCTCGACGGCCACGTGGTTCTCAGCCGGGCCTTGGCTACTGCAAACCACTTCCCAGCAGTGGATGTTTTGGAAAGCGTCAGCCGTGTGACCCTCGAAATCTGCTCGAAGGAGGAACTGCAATCCATCGGCACAGCGCGCGACCTCCTCGCTGCCTATCGCAAAAACGAGGATGTCATCACCATCGGCGCCTATACGAAGGGCAGCAACGCCCATGTAGACCTCGCCATCGAGAAAACCCCGCTCCTTCGCAACCTCCTTCGCCAACCCATCGAAGACAAATGGACGAGGGATAAAAGCTTCACCGAACTCGCAAAAATCGTCGCATGACCCGGAAAAAATACAGTCTCCAGACCGTGCTCGACCTGCGCGAGAAGGCCAAAGATAAGGCCTCGGAAATCTTTGCCGCCGCCGTGCGCGACCGCGATCTAGCCGCTGCCCGTGTGGCGGAAGCCACCGCCCGCTTGGAGGAACTCACCCGCATGATCAGCGGCGAGCGTTTCCCCGCCTGGGTGCGCGAACAAGGCTGGAACGCCCTCAACGCCCAACGCGACCTACTACGCACACTCCAAAACCGTCTTGCGCAAGAGGAACAAAAAGTCGACGCCAAACGCGAACTCCTCATCGCCGCCGACCGCGACCACCAACTCGTGCTCAAACTCCGCGAAAAATGGCTCGCCAACATCCAACTCGAAGCCGCCCGCGCCGAGGAAAAACAACTCGAAGATTTCGTCACCGCAACCCGCTTTCTCCAAACCGCCATCCCATAAATGAACGCCAACACACCCACACTCAATCCGTTCTCCGAAGCCGACCAGAAGCCCTCCTCCAGCTGGGGTCTGATCCTCCTCGCCGTGATCCTCGGCACAGCCACCGCCGCAGGCGTCCTGCTGCTCAAGTGGCCATCCGTGACCACCCTGCCTCCGGAGCCTCCAGCCACGCGGACAAAAATCAAATCCCAATCCAGAGACTGGGATTTTTACACCGCCGAAATCGACAACCTTATTCAGGAACTCCAGAAAGAACGCACCGGCTATGAGGTGAAAACCAAAGACCTTGGAGCCGTAGAAATGCGCATCGCCGCCGAGAAACAGGAACTCCTTCGCCTCCGCGAGGAACTCCTCCGCCTGCGCGGCGAGATTGAGAAAATGCGCGACAACCTCACCACCCAGACCACCGAACTCTTGAGCACCGAGAAATCCAATATCCGCAACCTGGCCCGCAGCTACGCGATTATGAAACCCGCCGAAGCCGTCGCTATTCTCTCCGAAATGTCCGACGCCAACATCGTCAAACTCCTCGCCACGATGAAAGCCGATATCGTTGCCAAAATTCTCGGCGAAATGGCAAAGACCAAGGACCCCGCCGCTCCAGCCGACTCCAAAACCACCCTCGCCAACCGCGCAGCCACCATCAGCGACCAACTCCGCCTCTTCAAAAACGAGACCACCCAGGCAACCCAATGACCTCCCCGCTTCCAACCTCACAAACCAAGCCCGGCACTTCGCCGGAACGCAGCTTGGACGGACAGGGACTCTTTCAATTTCAGAATCCCGCAAACGGCGCGCAACTCGCTCCCTTCGAGAGCCTCATTCCAAAGGATGATCCAAGTGAGCAACGCGAAAAGGAGTTGGAGGAAGCCGAAGCGGCAAAAAAACGCAGAAAGGCCCAAGATGCTGCAATGATTACGGCTCAAACCCAGCAACAAAACCCGCTGGATACCAAGCCTCAAGCCGATGCGGAAATCTCCAACCAGCCAACGCAGCAAACCGAGCAACCCCATTCCAAATCCCTCACTCCAGCTACCCAAAGTCTAAAGCAAAAAGAAAATCAGGACAACGCCGAGCAGGAAATCGAAGCCGAAATTTCCTCGGAAAAAAAGGAAGCCGATTCCACCTATTCGAACATTCTTGATAAAGGCAAAAATACTGCCGATGGCATGGAAAATGCTGGGATGGATGATGAGATGATCTCATTGAAAACAGTCGATGAAATGCAAGGTGGCCAGATTCCCGGAATGGGAAGAGAGTCATCCATCACCTCGGTGAGTCGACTCGCCTCCGTTGCAGCATTGGATCGCTCGGCTGTAACATCCGTCTCAGGTGACACTGCGGATTCCAATTTCTCCCAACTCACATCCGGCAACCCGTCCCTGCCGACTCCTTCCGAGGCGCGCTCACAATCAGCCAGTCCAACGGCAAAGGCGACGTCCCTTCTCAAATCTCTTCCTATCGAATTGGAAAAATTCAAGCAGTCTGGGCAATCCCAAATCCAACTCGACCTCCCTGTGGGCGAAAACGAATCGGTTCGCATACGACTCAATATCCGCGCCGGAGAAATCCGCTCGACCTTCATTACCGAATCGCCCGAACTCCGCGAGGCCCTTCAGAAAGCTTGGCCTGAATTCACGGCAACCCACCGCTCCCCGACCCTACAATTTGGCGAGTCGAATTTCCAAGACGGTCTCTCCCGTCAAAATGATGCTGCATTTGATCAAGGCAGGAGACGCCAATATCAACAAGATGCGGACTTCCAAACAACTGGCATCAAGCCTTTCACTGTCAAACCCCAACAACAAAACCCCTCAAATACCACCCGACAGGGACAGGTAAACCTCTGGGCATAATTCTTATGGCTATTTCATCCGTAACCAGTCCAACTCCAGCCACCAAGGATCCGATCACCGGACTTGCCATGAACAAGACCGCAGGCAAGCAAATGCTCGGCGCGGATGATTTTATGAAGCTGCTCACCACGCAGCTCACATCCCAAGACCCCATGAATCCTATGAAGGATACGGAGTTCATTTCGCAAATGGCGAATTTCACTTCTCTGGAGCAGATGCGGACTCTTTCCAAATCCTTTGAATCATTCACAACTGATCAAAAGCTCGCATCGGCTCCTTCCTATCTTGGCCGACAAGTCACAATCACCGATGCAACTGGTGACACCACAGGAATCGTCGAAGCAATCAAGCTCAAAGATGGCAAGCCGGCTATCGTTATCAATGGAAAGACTTACGAGACCAAACTGATAACAGGTATTTCGACTCCGCCACCACCAGCAGTTCCGGAATCTCCAGCTTCCAACACCCCGACGCCAGTCGCGACACAACTGTGATCTTATTGCCGTAAACTAATAAACTAAATAATATTATGGCTCCCTTAAACTCATTTAATAGCGGCGTATCTGCCGTCAAAACCTTTAGTAAAAGCCTCGAAGTCATCGGCGACAACATCGCCAATGTAAACACAACGGGCTTCAAAGGTTCCCGTGTGACCAATCAAGATAGTTTCAGCGAAACTCTGAACCGTTCTGCCCCTGCAAATGGCGATATTCCTGGAGCAAACACGATGCAAATCGGTCAAGGAACTAGTGTTGCAAGTGTTAGCCAACGCTTTACGCAGGGAGTTCTCAGCACAACCGGTGGACCGGCGGATTTAGGAATTTCGGGCAAGGGCTTTTTCAAGGTTCAAGATCCTGAGAATCAAAATTTCTACTACACACGAGCTGGTGATTTTCGACTTGATGACACAGGCAACCTCCTGACCAACGATGGAATGAATGTGATGATGGGCGGTGGCCCAGTTGTAATCCCTCCGGCACAAGGGGCCAACCCACTTCAGTCGTATAAAATCGATAAAAATGGAGAAATTGCGGCTTATTATGCAAATGGCACAGCCGCCACAACGATCGGCCAAATCTTCCTGACCTCCTTTGCAAACCCCAATGCCTTAGAGCGAATTTCGGGCAACCTCCTCACAAACCCTGGAGGTGAAGCTGGCGGAGTTGGTGCCGCAGGAGCAACTGAAGCCACCGCTGCGAACGCAACGCTCTTCGGCGACATCATCCAAGGCACACTGGAACTTTCCAATGTGGACTTGACCCAACAATTCTCCGACCTCATCGTTGCCCAGCGTGCTTTCCAAGCAGGATCCCGTGTGATTACCGTCTCCGATTCCGTGATGGAGGAAATCGTGAACTTGAAGCGATAAGAGTCTCAATTTAAAAAACAAAACAAACAATATGCCAGCCAACGAAGCAGATACAGCCAACCAAAACTTTGCAGCCCCGAAGAAATCCGGGAATCCCTTGATGCCCGTCATAGCCGTCGTGATCCTTGTGCCGGCTTTGGTTTACGGCGTCATGGATTTTGTAATCCTGCCCAAGCTCAAGGCGGCTGCGGGCACGGCGAAGCCTGCGGGCGACCATGCCGCGAAGACTCCGAAAACGGTTTCAGCCCTTGGAGAGCATACCGCCGAGTTTGGCGGACTCGTTGTAAACCTCTCCGGAAGCGGAAGCTCCCGCTACCTGCGGACCAACTTCAAAGTGGCGAGCGCGGATGCCAAGATCGGCGACATCATGAAGGAAAACGAATCCCCACTGCGCGATGCGGCGATTACGATTC
>JBILMW010000022.1:0-22383 GCA_044375335.1 Terrimicrobiaceae bacterium | reverse complement strand
CCACTGAGCTAACCGCGCGGAAGAGAGCTGAGTTGATACTGGACAGTCCTTCACCTCGCAACTTTTTTCTGCTTTTTCTCGGAACGCCCAAGCCTCGATTGCACTCTAAAGAAGGGCAAAAACGGATTGCTTCAGGACGATTACGAATTCTCACATTTTATTTCTCCTCCTCTGTGATCTCTGTGTCCTCTGTGGTTATTTTTTCAGCTTTAGCGTGATTGTGATAAGTTCGCTCATTTCAGAGGACGTGCCCCTTGGCGGCGCGCTTCAGGATTTCATCGCGGAGCTTGCGCGCGCGATCCACACAAGGGGTGCCGAGGCTCAGGCGCACGCGGCGCTTTGTGTAGTCCGGCAGGTGGACCGTGTAGTGGCACCACCAGGTGCCGTGGTTGTTCCAGAGGTGATGATCCACATTGTGCGCGAGCACGCGGATCGATGGTTTTTCAAGTGTGTTCATGGTGTGTCTCCTTTTGGGTTTCTCGCCAGAAATTTCGGGCCACAAAAAAACCGCCGTTCCCAATCAGGATCGGCGGTCAATGAAGTCCGAGGAGAATTTTTTGTTTGGGCTTTTCACCCACACATCGCTTGGCGTTTCCGCCTTCGCAAACCACCGTGGGATTTCTCCTTCCCCGCTTGGCGCCCTGACCCGCCTAATTCGGCCACAGGAATTCCTGATGCTGTAACTTTCGCACTACAAATCGACGGCGATTCCAAGCTGCAAATGTGTCATAAAATCCAACCAGTCTGGGCCTGCTTCTCGTGGTTGGAGGAATGGGATTCGCAATTTCTTTTAGCCGATTCAGAATCTAATTTTCGCCGTTGGCCACGATGAAAAACTTGCGAACACACTTTCGCGATCTGTATACTTTGCCAACGAGTCGCCTGCGTCTTGGATTGCTGGACATTCGTTTAGTTGGCAGTAAATCGGCAACGAGCAGTATTCCTGTCTATTGTCCTGATAAAATAAACTGCTGATTATTATTGCAAAGGAGGGGTGGCAGAGTGGTCGATTGCGCCGGTCTTGAAAACCGGAGAGCCGCAAGGTTCCGTGGGTTCGAATCCCACCTCCTCCGCCACAATCCGCGCAGCTACAGATTGGGAGGGTCAGCGTCCTCGCCTGACCCAAATTTCAAACTCGGCCGGATCACAAATTCAAAGGGCCAAGACCATCTTCGCAACAAGTCGAGCATCCTACGAGAGGGCCTTCCTGCCGGAATCCCCCTTCCAAATCTGGAGGTCTAACGCGAACAAAAATATTGAGTGAAGTTCCAGCGGCATTCAGTCTGTCGTCCGATATGATTGTCTCACCTAAGATTCGTGGATTTATTTGCACCACTGCCCATCCGACGGGATGTGCGAAGCATGTTGCCGACCAGATTGCGGTTGTCAAAAAGCGCGGCCCTCTGGCTAACGGTCCCAAGAAGGTTCTCGTGATCGGGAGTTCCACTGGCTATGGCCTCGCCTCGCGGATTGCGGCGGCTTTTGGCGCGAATGCTGCCACGATTGGTGTGTTTTTTGAACGCGGGGCAGAGGGTGGACGCACGGCAACGGCGGGTTGGTATAATACTGCCGCTTTCGAGCGTGAGGCTGCCGCCGCCGGACTCTATTCGCGCTCTTTCAATGGTGATGCCTTTTCGGACGCCATGAAGCAGGAGGTCATTGCAGCCATCAAGGCGGATCTCGGCCAAGTGGACTGTGTGATTTACAGCCTTGCTTCGCCCCGTCGCACGCACCCAAAGACGGGCGAGGTTTTCAAATCCGTTCTCAAGCCGATCGGTGAATCATACACGAACAAAAATCTCAACACCGGCAATGGTGAGGTGACTTCCATTTCGATTGAACCTGCGAATGACGAGGAGATCGCGCACACCACGGCTGTGATGGGTGGCGAGGATTGGGAGATGTGGATGGATGACCTGCTTGCTGCCGGAGTGCTCGCGCCTGGCGTTCGCACATTGGCCTACTCTTACATCGGCCCGGTTCTCACTTGGCCGATCTACAAGAATGGCACCATCGGCCGCGCGAAACAGGATTTGGAGCGTTGCTGTGCTTCACTCAACTCCAAACTCGCACCGCTTGGCGGCAAGGCCTGGGTTTCGGTGAACAAGGCTCTCGTCACGCAGGCGAGTTCAGCCATTCCCGTTGTGCCGCTCTACATTTCGCTTCTCTATAAAATCATGAAAGCTGGTGGCACGCATGAGGAGTGCATCGAGCAGATGGATCGCCTTTTCCGCGACCGCCTGTCGAATGTCGAGCCTGCCACGGACAGCGAGGGCCGGATTCGTCTGGATGATTGGGAAATGACGGATGCCGTGCAGAATGTCATCAGCGAGCGGTGGTTTGCCGTGGAGACTTCGAATTTCGCGGAACTCGCGGACTTTGCCGGCTACCAAGAGAGCTTCCTGCGCCTGTTTGGTTTCGGTCTCCCAGGCGTTGATTATCAAGCCGAGGTGGAGCCTGAAGTGTCGATTCCCTCGCTGGCTTGAAGTTTCCAGACATTGAGCTGATGCCCTTCCGCGCGCCGATTGGATGTTGAAGTCCTGGCGCGCGACCACTAACTTTTTCTCTCTTAAAAAATGAAAATCCAACGCGCATTGATCTCGGTTTCCGATAAGACTGGGATTGTCGATTTTGCCCGTGAGCTGCATGCCTACGGTATCGAAATTCTTTCTACCGGCGGCACTGCCAAGGTCCTGCAAGCCGTGGGCATTCCGACCACCGAGGTCTCCCATTTCACCGGTTCGCCCGAAATTCTCGAGGGCCGGGTCAAAACCCTGCATCCGAAAATCCATGGCGGACTTCTTTACATCCGAGGCAACGAGGAGCACGAGGAACAGGCCAAGGCGCATGGAATCCGTCCGATCGACCTTGTGGTGGTGAATCTCTATCCTTTCGAGGCCACCATCGCCCGCGAGGATGTGACCCTCGCTGAGGCCATCGAGCAAATCGATATCGGTGGACCCTCCATGATCCGCAGCGCGTCGAAGAACTACCAGTCGGTTTGCGTGGTTACAGATCCCTCCGACTACGCGGCCGTGCTGGCCGATATGAAGGAAGAAAATGGCGGCACAACACTGGTCCTGCGCGAGCGGATGGCAATCAAGGCCTTTGCCACGACATCGCACTACGACGGCATGATTTCTTCCTTCCTGAATCGCGAGCAGCAGACCTGCGGTCGATTCAGCATCGATTACCCGCTCGAAATGCGCCTCCGCTACGGTGAGAATCCGCATCAGCAAGCCGAACTCTACGGCGAATTCGGTTCGTATTTTGAGAAGCTCCACGGAAAAGAACTCTCCTATAACAACATTCTGGATATCAGCGCCGCCGCCGGCCTCATTTCCGAATTCAGCAAACCGACGGTCGCCATTCTGAAACACACGAACCCTTGTGGTGTCGGTAGTGATCCCGATCTGCGCGAGGCTTGGGAAAAGGCCTTCGCCACTGACAAGCAGGCACCATTTGGTGGCATCATCATTTGCAACCAACCGATCACCCTCGCGCTGGCCAAGGCGATCTGTGAAATCTTCAGCGAGGTCATCATCGCCCCCGAGTTCGATTCCGAGGCCCGCTCACTACTTCAGAAGAAGAAAAATCTCCGCCTCATGCGCGTGCTCAAGCCGCTCACCCAAAGTGGGCGCGACATCCGCAGCGTGCTGGGAGGTTTGCTCGTTCAGGATTCAGACACCGCTGAAATCCCGGAGCTCGAGCACAAAGTCGTCACCACACGCCCGCCGACCAAGGCCGAGATCGAGGCGATGGAGTTTGGTTGGAAGATCGTCAAACATGTTAAATCCAACGCCATCGTTTATGCGGGCCCCGACCGCACTTTGGGTATCGGCGCAGGTCAGATGTCGCGTGTGGATTCCTCACGCATCGCCGTGTGGAAGGCTCAAGAAGCCGGACTCTCTCTCAAAGGCAGCGTCGTTTGCAGTGATGCGTTTTTCCCGTTTCCCGACGGACTCCTCGCAGCCGCCGAGGCGGGAGCCACGGCAGCCATCCAGCCAGGTGGATCGGTGCGCGACCCCGAGGTCATCCAGGCCGCCAATGAAAAAGGTGTTGCGATGGTCTTCACAGGAACGCGGCATTTCCGGCATTGAGTCGGGATTGACCACAGGCGACACAGAGAGCACAGAGGGTAATTTACTCACTGCCTGATGCTCTCGTCCTCGCTCCATTCTCCCAAGCCACTGGCTGTTGTTACCTGCGGTCCGGCTTCTGCGCCGATCGACTCGGTGCGTCGTATCACGAATTTTGCGACGGGTGAAATCGGCTCGATTCTCTCCCGAGCCTTTCTGGAGGCGGGTTGGGATGTGATTTGCCTGCGTGGGGAGGGGAGCACATTTCCTGCACCCGAAGGCATCGATGTTCGGGTGTTTTCGACAAACGACTCGCTTGCTGATCTCTTTCACGCCTTGCCTCG
This sequence comes from Terrimicrobiaceae bacterium, assembly GCA_044375335.1. Classification (GTDB taxonomy): domain Bacteria; phylum Verrucomicrobiota; class Verrucomicrobiia; order Chthoniobacterales; family Terrimicrobiaceae; genus UBA967. The sequence continues at coordinate 17,960 of JBILMW010000022.1, read as the reverse complement.
CACACCGAATGCGATTTTTCATGCCGCCGCACTTTGCGATTTTCAGGTCGCATCGATCGAAGGCGTTGCAGGGATGAAAAAAATCCCCACGCGTGACGGGGCGCTCACCTTGCATCTTGAGCCTGCGCCAAAAATTCTGCCCCGTTTGCGGGAGTGGTTTTCTGGGGCGTTCATCGTGGGATGGAAATACGAGTTGGACGGCGACAGGTCTGCGGCTCTTGCAAAGGGGGCGACGCAAATTCGCGAGTGCCACACTAATGCCTGCGTCGTGAATGGTGCGGCCTATGGCGAGGGGTTCGGAATCCTTCTTTCCGATGGCACGCTCAAGGAAGTCGCGGACAAGCGTCAGTTGGCTGCCGCCCTTGTGGATTACCCTCCGGCGGCTACTTGAAGAATCTCGATGCGGTCGCCCTCCGAGAGGATGCAGGCGCTCCATTCGCTGCGGTGAAGTGCGATGCCATTGTGCTCGATGAGGATCATCTTCGGCTCGAGACCAAGGCCTTCAACGAGGCCTATGATGGTTTTTGACTCTTCGAATTGGCGCGTATCGCCATTGATGAGAATTTTCATGCCTCGCTGAGAATCGCTTCGTCCCAATCTTTCCAGACGGGTTCGAGTCCCATCCGATGAAGGACGGTTTGGACTGTGCGGGGATCCCGGTCGTCGGAGATGGAGAACTGCTCCGTGGCCGCTTCCGCCCCGCTATCGGGCACGATTTTGCCTTTCACTGTGAGATGAAGTGCCTCGCGGCCTTGGCCGGTGTAGCCGCCGGGTTCGGTATGGCTGCCGGCGCTCATCATGGTCACGCCGAGTGGCGCAATGAGGTCGCGCAGGGGAGCCGGTTCGCGAGTGCTCAGAACGATACCAATGGCGGGAAATGTGACACGCAGGGCGCAGAGGAGTTGGATGAACTCACGGTCGGGGAGGGGATGCGTGGGCTCGAACTCTCCAGCGGCAGGGCGAAGGCGCGGCATGCTGACGGTGAGTTGAGCCTTCCAGCATACGCGCTGGAGATATTCCAGATGTGCGGCAAGCGCCACAGCCTCGTAGCGCCAATCGGCCAATCCGAAAAGCGCTCCCACACCGAGACGGCGGAAGCCGGCGTCATATCCCCTTTCAGGGCAATCCAGCCGCCAGTCGAAATCCTTTTTCGGTCCTGCGAGGTGAACTTTTGGATAAGTTTCGCGGTGGTATGTTTCTTGATAAACGACAAGCCCCTCGGCGCCGGCGCGCACGATTGGCAGGTAGTCGGCGGTCTCCATCGGCGCGACCTCGATCGAGAGGGCGGGAACCAGCGGACGCAGGCGCGCCACACACATCTCCAGATACGGGCCGGAGACAAACTTTGGATGTTCACCCGCGACGAGCAGGATGTTGCGAAAGCCTTCCTCGGTCAGGTGCCGCGCCTCGGCGGCCACCTGCTCGATCTCAAGCGTCACGCGTTGAATCGCATTCTCACGGGAAAATCCGCAGTAGGCGCAGGAGTTTATGCATTCGTTTGAAAGGTAAAGCGGGGCGAATAGTCGCATCGTCCGGCCAAAGTGCCGTCGCGTCACGGCCGCCGAACGGGCGGCAAGAGACTCGAGCGCGGAATCGCTCATCGGCTCCAGCAGTGATTCAAAGACCCGCAGGGTGGGCGATTTGCTGGTGATGGCTTGATTAAAGAAAATAGAAAAACCCATGCGGCTGATTGGCGAAGATCACTTCATTAATCAACGAAACGCCGCCTGCCGCAAGCGGCGAGTTGCTGTGGCAGGGCCGATGGCGATATACGAATATGGTCGCACTTGTTTTTCAAAAATCCATGCCTAATTTTTCCACCGTATGAAACTTTCATCCATGCCGGTTCGTTTGCTTTGTCTGCCCGTAGCTGCATCGCTCGCCCTCAGCGGTTGCTCCAACCTCACTCCCGGTGAGAACGCCGCGGTTGCAGGTGTTGCCACGGGTCTTGCGGTTGGGCTCCCGCTCGCACTTACAGGTGTGAATCCCGCCGTGACCATACCGGTCACAGCCGGAGCCGCCCTTGCTGCAGGCGGCGGTGCTTATTTGGTCTCCCGTAACCAAGCGACCAAACGCCAGCGCCAAGTCGCCGAGGATCGTGCGAGGGAGTATGTCGCCCGCACCGGCGAGTATTCCAAAAAATCCACACGCTTCATCGCCGTCCGCACTGAGGATTTCCGGACTCAAGGCAAGGCGCAGGTCATGGTCTATGACATTCATAGTGGCACCATCGTAAGCGACACCGTTTACGACATGCGCTCGGTTCCGCCGGTCGGTGAGATGGGGGATTTTGGTGGCTACCACGCCCGCTACATCGGCACCGGCAGTTGATTTTACGGCGGCCTTGTCCCGTGCTGGGAAAAGAGCGGCGTGCTGAGGACTATCGGATTTCGCTACTCCTCTTCCTTTTCTTGGCTGCTCTCTCCGCCTTCGCCTTGCTGGAGGCGTTCAAGGAGGGGGGTCATATCCTCCACCTCGTCCCACACGAGGCTGCTGACATAAATCGGTGACTTCTGGAGAGCGGCCATGGCCATGCAATCACTGGACCGCGCGTCGAGTTCGATGATCTTGCGCTGCTGGAGTTCGTTTTCCGCTGTGATAATCAGGCGGCCATAGTAAATGCCGTTCCGGAAGTCATTGATTGCGACCCGCTCGACCTTGGCGCCGAGTGAGGTGAGGACATTGGCCAGGAGATCGTGCGTGAGCGGGCGTTCCTTTTCGGCGCTGTTCAGATAAAGGCTGATCGCTGCACCAATGGCCTGGTCGATGTAGATGGTGAAGACTTTTTCATCATTTCCCAGAAACACGGCTGTTCCCGCATTTGTGGGAATGAGCGCGCGGATCTGCACCGGAATAGCGGACTTGTTCACGAGGGGAAACTAACATCCACCCGCTCTGGCGCAAGCGGCGGGATGCTTAGGTGTTCTTCCCAATGCGCGGTAGGACAAGGACACCTGCCGCCGCGCCGAGCAGAAGGATGTCGCGCCCGATCGCGAGGAGCATTTTCCAAGCGGAGGGGGAGTCATCCGCACCGAAGCAACCGCAGCTTACGATGATGCCGTTCCACAAAGCCCACGAGAGAACGCCGATGAACAGCAAACACAACCCTCCGACTAACACTGCCCCGAGAGGGAAAACGCGCGGCAGGAGCAGCAGGAGCGCAGCGAGGATTTCCGTCCAAGCCAGTGCCAGGGCAAGCGGCATCGTCCACTGCGGGGGGACAAATGTGAAAGGCAGCAATGCCATGGCGAATTCCTGGCTCGCACCCGCTTTCACTGTGCCAGCATAGAAAAACACTGCAGCGAGTGCGATACGGAGGAGTAGCGAAATCGCCGATTTCACCGCAAAGCCTCCACTGCTCGAACCCCGAACCATGCCGCAGAGACATTGTGCACGCGGAAGATCGCCGCTCCCCGAAGCGCGCCAGCTACTATGCAGGCCATCGTTCCCGCATCGCGGTCGGCAGGTTTTTCGATTCCCAGCACACGCCCGATAACGCTCTTGCGGGAGACTGGCAACAGCACGGGGAATCCAAGCGAGGTGAGTCTGTCGAGTTCGCGGAAGATGCGGATGTTGTCATCCACTTGTTTCGCAAAGTCGATGCCGGGATCCAAAATCACGCTCTCTCGCGGAACACCGGCCTCGATGGCCAAGGTCGTTTTTTGTTCAAAGAATGCCAGCAATTCGCCCATGACATTCGGGTAGGTCACATGCGTGTGCCGCACCTTCGGCTCGCCGCGCGAGTGCATGATCAGGAGTGCGGCTCCGATTCCAGCGCAAAGCCGTGCATTGGTGGCCTCCGGTAGCGCGCTCATGTCGTTCAGAATGTCGAATCCTGCCTCCAGCGCGCCCTCGATAACGCCGGAGCGCCAAGTGTTCAGCGAGAGCAGTGGTGGAAAAAGTTGATCTGCATCGCGCGGGACTGCCGTCTTCATGGCGCGATCAAAATTCTCCAGAAACGGCCTAACCCGCCGGAGTTCCTCCTCCTCGCTGATTGCCTCGCGGTTTGTCCGGGCGCTTTCGCCACCTACATCGATGATGTCAGCCCCTTCGGCGACCATTTCGACTGCTCGCGCAAGAGCCCACTTGGTGTCGATTTTCCCATCCGAGGAAAACGAATCGTCGTTGATATTCAAAATCCCCATGATGAGCGGCCTGCGCTGCAAATTCACGATCCGCCCGCGCGCCCTCAGGAGGCTCTGCGGGGAGATGTTCTCCTTGTCTCGACCGGCAATCTTCGTCAGTTTGGAATCCATCGCAGAGGGTATGAGGTTTATTGAATCAATTTTTGAAAAAGTCAGGAAACATCCCAAGAGGGTGGTTTTTCCAGACGGTGAACTGCCTCGTGTGATAAAGGCGGCAGAGCTTTTTTACCAGAGTCGACTTGGCATTCCCATTCTGCTGGGACGGCGGGAAGTCATTCAAGAAATCGCCCAGCGCGAATCCATCAGCTTGGACCATGTGGCGATTATCAATCCCGAAAATTCCTCCGAGTTGCCTGTGTTTTGTCGCCGTCTGGAAAGGATCGAGCGCTATCGCAAGGTCGAGTTGAAGGACAGCCGCGCACTCATGGTGCGGCCGAATTATTTTGCTGCCATGATGGTTCAATACGGCCTTGCAGATGCCCTCGCCGGAGGAGCCAGTGCATCGGGCGGCGCCCTGCTCAGGCCGATGCTGCATTTGGTGAAGCCCCTGCCGTTTGCGGATGTGATCTCCTCCTGCACGATCGTGGAGCTTCACAACCGACCCTACGGCGACGATGGCGTGCTGTTTTTTGCCGACACCGGCGTGGTGCCGGATCCCACGATGTCGCAACTCGCGACCATCACCGTCCAAGCCGGTTTGCTTGCGAGGCAGGTCTTCGGACACCGCCCACGCATTGCCTTGCTGAGTTTTTCCACCAAAGGCAGCGCCCGCACGGCATCCACCGAAAAGGTCGCCGGCGCCGTGACCCTAGCCCGACACATCGCTGAGAAAGCCGGTGCGGATATGACTATCGATGGCGAAATGCAGGCCGATGCGGCCTTGGAACCAGCTTTGTCTGAAATCAAAATCGGTGAGACCTATGTTGGCGGCAAAGCCAATGTTCTCATCTTCCCTGATCTGAATAGCGGCAATATCGCCGTCAAGCTCACTCGGCTTTTTGCGGATTCCAACACCTACGGGCAGATTTTCATGGGCTTCACCCGACCGGCGGCTGATCTTCCACGGGGAGCTTCTGCGGAAGAAATCCTCTGCATGGCCGCCATCGTTGCCCTGCAGGCCATCGAATACCGAAAGCTTTATCCAGTAGACGAGGACGCGGATTAAGATTTTGAACACGGTCACGCCCCGTATTTTCATTGCCGCCACGGAGCAGGATACTGGCAAGACAACGACCTCTCTTGGGCTCTACGCTGCTTTGAGGCAGCAATTCCCCCGTATCGGTTACATCAAGCCCGTGGGTCAGCGTTTCACGGAGGTCGATGGACGCCGGATCGACGAGGACAGCCTTCTCATCAAAGCCGTGTATGAAACCCTCATACCGATTGAGGATATGAACCCCATCACGGTGGAGCCGGATTTTACGCGCCGATACATCAACGAGGCGAATCACGACACGCTTGTGAGGCGCATCCAGCGTTCCTTCGACCGTGCCAGTTGGGAAAAGGATTTCACCATCATTGAAGGCAGTGGCCACGCGGGTGTGGGATCCGTCTTTGATCTATCCAATGCCACCGTCGCCCGCATCCTTGCGAGCAAAGTTTTGTTGGTAGTGCCCGGGGGCATCGGACTCCCGATTGATGAGGGCGCCCTCAACAAAGCCCTCTTCGAACGCGAAGGTGTGGAGGTGGTCGGTGTCGTCATGAACAAGGTCTTGGCTGAGAAGATGGAACAGACGGCGGATTTCGCTCGGCGTGGTTTTGCCAGACTCGGACTCGAGCTTCTTGGCGTCATGCCGGTCCAAAAAATCCTTGCTGAACCATCCATCCAGCAGGTTGCTGACACGATTCGTGGCACGCTTTACTGCAATGCCCGATTCGCTCGCAATCGCGCATCGAATGTCGTCATGGGGGCCGTGAGTTCTGCAAATATCAGTCGAAAATTCTCGTCCGGGACATTGCTGATTGTTCCAGGTGATCGTGAAGATATTGTGCTCGCAGCCATCTCGGAGGCCTCTGAGTGTAGTGAGAGAAGGCTTAGCGGGTTGATTCTCTCCGATGACCTGAAACCACACACCACACTGCTGGACATGTTGAAAAAAACGAATCTCCCTGTGGTTTTCTCCCCTCAAGACAGCTACTCCATCGCTGAGCGTATTTTTTCTCTAACGATTAAAATTCAGCCGGGGGACATACAGAAAATCGAAAGCATTCAGGACCTCGTGGCCCGCCACATCGACATTCCCCTCCTGCTCGAAAAAATCGGAGTCTCCGCCTGAGTTTCAGGCTTTCCGTGACACGGCGGTTTGCAGGTTTTTGATGCCTGCCAAGGCCTCCTCGACCGTCTCGGCCATGAGGCACACATGCCCCATTTTACGGCCCGGACGCGCTTCGGATTTCCCGTAGAGGTGGAGCTTAGCTCGTGGGTCGCTGAGCACGGCGCTCCAATCTGGCGTGCCGTTTTTCCAAAGGTCGCCTAGGATGTTCCACATCACGACAGGTCTCAAAAGCTCGGGGGATCCGAGCGGCAGTCCGCACACAGCGCGGAGTTGTTGCTCAAACTGGCTCGTCACGCAGGCGTCGAAGGTGAAGTGTCCCGAATTGTGCGGTCGCGGGGCGAGTTCATTGACCAAAAGCTCGCCGCTGGATGTCAGGAAAAACTCCACCGCCAGCAGGCCGACGACATCGAGTTTGCGAGTTATCTCCGAAGCGAGTTCCTCCGCCTTTTTCAGAATCGGTGCTGCAAAACGCGCTGGGACGATCGAGAGGTCGAGAATGTGGTTGGTGTGGATGTTCTCCGACGCAGGAAAGGTGGCGATCGTCCCATCGAGGCCCCGAGCGCAGACCACGGAAAGCTCTGCTTGAAAGGGAATCCACTTTTCCAAAACCCCGCGCGGTGCTCCAAACTGCCTCCATACTTCATCGGCATCGACTTCGCCCGTGAGTTTGATTTGTCCCTTGCCGTCATATCCAAAGTCGGCCGTCTTGAGCACGGCTGGCGTGCCAATTTCCGCCAGGGCCGCGCGCAAGGCCTCGCCTGAATCCACCACGCGGAAGGGAGCGCAGGGGAAGCCGTTTGTTTGAAGGAAGGTTTTTTCCCTCTCGCGGTTTTGGCAGATGTGCAGCACCTCGCCGCGCGGCCTGACGGGGCGAAGTTCGGCCACAGCCTCCACGGCCGAACGCGGAATGTTTTCAAATTCGAAGGAAATCACATCCACTCCCTCGGCAAAAGCCTTCAATGCCGCCGCGTCGGTATAGGGCGCATTAACCTCAAGATCGCAAATCTGGCCCGCCGGGCAGTCGGGTTGCGGTTCGTAGGCGTGCACGCGGTAGCCCATGCGTCTGGCGGCGATAGCCAGCATGCGCCCGAGTTGCCCGCCTCCGAGTATGCCCACGACGCCTCCCGGTTGGATGGATTTCATTTCCGTCAGCGTGGGATTCCCGTTAGATAAAGTTTCCGTCATGGCAGATCGTCTGGTTTACATTTTCGCATTGCTCGCCCTCGGGTTTATCCGACTCCTGCCGCTGTCCGTGTGTTTTCTTTTAGGTCAAGCGGTGGGCTCTTTGCTTTGGCTCATCCTGCCCGGCTACCGCCGCCTCGCAAGGGAAAATCTCAGCGTGGCATTCGGCACGGAAATGTCCCCGGCGGCCATCCGCTCGCTCACATTCAAACACTTCACCACTCTGGGAGCCAATGTCGCGAGCGCCATAAAAATTCCAACCCTCTCCCAGAAGGAGATCGAGCGGATTGCTCAAATCGATAACCTCGACTCCATCCGGCAAAACATCGGAAAGGGGCGCCCCGTGCTTCTTGCCATCAATCACATCGGAAACTGGGAACTCTATGCCCAGTTGGTTTTCCAAGTCCCCGAGGCGCATTTCGGCACGGTCTATCAAGCCCTCCACAATAAATTGGTCGACGATCTCGTGAACCGCGACCGCCGCCGCTTGGGGGTTCAGACTTTCGATCGCAAGGCAGGCTTCCAAGGCGCACTTGCCCTGCTGCGTGAACCGGGCATCCTCGGTGTTCTCGTGGATCAACACGCCGGAAATAGCGGTGTCTGGACGCCATTTTTCAATCGCCTCTGCTCGACCTCTCCGCTCTCGGCCACGCTTGCCATCCGCACGAATGCCGCCGTAATCCCTGCTGCCATCTATACAACCGGCTTCGCCCGCTGGCGCGTCGTGCTCAGCCCTGAAGTCCCGTGGTCTGCCGAAAAGCCCGAGCAACTCACGCTGGACATCAACAAAGCCCTCGAAAAACAAATCCGCGTCTCGCCGGCGGACTGGTTCTGGGTTCACAACCGCTGGAAGACCCCGTTGCCGAATTTCCTCATCAACGAAGCCAAGCGGGGTATCTACTTGCCTCCCAACGAACCCGACCCCGCACCCTTCCGCCTCGTCGTTCGCTCGCCAAACTGGCTCGGCGATGCCGTCATGTCCATTCCCGCCGTGCGAGCCTTCAAACTCGGTCGCCCCGACGCCCGCGTTGCCGTCCTCTGCCCCCAAAAGCTCGCCGGCCTCTGGCAAAGGGTGGGGGATGTGGACGAGGTGATCGGTATCGAGCCTGACGAGTCGATTTTTGCCACCGCAGGAAAATTGCGAGGTCAGTTTGAAGCTGCCGTCCTGCTTCCCAATTCCCTGCGCTCCGCCCTCGAAGTCTGGCTCGCCGGCATCCGGCGCCGCGTCGGTTATGCGGGACACTCGCGCGCCGCGTTCCTTGACCAAGTCATCATCCCCCGTAAAAAATCCGCCCCACTGCACCACTCCGACCGCTACTGGCACATCGCCGCTCGGTGTGGAGCGGATGCCATGCCCGCAGCCATTTCGCTTTGGAAACCAAGTGGCAAGGACTGTGTCATCGGCATCTGTCCCGGCGCGGAATACGGCTCCGCCAAACGGTGGCCTGCCTACAAATTCCGAATGCTTGTCCAGCAGGTCAACGAACAGGTTGATTGCAGTTGGGTCATCCTCGGCACGGCGGCGGATTCAGCGATCGCCCGCGAAATCTCAAATGGCCTTCTCAATGTCACCGACCTCACTGGAAAAACCACGCTCGGCGAATTGATGGATCTGCTCTCCAAGCTCAGTGGCCTCCTGACCAATGACACCGGCACCATGCACCTTGCCGACTTCATCGGCACACCGCTCGTCGCCCTTTTCGGATCCACCGAACCCGTCCTCACCGGCCCGCGCAGCACACGCAGTAAAGTCATCCGCCAAAAAGTGGAATGCAGCCCCTGCTTCCTCCGTGAGTGCCCGATTGACTTCCGTTGTATGGAGGACATCCCCATGGAAAAAGTCGTCGCTGCTGTTTTGGAATTCACCAAAAAACGAGCCGCCCCGACCAGATAGCAGTCCGTCTTGGCAGGCTCACTGCTTGGTGTGTGTGAAGTGAACTCGGTGTAAAATGCGGTGCACCACCGGCGATGCGAGCAAGGCAACCGTTACAACAACCACAAGTGTTCCAAAGAGGCAGTAAAGGGACGAAAAAATCTTCAGCGCATTGGAGGACTCCCGCTCGGTGTAGAGAGGCCCTGCGCCACTCAGAAGCATGCAGCTCTCCAGAAAGGCATCCACCCAGTTCAGGTTTCCAATCCACATGTATCCCGCCAATCCCACGCCGATGGCAAAGAGAACCAGCGCCAGCCCCAGCAGAAACTGCTGAAAAACCCGGCCCGCAAAAACCCTCCCGGAGGCGAGGGGGTCCGTATGGTGCTCCCAGAACATCATACTTCTCTGTGGCCTTGATTCGGCCCGCCGTCAAATGCCCGGCCTCAGTCGAGCATCCGGAATGTGTGGGTCTTTTGAATGCTGCGAATGAATGCCGTCGCCAGTTTCGCTGCGTTCTTTGCATCCTCGAGGGAGATCATTTCCACCGGTGAGTGCATGTAGCGAAGCGGCACCGAAATGAGTCCGCAAGCCACGCCATCTCGGCTTGTGTAGATGACATCGGCATCCGTGCTCGTGCTGCGTGAGACGGCCTCGTGCTGTAGCGGGATTTTGTGTTTTTCGGCGACTTCGATAAGGCGCTGCATGACGAGCGGATGGTTCGCCGCGCCGTGGGAAATTGTCGGGCCCTTGCCCAGTTCGACGAGGCCGTGTTCTTTCACATTGATGCCTGGCGTGTCTGTGGCGTGGGTGACATCGAAGACAATCGCAACGGATGGCCGAATGCGGTGCGCGGCCATCTGTGCGCCCCGGCAACCGATCTCCTCCTGCACCGCATTGACGGCATAAGTGGAGGCGTAGGGGCGTTTTTTCGCGGAATGGAGGTCGGCGAGAATACTCGCCAGAATGAACCCGCCAATCCGGTTGTCCAATGCGCGCCCGACGATCAGTTCATCGGAAAATTCCATCGCATCGTCGACAAAAACGGCAGGCGTTCCGACGCGGATACCCAGTTTTTCGACATCCTTCGCCGAGGAGGCTCCGACATCGATAAACAGTTCCTTCCACTCGGCAGGTTTGTCCTTCGAAGTATCCCGCAAGTGAATCGCCGTATTTCCTATCACGCCCTGCACGACTCCCTTCGATCCAAAAAGCCTGATCCGCCGAGCCGAAGCCAGCGTGCGGTCGGAGCCTCCAATCGGCCCTACGGCGATAAAGCCCTTGTCATCGATATGCCTCACAATAAATCCGATCTCATCCGCATGGGCCTCCAGCATGACCCTCGGAGCCTTGGCATCCGCCCCCTCCAAGACCGCCCAAGCATTCCCATGCGGATCCGACTCAACCCGGTCCGCATGCGGAGTCACATTTTTGATCCAAAGCCGCTGACCGTCTTTCTCCCATCCCGAAGGACTGGGCGTGGCAAGAATTTCGAGGAGGTTTTTTGTTTTCATAAAAGAAGAGTCTCTTCCTAACAGAACACCTCCCGCATCAGCAAATACTCCTCCTGCGTTTAGGAAGTTTGACAGTCCTTTCAATTAAGATCAGAGACTGCTTTTGTTTTCCAAATTGTGACCAAAAAAAATTCCCAACAAGAGACGGTTGTTTCGATTATCGTATTTTTAGTTCTTTGCAGCCTGTGGGCTTTGCTTTCGCAGATTCCTCTCACGCCTTTTGCGGCGCGAAAGGATTTTCTCGGGCCGGATGGATTTCTGGCTCCATTTGAAAACCAGGCGATCGATGCCCGGATCAAGATGCGCGGGTCGATGGATGCTCCCGTGAAGGTCTGCTATGTGGATGTCGATACCGAGTCGATCAGCAAGCTCGGGAATTTTCCTTGGAACCGTGAGTATTTCGCGATGGCGCTGGACGCGCTCTTCAAACACGGAGGGATCAAGGCGGCAGGGATGGATTTTGTGTTTTCGATGGCAGGCATTCCGGCGCTGGGTCGCGAAGAAGCGGAGGTCGGGAGCAAGGCTCTCGGCAAATCGATTCACAAAAATAAAAATGTCGTTGCAGCAGCCACATTCGGCACGAAGGGAAACTTCCCGTTTCTCTTTCAAAAAGGAAATCCCACTCCCGAGGACGAAACTCCGGAACTCCCCGCCTTCCCAATCGTCGGTCCCACATGGGGACATGTCGGCCTGATCGATACGATTGGCAATGATGTCCGCTACATCCCGTTTTTTGCAAAAACCTCGAACCAAACCTACCTGCCGTTGTCGCTGAAGTTGGCATTGCTTTATTGGGGGTTGCCAGCATCTGCGGTTTCCATCGAGGAGGATGTGCTTGTCGTGAAGAAAGAGGACGGCACCACGATGGCATCCATTCCTCTTCTCATGGGACAACTGGCAGAGCCGAATTGGTTCGGTGCCTGGATGGAAAAAGACCACCACGCGAGCATCGTTCATGTGATGGCCTTCGGGCAGGCGCTTGAAAGCGGCACGGAGGAGGAAAAGCAAGCGGCCCGCGAGTTTTTTGAGCCCTTCAAGGACAGCGTAGTTCTCATTGGTCCGGTTGATCCCTTGCTCAAGGACATAAGCCTCATTCCGCTGAACGGTTCGCATCCTGTGCCGCGCGTGTCCGTGCACGGGAATCTGCTTAAAACAATCCTCTCCGGTCGTTTCGTCGAACGACCTCCGGTATGGTTGAACTGCGCGCTAATTTTTCTCCTCGGCTTTGCGGCGGCCTCTTTTTGCATCGTTCCGCAGAAGTTCAATGGTCTCGCCAGACTTTTCGGGGCAGTCGTTGTGCTCGGCTATATCGTCGCGGCTTTTGTGTTTTTTTCAGCCTATGAAACAATCATCCCGCTCGTGGCTCCGCTTGGTGCGGCTGTTTCCTGCACCTTTTCTGGCACGCTGATCCACCTCTCCAACGAACGGCGGCAAAAGCGCCGGATCACAGGAATGTTCGGCACCTACCTCTCGCCTTCGCTCGTCGAGAAGATGGTCGATAGTGGCGAGGAACCCAAGCTCGGTGGAATCGATGCGGAGATCACTGCTTTTTTCTCGGATGTCCAGGGCTTCTCCGGCTTCTCTGAAATGCTCACACCACAGCAACTCGTCGCCCTCATGAATGAATATCTCAGCGCGATGACGGATATTCTTATGGAGGAGGGTTGTTATGTGGATAAATACATCGGCGACGCAATCGTTGGCATTTTCAACTCTCCAGTGCAGTTGGAAAATCACGCGCTCAAGGCTTGTGTGGCAACCCAACTTCTCCACAAGCGTCTTTCCGGTCTGCGCGAAAAGTGGGCGAGTGAAGGCGACAAGTGGCCGCCGTTTGTTTCCAGGATGCAAATGCGCATCGGCATGAACACGGGTCACGCCACGGTCGGCAACATGGGGTCTGAAAAAAGATTCAACTACACGATGATGGGCGACATGGTGAACCTCGCCGCCCGCTGCGAGAGCGGCGCAAAGAGCTACGGGGTATATACCATGATCACCGGCGAGACCAAACGCTCCGCCGATGCCGGGGGTGACGACTGCGTCTTTCGATTTCTGGATAAAATCATTGTCAAAGGCCGCAGCGAACCCGCCGAGATGTATGAGGTTGTCTGCCTCCGCAAGGATTTGGATGAGCAGACCCGTCAGTGTATCGAAATCTATGCCGAGGGCATTGAACACTACCGCAACCAGCGCTGGTCGGCCGCGCTCGAGAGCTTCGAAAAATCTGCCACGCTTGAGACCAATCGCCCTGAGCGCAACCCCGATTCCCCGACCACCCCTTCGTTGGTCATGATCGAACGCACTCGCTACCTCATGGCCAACCCGCCTGGAGCCGATTGGAACGGCGTGTATGTAATGAAGAGCAAGTGATGGTGAAATGTGGTCGCAGGTCGGCAATTCCTCGCCAAGCTGGATTGCGAAGAGCACCGTTTACACTTTAGTCTCTTTGTCGGATGGATATTCGATTCACAAAAATGAACGGCGCGGGAAACGATTTCGTTGTCCTCGACAACCGCACAAGGAGCCTTTCTCTCGAAGGTGGCGATATTGCCCGTCTCTGTGACCGGCACAGGGGAGTGGGGGCGGATGGATTGCTCGCTGTTGAGCCCGCCGAAGGGAGCGCGGATTTTCGCATGCGCTACTACAATAGCGATGGCGGCGAGGCCGAGATGTGCGGTAACGGGGCGCGTTGCTTTGCAAGATTCGCCGCGCGACTCATGGAGGGTAGCCCCAATATGGTTTCATTCGAAACTCAGGCCGGCCTCATCACCGCTGTGCTGGAGGGCGAACTCGTCACTCTCGAAATGGGGCGTCCGCATGACCACCGTGACCCGCAGTCCCTCACGCTTGGAGATTCCTCGCATCAGGTTCACTTTATCAACACGGGCGTTCCCCATGCCGTCGTCTTCGTCTCCGAAGTCGAAAAAATCGATGTCCAGATTCTTGGTTCCGCTCTTCGTTGGCACTTGGCTTTCAGCCCCAAAGGAACGAATGCCAATTTTGCACAGGTCATTGCGCCGGACACTCTCCTTCTTCGCACCTACGAGCGCGGGGTCGAAGGCGAAACCCTCGCCTGCGGCACAGGGGTCTGTGCCACAGCGCTTCTCCATGCGATGCAAACCGGCGCGCAGTCGCCAATCCATGTGAAGGTGCGCGGCGGTGACACGCTGCGGATGGATTTCCAAAAGAATCCCGACGGCAGTTTTGCTGCGGCCAAACTCACCGGCCCGGCGGATTTTGTTTTCGAGGGCACCATTTCCTTGTAACCATTCAGCCATGACATTCGCAGGAGCACACACCGCGCTCGTTACGCCATTCCGTGACGGCCAGTTCGACACGCAAGCCTTCCGCCAACTCATCGAAGAGCAGATTGCAGGAGGCATCTCGGGCATCATTCCCGTTGGAACCACCGGGGAGTCGCCCACTCTCGACCACGAGGAGCATCTCAAGGTTATCGAGGTCGCCATTCAAACCGCAAACAAGCGCTGCCTCGTCATCGCAGGCACGGGTTCCAACTCGACCAGCGAGGCCATTTCTTTGACCCAAGCTGCTGAAAAGGCCGGAGCCGATGCCGCCCTGCTCGTCGCCCCCTACTACAACAAGCCCAGTCAGGAGGGGCTCTACCGCCATTTCAAAGCCATCGCCGAAGCGGTGAAGATTCCAATCGTGCTCTACAGCATTCCGGGTCGCTGCGGCATCGAGATCGGGGTGGAGACCACGGCGCGACTGGCAAAGGATTTCAAAAACATCGTCGCCATCAAAGAGGCTGGGGGTTCCGTTGAGCGCGTCAACCAGCTCCGGCAGGCTCTCCCTGACAGTTTCCAAATTCTTTCGGGTGACGACTCCCTCACGCTTCCTTTCATGTCGGTCGGGGCTGTTGGCGTCATCAGCGTGGCATCGAATATCATTCCCGCCGAAGTATCCCGGATGGTTCGTCACCACCTTGATGGCGAATCCGCCAAGGCGTTGGAGATTCACCGCAAATACTATCCGCTCTTCAAAGATCTCTTCATCGAGCCGAACCCCGTCCCGGCGAAGTTCGTCCTCGCCCGCCTAGGTAAAATGACATCCGAAGTTCGTCTCCCGCTTTGCGAGATGACGCCCGCCAGCGTCCAGCGCCTCACTGAAACCCTTTCCCGAATCGGTCTATGAATCCTACACGCGTCATCATTAATGGTTCCCGCGGTCGGATGGGGCAGGCTCTCATCGAGTGTGCCAAGGCCGATCCGCTCTTCACCCTCGCTGGCGCTACCGATCTCGGTGACGACCTGTCTGCGGCACTTCCCACATGCGATGCGGTGATCGACTTTACGCATGCGACATCCACCGTTGCCATCGCCGAAGCCTGCGCGACCGCCGGGAAAATCCTCGTCATCGGCACCACCGGGCACCGTGACGATGCCCGCAACCGCATCACCGAACTGTCGAAAACCATTCCGATTGTTTTCGCTCCAAACTTCAGCGTCGGTGTGAACACCCTCTTCTGGCTCACCCGCAAGGCTGCGGAAATCCTCGGGCCCGACTTCGATCTCGAAGTGGTGGAAATGCACCACCGCTTGAAAAAAGATTCTCCGAGCGGCACCGCCCGCCGGTTGGCCGAGATTCTCGCTGATGTTCGTCAGTTAGAATACAGCAAGGATGTCATGCACGGGCGCGAGGGCATGGTTGGTGAACGGACAAATGTGGAAATCGGCATGCATGCCATTCGTGGCGGCGATGTCGTTGGCGATCACACGGTCATTTTTGCCAATGTCGGTGAACGCGTGGAGCTCACGCACAAGGCCTCCAGCCGCGATACCTTTGCCAAGGGCGCCCTCCGCGCCGCCCGCTGGGCACAAGGCCAAAAGCCGGGGCTCTACGACATGCAGGATGTTCTCGGCCTGAAATGAGGGTCGGCATCGCGCTCGGTTCGAATCTGCACGAGCGCCTTCATCTCCTTCAGGCAGCACGGACCCATTTGTTTGCCCTTCACGAGGATCATGGGCCATTTTTGTGCTCGCGCATTTATGAAACCGAGCCGGTGGATTGCCCTCGGGGGTCTCCTTGTTTTCTCAATGCGGCCATCGAAATCGCCTGCACCCTGCCACCTCTGGACTTGCTTATCCGACTTCAGAGCATCGAACAGACCCTTGGACGCCCGCGCGAGCATGCGTTTCATGCCCCGCGCACGATCGATCTCGATATCCTCTACTACGACAACCTCCATTTCACCCTGCCCGAACTTACTCTTCCTCACCCTCGGATTTCGGAGCGTGCTTTTGTTCTTTGCCCACTTGCGGACATCTGTCCCGACCGCATTCTGCCGGATTGGGGAAAATCCATCGCCGCTCGCCTGGCAGAGTTTCCTGCCGAGTCATTGCCTCAAGCCGTGGCTGATTTTTAATCAACCTCCCGCCTAAATCCTGTGAAACCCGCACCAACATCACTCCGCCAAGCCAAGGCTGAAGGCCGCCGGTTGGCAACGCTTACGGCCTATGACTATCCGACCGCTCGCCTTCTCGATGAATGCGGGCTTGATCTGCTCCTTGTCGGAGACTCGCTGGGAATGGTTGTTTTGGGGCATCCCGACACCACGCATGTGACGATGGATGACATGATTCACCACACCCGCGCCGTGGCTCGTGGGGCGGTGAAAACACTTGTCGCCGCCGACCTGCCGGCCGGGAGTTGTGCGACTCCTGAATTGGCCCTTGAAAACTCGCGCCGACTTCGTGCCGCTGGTGCCGACCTCGTGAAGATCGAAGGCGGGAGTGAATGCCTGCCGGCAATACAAGCCATCCTTGCGGACGGCATTCCGCTTATCGGCCATCTTGGAATGCTTCCTCAGCGCGTCGTGGAGGAGGGCGGCTACCACATAAAAGGCAAATCCACACCCGAGGCTGAGCGTCTGATTTCTGACGCCCAGGCGATCGACCATGCCGGTGCCAGCGCCATCGTGCTCGAATTAGTCCATGCTCCGCTTGCGGCTGATATTTCGAAAAAGATAACATGCCCTACAATCGGCATTGGCAGCGGCAAGGAGTGTGACGGCGGCATTCTTGTTCTCCACGACCTGATTGGGTTGTTCCCCTGGTTCCGTCCAAAGTTTGCCAAGCCTCGTGCAGATGTGGCCAGCGAGATTCAACGCGCTGCGCGGGAATACGCGCAGGACATCAAAAATTCCGCAGCCTGATTTTCAGGATCAGCTTCTGTGGGCGAGGGGAGTGTGGAGGTCGAAGTGAATCTCGTATTGAGCGCCGTTTGAGTGAACGCGACGGCGGACTGGAACGCCCAGCACTTGGCGGAAAAGCGACTCCTCCAGGGCATCCGCCTCGGGAAATGCCTTGTGCAGGGCCGCTGAGGGATTGTGGCGCTCGATAATCCGGATGCCCGGCACCAATTCCACCATGCGGCCTTCGTCATCTCTCGCCTTGGCAAGGAGGATCATTTTGTCGCCAACCGGAGTCTGTGTGGGAATCTGGTTTTTGTATTTTTCGGTCACCTCTTGGAAGTAAAGGAGCAGCAACTTCGCTGCGCTGTTCGAACCATAGAGATTCTGGGCATGGCGAAGAATCGAGATGGCGGCGGCATTGTCGGTCTCTTCAAACCACGCCTGACCTTTAGAGGTGAGGCTGTAAACCAACAGCGGACGGCCAGCACCCCGGTGGCTGTTGCGACTCGAGAGGAGACCGCGTTTCTCCAGCGCGAGGCAGTGGTTTTTGGCCCCCATGTAGCTCAGTTGCAGCTTGTCCGCGACCTCCCGCACGGGAAGCGGACCGCAGGATTTCAGCTCCCGCAGGACCTCATCCTGTCGAGCGGTGGGCTGTGATGTCGCGGCGGGCGGCATGGGAATGAAACCTACTGCGCGGGGAGAAGCGCGCGCTCCTCGGGGCGGAGTTGGCTTTTGTTGATCGTTCTGGTGATTTCATCCGCCTCCTTCTTTTTGCCGATGGCATAGAGCACGGAGGCGCGCACGACCCTCCACTGCGGCGGA
>JBILMW010000021.1:0-22607 GCA_044375335.1 Terrimicrobiaceae bacterium | reverse complement strand
GAAGTGAACCTCGGATTGGCTCCGGCCATGACGAGCACGGCCGAGAGGATCGGCACAAGAATGAGGAAGAGAAGCGGGCTGACGGAACTCATTTGGAAATCAGGATGTAAAGAAGACCGACCACACCGGCGCCGAAGAAGAAGGCGTAGGCTTGGATATTACCGAGTTGAAGGAAGCGCAGAGCGAACCCGCAGGCCCAAGTGAGCTTGCTTGGAACTTGGACGACAAGGAGATCAACGATCCATCGATCGGCCCAAGAGAGGAAGGCCGCACCGCCGCCTTGGATGTTGTTGACGAACCAGAAGTAAACATTGTCGATGTAGAGTCTGTTTGCAAAGAGCGGGATTGAGATGGGATCTTTCTGGGCTTTGAAGTAAAGCAATGCCGAGAGGCCTGCGCCGCCGAAGAACATGGCATAGAGCAGCGGGTGCAAGAGATGTGGAACAAGTTCGTGGTCCGGACGGGCCAACTTGAAAAAGTGGTCCTGAATGAACGGGAACCCGGCAAAAATGGCGAGAACCGAGAGAATGAGCATCGGAACCAGCATGGTGATGGGTTGTTCCTTGGCGTGTTCCGCGTGCTCGCTGCGGGCTTTGCCGAAGAAGATCACGAAGAACTCACGGAAGATATAGAAAGCGGTGAGACCAGCCGCTGCAGCAACGAGCCAGCCGAGGAACGGAATTTTCACGACCGCCCACTCGATGATAAGGTCTTTGCTGAAATAACCGCTGGTGTAGGGGCATCCGGCAAGGGCCAGCATTCCGAGGAAAAAGCAAATCATGGTCACCGGGGTCTTCTTGCGAAGTCCACCCATGTGCCACATATCCACCTCGTGGTGCATGGCGATCATGACTGAACCGGCTGCAAGGAAGAGGAGGCACTTGAAGCAAGCGTGAGTAAAGAGATGGAACATCGCGACATCGGATGTCGGAGCGACACCAATGCCGAGCACCATGTAACCAAGCTGGGAAATGGTGGAATAAGCGAGAATGCGCTTGATATCACTCTGCTGGGTGGCCATGAGCGCGGCGGCGAAGCAGGTGATGCCGCCAACCCAGGCAATGATCTCGCGGGCGTCCGGGACGATTTCCAGAATCGGGAAAATGCGAGCCAACATGTAAACACCTGCCGCAACCATCGTCGCAGCGTGAAGGAGAGAAGAAACCGGTGTTGGGCCTTCCATCGAATTCGGCAACCAAACATGGAGCGGCATCTGCGCGGACTTGCCGATGGTTCCCATGAAGACGAGCACGCAGGCGACCGTGAGGTAAATCGGGGCTGTGGCCAGACCGGGAATGGCTTCGATCAACTCGCTGAAGACAACCGTGCCTGTTCCAAACCAGAGGAGAAGAATACCGAGCAAGAAACCGAAGTCGCCGATACGGTTCACGATGAACGCCTGTTTTCCGGCATCCGCTGCCGAATCCTTCGAGTAATAGTGTCCGATGAGTATGTAGGAACTCACGCCGACGAGTTCCCAGAAGATAAACATCATCACAAAGTTATCTGCCAGCACGATACCCAGCATGGAGAACAGGAAGAGCGAGAGACCGGCAAAAAAGCGGGAATACCCCTCCTCATCGCGCATGTAACCGAGGGAGTAGGTGAAAACTAGGACGGAAATAGAGGTCACCACCAGAAGCATCACCTTGCTCAGGTGGTCAAGGGTCACGCCGATGGTGAGATTCAGCTCAGGACCAAGAGTCAGCCAGTTCAGGGATAGCGTCTTGCCATCAACCGGCTGGTTAAAGAGCCACCAACTCAGAACGCACCCTGTGATGGCTGCGATGAGCGCGAGGGAGGCGCTGAGTGTTTTTGAGAATTTCCCGAGGAGGAGGATCAGCGCGGCGCTGACCAGCGGGGTGAAAAGAATAATCCAGGGCGCGGTTTGCGTGCTCATCAGAACTTCAGCGTATTCAAGTCTTCAACATGTGTGGTCTGCTTGGCGCGGAAGAGCGCGACAATGATGGCGAGGCCTACGGCGACCTCGGCTGCGGCGACGGTGATGATGAAAAACACGAGCACTTGGCCATTGTAGTTCGGCATGCCGTCGGGAGTCAGGTTGAAGCGGGAGAAGGCGACGAGGGAGAGGTTGGCCGCGTTCAGCATGAGTTCGAGACCCATGAAAATGATGAGAATATTCCGACGCAGAAGAACTCCGCCGAGGCCGATGGCGAAGAGGAGTCCGCTGACGATGAGGTAATGCGCTAAGGTTGGCATGGAGAAATCAAAGAATCACTTAAGTTCCTTCTTGCTGAGGAGAACAACCCCGACCGTGGCCACGAGAAGGAGGACGCCGATGATTTGGAAGGGCAGGTTGAAATTGCGGAAAAGGGCGAAACCGACCAGGGCGACATCATTTGCCATGGGGTGGGAAACGGCGGGCTTCACGACATTCAAAGCCGGGAGGGCGCTGATGACTTGGGTGAGAGCGGAAAGGAAGCCTCCGACCACGATGCCACCACCGACCCAGGCGGAGAGGCGGACGCGGCGGCGTTTCTCTTCACGCAGGTCGAGCAACATGATGATGAAAAGGAAAAGCACCATCACGGCTCCTGCGTAAACCAGGACTTGGACGACGGCGATGAAGTAGGCATCCAGCGTCACGAAGATGGCTGCTAGGGCTACGAACGACATGACGAGGCTCATGGCGCAGGAGACGGGGTTTCTCAGCAGGATCACTCCCAGCGCGAAGGCGAGCATGAGGAGGGAGAAGATCGAGAAAAGGGCGAGTTGCATGTGGTGGTGTGAGGTGGCGTTCTACCAGCGTGAGGCGGGTTGTTCTACTTTTTTTCGTTCCACTTGTTGACGAGACCGGTCATTTCGCCGCCGAGCTCGCGGAGTTTGTGGATGTCGTGAACCATCTCGGCGCGGGAGAGACCAGTGATGGAATAATCCTTGCGGAGATAGATAGCCTGCTCCGGGCAGACCTCTTCGCAGAGGCCGCAGTAGATGCAACGGATCATGTCGATATCAAATGTCTTCGGGCGTTTCTCCACCTTGCCCCAGCGCTCGTCGGCGGGGATTTCTTCGGGATGAATGGTGATGGCGCGGGGCGGACAAATGAATTCGCAGAGTTGGCAACTCACGCAGCGGTCGCGTCCATGCTCGTCGCTTACGAGGGTCGGAGCGCCACGATACCAAGCGGGCATCTGGGCGTCCCACTTCTGCTCGGGGTATTGCATGGTGACTTTCGTCTGGCCCGTCAAGAGGCGGAGCATGTGTTTAAGCGTGATCAGAAGGCCCGCGACAATCGAGGGCAGGTAGATCTTTTCGGCCAAAGTGAGGCGCGGACGCGTGACGGTGTAAGCCATAAAGTTTGGTGGTTCTAACAATGTTCGTTCCGCATGGCAACTTTGGACTCACATTTTTTCGCGAGGACCAAGCAGAGTGCGAATTCAAGGAGCCGGCTGGATCTGGGCGAGGCGGCGTTCCAAAACGGAATCCGGCTCGGCACCGAGGTCTTTGGCTTTTTCGTAGTGCTTCTTGGCAAGCTGAAGCGAAGGGGGCTCGGAAGTGGCATACATGACAGCGAGGTTGAAGTGGGCGTTGGAGTAGTTTGGATTGATGGCGAGACTTGCGCGGAAGGACTCCTCCGCTTTGGCGTTGTCGCCTTTTTTCCCGAGGGCAATGGCGAGGTAATTGTGAGCAACGGAGTTTTTGGAATCGGCTTGGAGTGCGCGATTCAGGATGGTGATCGAGTCGTCGAAGCGGCCTTGACGGCAGTAGACATTACCCAAGTTCACCAAGGCGAAAACATCGTCGGGTTTCAAGGCGACGGCTTTTTCCAGAGCGACCTGGGCGGCCGAGAGTTTGCCGGACTGAATTTGAGTGACGGCGAGGTTGGCGAGGGCGAAGTGGTTTCCTGGGGCCATTTCCACGATGCGTTGGTATTTTTTCTCGGCGTCGGGGAAGCGTCGCTGGTTGACAAGGTTGGAGGCCTCGTCCGCGAGTTGTTTGGCCTCATCGGAAAGAGCCTCCGCTCCTCCTGTGGATTGGCGCTGGGAGCCGGAGGGTTTGATGACGGTGAGGGAGAGTTCGGAACCGTCCACTTCGGGGTCTTTCAGCACAACGAGCGGCTCACGGAAAAGGATGAGCTCCTCTTCCTTCACTACCTTTGGTGGATTCGAAAGAATCCCAAGCGATGAGGCCAAGGCTTCGGATTGAACCTGGAGGCGCACGAGTTCTTTTTCCAACTCGGACACAACCTGAGAGCGCTCGTTTTGTTCATGAATCTGGCGAATGACGATCTGGCGGAGGAGTTGGCTCTCGGTGAAGAGGCGTTTCTGCTCCTCACTCGGTTCGGGATTTAGGCGAAGTCGCGCCAACTCGCCGGAGGCCTCGTCGAGTTGAGCTGTGAGGGATTTGACGCTCGCATCGCGGGCCACCAAATCCTGACGCGAGGCTGCGAGGCGGTCCTGGAGCAATCCGATTTCCTCTTGAAGGCCCTCGGCTTCGGACTTGGAAATCCCGCCCGCGCTGGACGCTTCGGCGAGTTTCTTTTCGGAGGCGGCGAGTTTCTGGGCGAGTTCTTTGTTTTCGGCTTGGATTTTGAGGAGGCGCTCGAGGTCGGGTTTCTGGGTGGCGAGTTGTTTTTGGAGATTGGATTTTTCCGCTTTGAGGGCTTCGAGTTCGACCTCGTTATCCTTCATGCGCTTGATGCGTGAGAGACCCTTGTCGCGTTCGGCGGCCACCTTGCGGCGATCCTGATCGGTTGCTGAAAGGACTTTTTTGCTTTCTGAAATATAGGAGGCGGCTTTTTCAAGTTTTCCGACGAGGCGGTCGTTCTCCTCTTGAATGACCTCGTTTTCCGCTGCGAGTTGAGCAATGCGTTCAGAGAGCTTTTCGATCTTCTTGTCTTGCGGTTCGCCGAGTTTCTTTTTGAGATCGTCCCGTTCCGATGAAGTTCGCTGAAGGGCATCATCAGACTGGGCGAGGTGGGAATTCACGGCCACAAGCTCGGTTTTGGTCTTTTCGAGCTCCATTTTGACACTGGAGACATCTCCCTCGAGAGCCTCACGCTTTTTTTTCTCCTGGGCGTGAAGCTTTTGATACTGGGCAACCTGACGCTCCAGGCTGGCGATTTTTTCGCGGGTGAAGTCGGAATCGACATCCTTCTTCTCGGACGGAGTGGACTTCTGCTGACGCGGCCTGGTGGTCACGGCGGGCTCGGGGATGTCGATTTCAAAGCCGCGCGTGGGAAGCGGATCCTCGTGCGCGGGCAGTTTTTCAGGCTCGGAAGCAACCATGGCGCGGAGGCGCTCGATATTTTCCTGGGCCTTGCGCATGCGGAAATTAACCACGATCTCCTGCCAGGAGGGGTCGTCTTTCCTGATCTGCTCAAGAATGGCGACAGTGGATGCATAGGAATTCATGGCATCCCTCAAACGCCCGTCGCGTTCGAATTTTTCTCCCGCCTGATAGTCTTGATAGGCCTTCAGAAAAAAATCAGCGGGGTCGCCTGCAAACGCGAGCGGGCCGGTGAAGAAGCATGCTGCGGCAAGAATCGCAAGGAATCGGGAGATCATTTCGAGGCGGACAAGAGGCGCGCATCCTGCCCAAGGAGGTGGAGGATATCAACAGGAATCAAGACTGCCTCACGCCAAAATCGCCAAAATCGGCCTTGCGTTGGAGTGACCACGAGACATGATCTCGGCATGAGCGAGCTGGAAATTTATGCAGCCGGTGTTCGCCAGCCCGAGAAAATGCTCGGACTGGCTCTGGAATTGGATGTGATTCCGAATCTCCGCTATAAAGTCGATACGAATCATGATATTGTTTACATGGAGTTTTCGGGGGAAGTTCCGTCCGCAAGCACTTTGGAATCGCTCTTCAGAAAGCTCGGCTTGAATGCCCTCTTCGTGGGGCAAGCACCGCCAACAGGCAGCTTGCTCAAGAAGACACAGCGCATTTACTGACGCGCAGCAAAAAACCGCATGCCACTCATCGGAATTTTTTCGAATCTTTACACCGCATTCCTGACTTTTCTGGGTCAGGTGGCCATGCTGGCGAGCGAAACCATTCTTTCGATCTTCTGCGGCCGCATTCGACCGAAGTTGGTGATTCAACAAATCGCCGAGATTGGATTCCGATCGCAGTTGGTGGTAATCGTCACCGGAGCTTTTACAGGAGCGGTTTTCACGGCGCAGGCGTATTTCCAATTTGCGAGTTTGAACATGGAAACAGCTGTTGGCCCGGTGGTCGCTGTCTCGATGTTCCGCGAACTTGGCCCGGTGCTGGCCGGCTTGATGGTGGCGGGTCGCGTGGGCGCCGCAATGAGCGCGGAGATCGGCACCATGAGGGTCACGCAACAAATCGACGCCCTGCGTGCCCTGGCAGTAAACCCGGTGGACTACCTTGTGGTGCCACGCGCGATGGCGATGTTTATTTCCATGCCGTTTCTAGTCGTGGAATGCGTCGGCTGCGGCATTCTGGCGAGCTATTATGTGGGCGTGAATGTTCTGAACATTTCCGGCGTCTACTTCCTCGCCAACACGCAAAAGTTCGCGGATTCGAGTGATATCGTCATGGCGCTTGTGAAGGGCTTTTTCTTTGCGGGAGTTATCGTATTCATCAGTTGCCGCGAGGGTCTTAACGCAAGGGATGGAGCCGTGGGAGTCGGACGCGCCACGACATCCACCGTTGTGAATTGTTCGCTCGCCATCCTCATCGTGAATTTTTTCCTCACCATGGCACTCAATGTCATCTTTCCAGCTGGCCAATGATGAACACGCCATTGATCCAAGTCCGGGACCTCGTCCAAAAAATAGGCGGCCAGGAAATCCTAAAGGGCATCTCGTTGGATATCCACAAGGGAGAAACGCTCGTCTTGCTCGGAAAAAGTGGCGGCGGCAAAAGCGTATTCCTACGCCATCTCATCGGCCTCATGCGCCCGGTTTCGGGCAGCATCCTGTTCGAAGGCAAGGAGGTCACCACGCTCAAGGAACGCCAACTCGAACCTGTCCGCAAAAAAATCGGCATGCTCTTCCAGGATGGCGCCCTTTTTGACTCGATGAATGTTTTCGACAATGTCGCCTTCCCGCTCCGCGAACGCGGAGAACGCGACCCTGCTGTGATCAAGCGAAAGGTCGACGAATCCCTGGCCATGGTCAACATGCGCGGACACGACAAAAAAATGCCAGTCAACCTGAGCGGCGGCATGCGCAAGCGGGTGGCCTTGGCGAGGGCGATCATCTCGCCGCCAGATGTCATCCTCTACGACGAACCCACGGCAGGGCTCGACCCCATCGTTTCAGACAGCATCAACAAATTGATACGCCGGCTACAGGACGAACTGCATGTGACCTCCGTCGTCGTCACCCATGACATGGTGAGCTGCAACCACATCGCCGACCGCGTGGCGCTGCTGAACGAGGGGCGCATCTATTTCACAGGCACAACAGAAGACCTCCGCTCGACCACGGATCCGACGATCCGGGATTTTGTGGATGGAAGATCGGGCGAAACCATTTATTAAAAACCCACACATGAGCAGCGAAGACAGAGGCACACAAATCAAAGTCGGAATTTTTATCCTCATCGGACTGGTGACCGTTGGGCTCATGGTCGTCTATTTCGGACGACTCGGGGAGGGATTGTCCAACTACTACAATGTGAGAGTGGAATTCGCCAATGCCAGTGGACTTCTCCGAGGGTCCGAGGTTCTGCTGGCCGGGGCGAAGGTCGGGCGTATCACTAACGAACCCACGATTCTTCCCGACATGCGAGGGGTCTATGTGGATGTCCGCATTCTCGAACAGGTGCAAATCCCTGTGGGCAGCGTATTTTCCATAGGCAGTTCCGGCCTCCTCGGAGACAAATACATCGAAATCGCCCTCGATGGTGACGGCAAAGAAACCGGCTTCATCAAGCCCGGAACAGTCCTCAAAGGCACCGAAAATAGCGGAGGCATCGCAGGCATGGCGGCCGGAGCGGGGGATTTGATCGCCGATCTGCGAACCACCGTGGGCAATATCAATGCCGTTGTGAAGAAGCTCGACTCGACCGTGCTTTCAAAGGCCGAGCTGGATTCCATTTCGGCGACAATGAAGAACCTGCAAACCGCCACAGGACAAATCGCAGAGGCTTCCAAAAATTTCGACACCACATTGGCCAGCGGCAAAGCGACGATGGACTCTGCTAAAAAAGCCGCTGACGAGCTTCAGCATACACTCTCCGCCATGCACAAACTCGTGGAGCAGGCCAAATCGGGAAGCGGCGTGCTCGGCACCCTCATCAGCAATCGGGAAATGGCAAACAACCTGCGCGCCCTAGTATTGAACCTCCGCAAGCATGGCATCCTCTGGTATAAAGACACCAGCGCGCCTGCGGCTGCTGGAGATGCCACGGAACCTTGATCTCCCATTTCATCGAACCTGACAGCGTTTGACTTGATCCCCTGCCAAACTAAACTGCGACATAACGAATGAGCAAGAAATCGAAACGAAGCGTTTTATTCATCTGCACAGGAAATGTCTGCCGGAGCCCGATGGCCGAGGCGCTGTTCCGCAGCATGTCCGCCGGATTGGATGATGTGCGCGTTTTTTCAGCCGGACTCAGCGCCCCCCAAGGAGCCCCGGCCAGCCGCGACGCGGTGGATGTCCTGGCTGCCCAAGGCATTGACCTCTCGAAATTCCGCAGCCAGCCGGTAACCGAGGATTTGCTGGAGAAGGCATCCCATGTGTTCGTCATGACACGCGAACACGAGCGTCTGGTAGACATGTTTTTCCCCGAATACATTCACAAAGTCCGCCTGCTCCGCTTCGATGAGCACGGCGCCCCCGATGTGCCAGATCCGATTGGCCAAGGCCGGACGGTTTATGCCGAGTGCAAACGCAGCATCGAGCAGGCCATGCCATCCGTATTACGAATCATTAATCAAAAACCCATGACGACATCCGCCGAATCCCAAACGGGACTCTCCGCCCTCACTGAAACCGATCCCGAAATCGCAGCAGCCATCGAGAAGGAATACAAACGCCAATTCGAGCACATCGAGTTGATCGCCTCCGAGAATTTCACCAGCCGCGCCGTCATGGAGGCGCAGGGCTCCTGCCTCACCAACAAATACGCCGAAGGCTATCCCGGCCGCCGTTGGTATGGGGGCTGCGAGTATGTGGACATCGTGGAAACACTCGCCATCGAGCGTGCGAAGAAGCTTTTTGGAGCGCAGCACGTCAATGTGCAGCCCCACAGCGGTAGCCAGGCAAATATGGCAGTTTATTTCAGCGTGCTGACACCCGGCGACAAAATCCTGACGATGGATCTCGCCCACGGCGGCCACCTCACTCACGGACACAAGGCGAATTTTTCAGGGAAACTTTACGAGGTTCACCACTACGGCGTGAGCCGCGAAACCGAGATCATCGACTACGACGCCCTCGCCCGCCAAGCCGAGGAGGTTCGCCCCAAAATGATCACCGCCGGAGCCTCGGCCTATCCCCGCATCATTGATTTCAAACGCATGCGCGAAATCGCGGATGCTGTGGGAGCCTACCTCTTCGTGGACATGGCCCACATCTCGGGACTCGTCGCCGGCGGCGTGCATCCCTCGCCATTCCCTTACGCAGATTTTGTCACGACAACGACACACAAGAGCCTGCGCGGACCGCGTGCCGGTCTTGTGATGTGCAAAGAAGAATTCGCCAAGAAGATCGACGGCCAGGTTTTCCCGGGCGTTCAAGGCGGACCGCTCATGCATGTCATCGCCGCAAAGGCCGTTTGCTTCCAAGAAGCCCTGCAACCCGATTTCCACAACTATGCCCAGCAGGTCGTGAACAATGCCAAGTCTCTCGCTGCCCGACTCTCAAAACTCGGCCACCGCATCGTCTCCGGCGGCACCGACAATCATGTCCTCCTCGTTGACCTCCGCCCTGCGGGAATCACCGGCGCCGAAGCCTCAGTGGTGCTCGACAAGGCTGCGATCACGGTAAACAAAAACGCCATTCCTTTCGATACCGAGTCGATCATGAAAACCGGCGGCATCCGCATTGGCACGCCTGCCATGACTACCCGCGGCCTCCGCGAGGATGACATGATGCAGGTCGCGGACTTCATCCACACAGCGCTCGACGCACGGAACGATGAATCCCGCCTAGCAGCACTGCGCCGCGAGGTGACGAGCTTCACAGCCCGATTCCCACTACCCTGAGCCAGACTCAGGGCCTCTGGGACTGGAGGCGCATCGCCTGCTCCAGAACCTTTCGCGCCGCCTCGTCTTGGTTCACATGGGTCGAGTCGAAGCGAAAATCCGCAGCCGATTCGTAAATCGATCTTCTCGCGGAAAGAAGTTGATCAAAGGTCTCACGCGGTCTCGCCGTTTGCAAAAGCGGACGCTTGCCGCTTCGGATGGCACGCTCGAAAAGGATTTTGGGATCGGAATCCAACCAAACGACGATTCCGATTTTCTTCATAGCCTCGCGGTTGGCCTCTCGAAGAATCGCACCGCCACCAGTCGATAAAACCATTCCCGCCACGCCCACCAGATCGGCGAGGACACGCTGTTCGATCTCGCGAAAACCCTCCTCGCCGCAGGCGGCAAAGATTTCAGGAATACTTCGCCCCTCGGCCTTCACGACGAGTTCGTCGGTGTCCACAAAGCGATGTCCCGTGAGGCTGGAAAGCCTCCGACCGACACTGGATTTCCCACATCCCATGAACCCTATGAGAACAAAATTTGGCAACATGTGGTGACTCTCTCACAGCGATGCGGCCGCTGAAATCATTTTGAGTCCCGCTGGCATTTCCCGAAGTGGTTGCTATGGTTGTCGGATGTCGCGACCCAAGCTTATTTTCGGATCCCCCGAGACCTGCGCGGACCTGCTTTACGCCACACATTTCCGCGCACCGGACTCGTTCGCATTTCTGGAGGTCGATGGAAAAAAACATATTCTCCTCAACGACCTGGAAGTCGATCGCGGCCGGGTCGAAGCCAAGGTGGATGAGGTCGAGTCCTACTCAGAGGTCGAAAAGACAGCGCGCAAATCCCCAGACAAAAGACCATCCCAAGCCAAAGTCACCGCAGCCTGGATCGCCTCCAAGGGCGTTACAGAGTTGAGGGTTCCTGCAGATTTTCCACTCGGGCTTGCGCGCGAACTCAAAAAAGAAGGTCTGGAATTGAAGCCCGTCCGAGGATCATTTTACCCGGAGCGGGAAATCAAATCCCGACAGGAAATCCCATTACTCGAAAAAGCCGTCCACATCGCCGAAGCCGGCATGACCCGTGGCCTCGAAGTTCTCCGCGCATCGCGCATTCGCAAGGATGGCAGCCTGTCCTTCAATGGCGACACGCTCACCTCGGAGCTCCTCCGCATCGAAATGGAGACCGCCGTCCTGCGCCATGGCGGCGAAGCCCGTGGTGACACGATCGTCGCGTGCGGCGAGCAGGCGTGCGACCCCCACTCGCGCGGCTCAGGCCCGCTTTTTGCAAACCAGCTGATCATCCTCGACATCTTCCCACGCGATGCACGCACCGGGTGGTTCGGCGACATCACCCGCACGGTTGTTCGAGGCAAGGCGACAGACGCTCAGCGTCATCTTTGGGAGACTTGCCTCGCAGGACAAAAACTCGCCCACGATGCCATGAAGCCCGGCACCGAGGGCCGTATCATCCACAACATGGTGAAAAACCATTTCGCCACGCAGGGATATCCCACAGAAATCAAAAACGGACGCTGGCAGGGATTCTTCCACGGCACCGGCCACGGGCTAGGGCTCGAAATCCATGAGTCGCCGCGTTTTTCCGACACCACCTTCCTACCTGGTCAGGTCATCACAGTCGAACCCGGCATCTACATGCCCGGACTCGGCGGCGTGCGCCACGAGGATGTCGCACTCATCACAAAATCCGGCGCCCGGTTCATGACTACGCTTCCGAAACCCTTTGAAATATGACCACTGCAGAGCGCGAAATCGCGCGCCGGCGAACTTTCGCCATCATCTCGCATCCTGATGCGGGCAAGACCACCCTCACCGAAAAATTCCTTCTCTACGGCGGCGCCGTGCAACTCGCCGGCAGCGTGACCTCACGCAAAAATGCGCGCGCCACCACCAGCGACTGGATGGAACTCGAAAAACAACGCGGCATTTCGGTGTCATCCACCGTCCTGCAATTCGACTACCGCGACTGCGTGGTGAACCTCCTCGACACGCCCGGCCACAAGGATTTCTCAGAGGATACCTACCGCGTCCTCACCGCTGTGGATGCGGCGGTGATGGTTATCGACGCCGGCAAGGGCATCGAGTCCCAGACACGCAAACTTTTCGAGGTCTGCCGCAAACGGGGCGTTCCGATTTTTACCTTCATGAACAAACTCGACCGTCCGGCGCGCCCGCCATTGGAGCTGCTGGATGAGTTGGAGTCGGTGCTCGGCATCCACGCCCTCCCCATGAACTGGCCGCTGGGCGATGGACCCGAATTTCGCGGCGTTTTCGATCGCAAGGAAAAGTCCGTGCACCTCTTCGAGAAGACTCCGGCTGGAGCCTACCGGGCGCCTGTCTCCGTGGCGGGAATCCAAGATGAAACCGTCCGCGCTGCACTCGCGCCGGATGTCCATGCGAAGGTCTGCGACGAACTCGACCTACTCGACGGCGCCGGGACGGATTTCGATTTCGAGGCTGTCCGTGCGGGCAATGCCACTCCTGTTTTCTTCGGCAGTGCGGCGAACAACTTCGGCGTCCAGCTCCTACTCGACAACTTCCTCCAACTCGCTCCCCCGCCGGCGCCCAGAAACAGTTCGAGCAAATTAGTGGATCCTCACTCCGAGGCGTTCTCTGGTTTTGTCTTCAAAATCCAAGCCAACATGAACCCCAAGCACCGCGACCGCGTTTCGTTCATTCGGGTGGTCTCCGGCTGCTTCCGCCGTGACATGGTTGCCACCCACTCGCGTCTGGGAAAAACAATCCGCCTCGGCAATTCCCAGCGACTCTTCGCGCAGGACCGCGAAACGGTAGATGAGGCCTGGGCTGGCGATGTCGTAGGCATCGTGGGGAATTACGATTTTCTCATCGGCGATACGGTCTCGGAAGATCCCTCCCTCGCCTACCACGAGATTCCCCGCTTCGCGCCGGAGTGTTTCGCCTATCTGCGAAACTCGAGCACGGCGAAATTCAAGCGCTTCCGCGAGGGTCTCGACCAACTGCTCAAGGAGGGCGTCGCGCAGCAATTCGAACTCCCCGATGCAGTCCAGCGCGTGCCGCTTCTCGGTGCCGTGGGGCCTCTCCAATTCGAGGTCATGCAATACCGCCTCGAGACCGAATACAGCGCCGACTGCCGGGTCGAGTCCGCACCATGGCAATTCGCCCGCTGGCCGCAGAAGGACGGCTCACCCCTCACCTCTCGCCCCGAGTTGCTCCTGCCGTCGGGCTGCGTCCTCGCACAGGATGCCTCCGGCTTTTGGGTCGTCCTACTGCCCAGCAGTTGGACCATCGGCTACCTCGAGGAGAAAAACTCCGCATTCTCGTTCTCGGCCGAACCGCCGCCGCCAGCGAAGCTCGACGCCTGATTCGTGCCAATCCTATTCGACCTCGCCGCTCCACAATGGCTCTTCGCTATCCTTGCAGCAGCCTGCGTAGGCATCAGCAAATCCGGCTTCGGAGCCATGGCCATCCCCGGCATCCTCCTGATGACCCAAGTCATACCCGCGAGGGAATCCACCGGCGTCATCCTGCCGATGCTCATCCTCGCCGATCTCTTCGCCGTCCACGCGTTCCGCAAATTCACAGTCTGGCGACTTCTGATGAAAATCCTGCCCGCAGCCGTGCTCGGAGTCATTGCAGGCTGGTGGCTCATGCCGCGCATCCCGACAGGTCTTTTCACCCCGGTTATCGGCTGGATTATCCTCGCCCTCCTCTTGCTGACGATCCTTCAGAAATGCTCCGCTCAGCTTCAAAAAATAGCCGCCGACCACCCCGCCGTGGCGTGGCCACTGGGCCTTCTTGCCGGCATCTCAACCATGCTGGCCAACGCAGCCGGTCCTGCCATGACCGTCTACCTCCTCGCCAGCCGCCTGCCCAAATACGAATTCGTCGGCACCGCCGCCTGGTTTTTCTTCTTCATCAACCTCATCAAAGTCCCCTTCAGCGCCTCGCTGGGCCTCATCACTCCCCAAACCCTGCTCTTCAATTTCCTCCTAGCCCCCGCCGTCCTAATCGGCCTTTTCTCGGGAAAATTTCTCTTAGGCAAAATCAACCAGAAAGCCTTCGAGTGGATTCTCATCAGCCTCTCCCTACTCGGCGCACTGCGATTGATCTGGGCTTGAAGATCGCACACGGAAGCGCAAGACGGATTGACGGAAAACCATATTCCCGCATGTTTCTCACATGAAGACGACCATCGAAATTCCCGAGGACCTTTACAAAAAGACCAAAATTCGGGCTATCGAATGCGGTCTTACCCTCAAGCAGATCGTTCTCAAATCTTTGGAGCGCGAATTGCAAGTCTCTCCATTGCAGCAAGGACCTGCCACCTCGTATTGGGCAAATCGCAAGCTTCTTCCAGAATTTGCAGCCGCCCAGAAGGCAGGAGCCTATCGTCCCAAGCCACAAGATCGCGACATCACCGACATGATATCCGACGACCGTGATGACCGCTAATCCTCTCTACTTCGATACCAGTTATCTGGTTCGACTTTATTTAGAAGACAACGGTTTTGAGGCAGTCCGAAACCTGGCCGCCGGAGCTCCTGCCTTGGCTTCGGCGTGGCATGCTCAAGCAGAAACCATCGCAGCACTCCATCGCGCTTACCGCGAAGGCCGATTTACCGCAGAGCGATATCTGTTCGCTTTGAACCAGTTCAAGGAGGAACAACATTCGTCTCATTTTTTCTGGTGTGCGCTCTCCGATAATGTCCAAGCCCGCTTGGAAAAAGCATTCCAGTCCGCACCACCTTCAACATTACTCCGTTCCGCCGATGCCCTCCACCTTGCTTGCGCGGCGGAAAATGGTTTCAAGGAAGTCTATTCCAATGACCGCCACTTCCTCGCTGCCGCACCATATTTCGGCGTGAAAGGCATCAATCTTATTGGCGGAAGTGCCAAATGATTAAAAAAACAAGCGCCGCCCCGCTTCCACGAATTTTTTCCATTCTCTCTAAAAAAACTCCACGGCACCTCGAAAGCCGCCCAGATACCATTCCATAAGCTCCTTGCCACCGAAGAGCCAAAGCAGTGCACCGAGCGCGAGGAATGGACCGAAAGGAATTCTTACTCCAGCCCGGTCGCGAGCCAGAGCGATGCCGGCGAATCCAGCAATTGAGCCGATGATGGATGCCGCGAAGAGGGTGAATAGAACGGCCTGCCAGCCCAGGAAGGCGCCAATGCAGGCGATGAATTTCACATCGCCGAACCCCATGGCCTCCCTAGGAATCACGACCGATTTCATTTTTCCCGTTATGCGCTCGAGTTGATCCAGCGGGCCACTGATCCCGTCAGTTTGGAAACGGTCATGCCAGAATTTCAGCCTACCGCGAATCTCGGTGCCATCGCCTGCCAGAGCGGTTCCCTCGACTTCAATGGTGAGCACATCGCGCTCCCTGGAAAAAATATCCATCCAATCCAATTCCTCGCCCGCCAGAGTCAACACGATGCGATCCCCTTCCCTTCTCCATTCAAAGTCCTCCGCCTCGGGAAATGCGTGCCGGATTTTTCCAAATGCCAACTTCCCTCCCTCCACGACCAGAAAGAGCAGCGCAAATCCGAGAGCCGCCCCTCCAAGCGAAGAGGCGAGAGCCTCCCAGCGCGACGCGGCATTCATCATTTCCGGAATAAGCAGAGCAAGAACAAGGCCCGCCGCAGCTCCGCCCCAAGTGATTTCATCGGGGATAATGAAATGCTCGAAATCAATAAAAGTCGCCACGACCAACAAACTCACAAAAACCCAATACACCACCGCCAGCGGCAGGCCGAAACGCTCCCACACCACTGCAAAGAGTAGGGCAGTGAGCCCCTCAACAAGGAAGTAACGAAATGGAATCCGCCATCCGCACCCCGAACACTTGCCGCGCAGCGCGAGCCAACTGACCAGCGGCAAGTTCTCATACCATGGGATGACACGCTCGCACTGCGGACAAAACGAGCGCCGAGGCTCATTCAAACTGACTCCGCGCGGCATCCGGTGGATGCAGGCGTTTAAAAACGATCCAACAATCGCCCCCAGCACCAAGATAAAAATCCCTAACAAAAATTCACTCGTTGAACCATGTGGCATGAACTCCAGACAGCGTAGTTGGGAATGATGCCGGAGGAAAGGCGCAAGGCTGCGGGATTCACCCCATTGAGAGCTGCACGCCGAAGCTGTCTGTTGTCGGCGTGAGCGAGGACTGGCTTTCCAGCCATCGCACGCGAAACCGTGGAACTCGGCTCCGGTGGCCGTGACTGCGGTCAATGAACCACACCGGCCAAAGACAATAATGAACACACTGATCCGTTGGAATCCCTTCCGGGAATTCGAAACCATGACGAACCGCATGAACAGCATCTTCCCGCGACCTCCATTGACTTGGAACATCGATGAGACGCTGAACACAAACGAGTGGAGCCCGCTCGTGGATGTCGAGGAAAACGACAAGGAATACACCATCAAAGCTGAACTCCCAGAAGTGAAGCGAGAGGATGTCAAAGTCCAGGTGGAGGACGGCTCACTCCGCATCTCCGGAGAGCGCAAGCTCGAGAAGGAGGAGAGCGGACGACGCTTCCACCGCCTTGAGCGCAGCTACGGCGCTTTCGAGCGTTCGTTCTCCCTACCCGAGGGCACGCGAAAAAACGAAGTCTCGGCGGAGTTTAAGGACGGCCTTCTGAGGGTGCACCTGCCGAAAGGCGAGATTGCAAAACCAAAAGCGCTGGAAATCCCGGTTAGCTAGGGGAAAGCCGTCCTCGCGCGTGCCCGCAAGGGCACGCGCGTTAGACCTCCGCAACCATGCAAGACATCCGCCAAACCCTGCGTGCATTTTACAAAAGCCCCGCTGTGCGCGCTCGAATGCTTGAGTTTCTTGGCGGAAAAACGCCCTCCACGGCCACATGCGACTACATCACGGCGGATGGCGTGGAATGGCCAGTGCGCGAACCGCGCATGCCGGATGAGCTTTTCCACAGCCTCGAGGAGGGGCTCGACATCTGCCGCTCGCTCTCGGATCGCGAGTCACTCATCGCCCACCTCGACATCGAATATGTGAATTTTGATTTCGCCGCCGAAGCATATCTCGACCCCAAAAGAACTTTTGAACTCCAAGAACCCGTGGCACGCGCCATCCATCGCATCCTCGAACACTGTGGCATCCACGCCCTGCATGTTCTCAGCGGACGCGGCCACCACTATGTCTGGCGCATCCGCCGCGACTCGGCGGTGTTTTCCTCACTTTGCGACCTCGGCTCCAAGGCGGCCGGCGATGGCCGGATACAGACGCAAATCGAGAAGGCCTTCGCCGGCCTCGGGCTGGTGATGGAATTTTTTGGCCGACTCATTCTTGAAATGGCCCGCCCGCATTGCAGAATCCCGATCGAGCTGACCGCTGTGGAGGTTGCTCCTTCGCAACGGGGCCGGGAGATGATTTCGATAGATCTTTCCGAATACGGCGACCCACTGCCGACCCGCACGGTGCGGTTGCCATTCAGTGGATATCTCAAGCCTTGGCAACAATCCTACGCCGTCGGTGAGGATAACATCGGCAAGATCGGGCCCATCATTTTCGTGCCTGCGAACGAATCAGAAACAGAGGGTGCCGTGGCCGCCATGCGAGACCCCGAGCGGGCCGCGCGCTGGGCGGAGCACTTCTCGACCGACATCCCCGATGCCACATCCGGCACAGGTGAGCTGATCCGAGAATACGAAACATCCAACCTCCGCGGCTTCCACGATTTTTTTTACTCCAGACACCACGACCCCGTGGCGAGTTGGCCGCACACCTACGACCACACGCCCTTGCAGAACCTGCCCGAGGGCGTTCGCGATGCGCTGCTTTTTCCGAACGATCTCCTTCTTCGCCCAACGAGCATTCGAGCAGTGACAGAAACTTTGGTCTCCAGAGGCTGGCATCCCCGGCATGTCGCCGGACTCATCCGCTCGAAATTCGAACGCGACTATGGCTGGGGTAACCAGTGGAAAGACTACTCACCCAGCATGCGGGCGGATTTCTATGTGAGGATTTTTTCGGGCTTGAAAACAAGCGTTGCCGAAGACGCCGCCGCCATTGCTGAAGCGGAGCTGGAGCAATGGCCCAGACCACATTTTGAAAGGGTTCTCGTATGACAAACTGGCCTATCGGACTTTCAACCGGGTGCTTTTACATGACCAATATTCTCGACTGCCTGGAAACGATCCGCGCGAGCGGCTTCAGCATGATCGAGGTGGTTTTTTCACCGGCGCATCTGGATTACAAAAACACAGCCGCCGTGCGCGAGGCCGCCGCCAAAATCGATTCGCTTGGGATGGAGGTCTATTCTTTCCATGCCCCCTTCGCGACAGACATCGACATTTCCTCACCTGATGCGGGATGCCGCGAATACGCGCTGGATGAGATTCTCAAGGCCGTCGAAGCCGCTGCCGTTCTGGGAGTGCACTATTTTGTCATCCATCCAGGACCTGAAAATGCCGATATCCCCTCGCGCGAGGAGCGCCTCGTGCGGATCGAAAATGTCGTCTCCGTCCTCAATCGCGTCGCCATGCGCTGCAGCGAGGTCGGCATTCGCTGCGTGCTCGAAAACAAACTCCCGCACCTGCTCTTCGGGAATTCGAGCGATATCGTCTGGATCCTCGGAGCCCTGGAGACCAACCAGGTCGGTGCCTGCCTCGATACCGGCCACGCGTTTCTCTCCGGCGAACTCTACAACCTCGTTTACAAGCTCACCCCCTACCTGCGCATGCTCCATGTGCACGATAACCGCGGCCACTCGGATGAGCACTGCCCGCCCGGCGATGGTCGCATCGACTGGGGAGCCTTCCTGCGCGAACTGATCCAAGTCCATTTCCACGGCGCCTTCATTCTGGAAATCGCCGGCGGCAAGGAACCCGAGCAAATCATGGCCAGCGCCCGCAGAGGCCGTTCTTTTTTGAGGGAACACGCGCGTCGTTTGATGTTAGAAATGTCCGCACCAGTCCCCCACCGGTAATCCAACCGCGATTATGATGGCATGCGCCGCTGACGAATCACGCATGACGAAATTGTAACACTCCATTCATTGAAGCGGGGCGCTGCGGAAACATGATTTGCGCCACGCAAGTGACTTACTCGTTTCACGATCTCAAAAAACAAAGCGGCTTCTCGCTCTTGGAGCTTCTTGCCGTTACAGCCATCCTTGCCCTGATTGCTGGTTTGCTCGCACCATCCTTGCAAGGCCTTACCAGCCCAGCCGGACGCAAGGGCGCCGTCACCATCGTCATGAACACCCTCGAGCAAGCCCGCGTCTCCGCCATCGAAAATGGCCGCGAAGTCGTTGTCGTTTTTTGGAAAAAAAATGGAACCGATGGATCTCAACCCGATGAGCAGGATGCCATGCTGATCCTCAGAAAAAATGATGCCGAAGCCTGGGAACCCATCACACGCTGGATCAAGCTCCCACGCGGCGTTCTTTTCCATGGCGGGGATGAGGATTCCAAAATTCTCTATGACAACTCGGGATTGGAAGCCGTGTGCGACACAAGCATCGACTCTCTGCCCGGCAAACCATCCAAAAACACCCTCGGCGCCGTCCATTTCTCGCCCACCGGTGCAGTCCAACTGCCCAGCACATCCAACGGCCTCCGCATCGCCCTCACGGAAGGCCAGCGCGGAGCGGATCAATCTCTCATCGTCAACAAACAAAAAGACGGTGGACACGAAATCATCTCTCTCGCCCGCTACACGGGCCGTGCCACACTGGATGTCAGCATGTTGTAAGCTTCTGGCATGACGCAGGCAAAAAGCCACTTCCGACCTGCTCCCCCTCAAATCCAAAAACATCCTCTTGCATTTTCCTTGGTCGAAGTCGTGATCGCCCTCGGCATCATATCCTTCGCCGTCATTGCCATCGTTGGCATGCTCCCCGTGGCCCTGAAATCCTCACAAGACAGCATGCGCGAAACGGATGCCACACTCATCGCCCAAAGAATTTTTTCAGAACTCAAAACCGGATCCAGCGGCAACAGATCCGTTACCACAGACCCCAACGGAATCTCGACCCACAATATCAACCTCGCCGCGAACAGCACAAACTACCTCGCCTTCACACAAGACGGGACAGTGCAAACGCATACAAATTCAGCCAACCCGACCCCCTCCTACGACTTCTACGCTCAAATCTCCATCTCTACAAATACGGGCCTCACCAACCTCGCCCTCGTGCAAATCGACATCACCCACCCTCCTTCCGCCCCGCCCACAGCAAGAGCAACAAACTCGTTTGTAACGCTTTTAGGTTTTTAGACAGAATGAACACTTACTCAAAGCATTCCGAAACAAGCGCCATGGAACGGGTTAATTCGTGTTTTCAAGACCCGATCGGCATGAGCAGCCCGTTGGCGACCACATCTGAAACATCTCTCGACTGGACTCCTCAACAGGTCTCGTCAAAAATTTTTCTGATTAGAGGCCAGCATGTGCTGCTTGATAATCACTTGGCTTCAATGTATGGCGTCGAAACCAAGGCATTGAACAAGGCCGTCGGTAGGAATTTAAATCGTTTCCCCAACCATTTCCGTTTTCAACTCACCCCAAAGGAGTGGAGTGACTTGAGGTTCCAACTTGGAACCTCAAGTGATACCCACGGCGGAAGGCGTTTTGCACCTTATGTATTCACCGAGCAAGGTGTTGCCATGCTGTCAGCGATCTTGAACAGCAAGCGGGCTGTGCAGGTAAGTATCAAGATCATGGATACTTTTGTCGAGATGCGCCGCTTCTTCCTGCAAAACGCCGACCTTTTTCAAAAAGTAGAGCGAATTGAAATCCGGCAACTCGAACATATCGCCGAAAGCGATGAGAAATTCAACAAACTTTTCAATGCCTTGGATGGTCACCTCTCATCCGACACTCCAAGGCAAGGGGTCTTTTTCGACGGTCAAATTTTCGACGCTTACTCACTGACCTGCAGACTTATCCGCAGTGCTAAAAAATCCATCGATCTCATCGACAATTATATCGATGAATCTGTGCTGACGATGCTGAGCAAACGAAATCAAGGTGTCTCCGCCAGCATCCATATGGCGAAGCCCTCGAAACAACTCCAACTTGATCTGGAAAAACACAATTCCCAATACCCACCCATCCATCTCCAAATCGCGGATGGCTGGCATGACCGATTTTTAATCATTGATCATCAAGATTTTTATCACATAGGCGCATCATTGAAGGATCTTGGAAAGAAATGCTTTGCTTTCTCAAAATTGGAAGCCATCAAACCCGATATCCTTCAAAAATTTCCAATAGGCCAGCCGACCTCATTATGAAGGCCAACGAAATTGCATCGAGTGGTTTTGCCTTGCGTTGCATCCTCGCACTTATCCCATCAGAAGTCCCACACTTGGTGTTAGCCGCAAGGTGCAAAAAACAGCACTCAAAGGGATGCGTGCCATCCGCATTTTCATTATTGGAAGTCCTTGTCGCCATATCGGTTCTATCCGTCCTCCTCGTCATTCTTCTCAACATCGTCCAAAATGCCACAAGCCTCTGGCGCGGCGCGGAAAACAAGGTCGAGGCTTACCGCGAGGCGCGGGCGGCTTTGCAGGTGATGTCCTCCGACTTGAAAAACATTCTGCCAACGACGAATACCGATTTTTTCCGCACGAATCTCACGAACACACCCAACATCGGTTTCCTCGCCGCGCTGCCCATCAGTTCGCAAGACACAACATCCAGCAAAAGCGATATTTGTGCCATTGGTTACTTCGTTGCCTACGACAACAAAAGCCCCGTCGCAGGCGATAATGGACGCCAGTCCTACAACCTCTACCGCTACTTTGTCGAAAGCAACGAGACCTTCGACAAGCTCAAAAACGACCCGGATAGTGTTTTGGACATCGATCCCGACCGATTGGAAATTCTCGCCCGCAATGTGATCGATTTCAATGCAGACTATTTTTCGACAGATGGAACCAATCTCTCCCAATGGACCCGTCCCCCCGCGACCAACATGCCCCACCTCGTGGAAATCAAAATCACCTCGGTCAACAACGAAAGAACCATGCGCTTCGAACCACGAAATGCGGATGCCGAATGGAAGAATTTCGGCGCAGACACAAACTCCCCCGACTACTTAAAGAATACAAAAACTTTCACCACAAGGATCAAGCTCAACACACCATGAATTTTTAAGACATAATTAACAAAATTGAACAAAAATGCCTAAATCCGAGAAATTTTGTAAATTCTGTTAATTTTTCTAAATTGCCAATGACAAACCGCTTCCAAAAAAAGGCTTCCGCGCTTGTTACCACGCTCTTCGTGGTTGTGGTTCTGAGCACAATTATCGTGTCATTCCTAACCAGCATGAACTTGGAGCGCCGCATCGCCAAAAGCATAAAATCCAAACTCCAAGCCGACCTCGCAGCGGAAGCGGGTGCCAATATGATCAGTCAAGCCATCGCGGAATCGATTGGAACCAATGCGGGGTTTTTAGTCCTCTCAACGAATATCCAGAGTTCG
>JBILMW010000135.1:0-7126 GCA_044375335.1 Terrimicrobiaceae bacterium | reverse complement strand
ACCGTGACCCACCTCCTCCACTGGGCGCTCCACGAAGTCGTCTCACCCGAGGCCACGCAAAAGGGCTCTGCGGTTTCACCCGAAAAACTCACCTTCGACTTCAACAGCGCCGCCCTGACCCCGCAGCAAGTGCGCGACATCGAGAAACTGGTGAATGAACGCATCCTCGAAAATGCCAGCGTATCCTGGACCGAGGTTCCCTACGCCGAAGTGCGCGGCCGTGCCGACATCATGCAATTCTTCGGCGACAAATACGGCGACACCGTGCGCGTCGTGCAAGTCGGAGGAACAGGAAAGCTCGACGGCTACTCGATGGAACTCTGCGCCGGCACCCACACCCGCGCCACCGGTGAGATTGGCCTCTTCCGCATCCTGGCCGAATCCGCCATCGCCGCCGGAGTCCGCCGCATCGAAGCCGTCGCAGGTCTTGAAGCCGCCGCGCTCACGAAAAGCGACGCCCAGCGCCTGCATGAAATCGCCAGTCTCCTGAACGCTCCCGCCGCCGAGATCGAAAAGAAAATCGAAGCCCTCCTCGCCAATCAAAAGGAACTCGAAAAAGCCCTCAAAGCCGCGCGCTCCAAAGAAGCCGCCGCACAGGCCAAGGACCTCGCCACAAAAGCCGAATCCCTTGCAGGAATCCCCTTCCTCTCCGCCAACCTCGGCGCGGTGGATGGCGACCACCTCCAAGCCGTGCTCGACGCCCTCAAATCCACCTTCGAAGGCGTCACCGTGCTCGCAGGCTCCGCCAACAACGCCGTCTCCCTCGCCGCCAGCGTCAGCCCGGCATTCACCTCAAAAATCCAAGCCGGCAAAATCATCCAAACCATCGCCCCGATCGTCGGAGGAAAAGGCGGCGGCAAACCCGACGCCGCCCGTGGAGGCGGCAAAGATACCTCGACAATTCCAGAGGCTCTGGCTGCAGCGAAAAGCATGCTCGCGGCATGTTGAGATCAGTCTGATCCGACTAATCCGACCGATCCAACAAGCGCCCGCTTTGCGGGGCGCAAGGCAGCGGCTTTGCCCCTACGCTCCGCCGCCGGCGGCGTTGGCGAGGCCGGCTTCTTCGGGGGGCAGGAAGGGTTGGAAGCGGGCTTTGTCGATGGCTTTCATGTAGGCCTCGTGGGGCGAGACGACACCGCCGAGCAGTTGTTCCCAGATAGCGTCGTCCATGAATTGCATACCTTGGCTTTTGCCGGCGACGATGACATCTTGCAATTTCTGGGTTGCGCCTTCGCGGACGATGGCGGAGACGGCATTGTTGACCACGAGGATTTCGTTCACGGCGACGCGACCGGAGCCGTCCTGTTTTTTCATGAGGAGCTGGGCGATGACGCCTCGCAGTGAAGCTGCGAGCATGGTGCGCACCTGCGCCTGCTGGTCGCTTGGAAACACATCGATCATGCGGTCCACCGTTTTGCGGGCGTTGTTGGTGTGGAGTGTTCCGAAGACAAGGAGACCGGTTTCGGCAGCGGTGAGTGCGAGGGATATCGTTTCCAAGTCGCGCATTTCACCGACGAGCACGATGTCCGCATCCTCACGGAGAGCTGCTTTCAAGCCAGCTGGGAAGGATTCCGCGTGTTCGGGAACTTCGCGCTGCGTGATGATGCTTTTCTTGTTGCGGTGAACGAACTCGATCGGCTCCTCGATCGTCACAATGTGGCGGGAGAAGTTGGCGTTGATGTAGTCGATGAGTGCCGCGAGAGTGGTGCTCTTTCCAGATCCGGTTGGACCTGTCACCAGCACGATGCCGCCGCGCATGTGGCCGAAGGATTTGATGATCTCCGGCACGCGGAGGTCTTCGAGGGTTTTGATTTTTGTAGGAATGATGCGGAAGACGGCTCCGTAACCGTGGGCCTGCTTGAGATAATTGCAGCGAAAACGGTTCTCCTCGTTCATCTCGTAGGCGAAATCGAGGTCACCGTGTTCCTCGAAGCGCTGCCAGCGCTCGGGCGAGCAGATTTCGCTGAGCATATAGCTCATTTCCTCGGTGGTGAGGGCCTCCTCGCGGATCGGAACGATCTCGCCGTGGCGGCGGACTTTGGGTGATTGACCCTCGGCGAGGTGGAGATCCGATGCGCCGCTGTCGATGAGAACTTGGAAAAACTGGTCGATGTAAGGCATGGGCGTGGAAGTTTTAAGTTTTAAGGATTAAGTTTTAAGCGGTGTCCTCTGCGCTTAGTTATTTTAGTCCGACGAGGCGTTTCATGTCGGCTTCTTGTTCGGCGCGGTAGACGGCCTCCTCGGCGGAAATGATACCGGCTTGGAAAAGCTCGGCGATCGAGTCGTCCATGAGTTTCATGCCCAGTTTTTTTCCGGTTTGAATGATACCTGGCAGCATGAAGGTCTTGCCTTCGCGGATCACATTTCCGATGGCGGGGGTGTTCATCAAAATCTCGATCGCCAGCGCGCGACCGTTGCCGTCCGCTCGGGGCACGAGTTGCTGTGAGATGATGCCGCGCAATGACTCGCTGACCATGATGCGAATCTGGTCGCGCTGGTCGGTGGGGAAGACATCCAGCAACCGGTCAAGAGTCCTTGCGGCATTGCTGGTGTGCAGGGTGCCGAGCACCAAGTGGCCGGTCTCCGAAGCCGTGATGGCGAGGGAAATCGTCTCCAGGTCGCGCATTTCACCGACCATGATGACATCCGGATCTTCACGGAGAGCGCCTCTCAGCGCATTGGCAAAGGATTTTGTGTGCGTATGGACCTCACGCTGGGTGACATGGCACTTGCCCGAGGGGATGAGGTATTCGATGGGGTCCTCAAGAGTGATGATATGGTCGTGGCGCGAGCGGTTGATCTGGTCCACGAGCGCGGCGAGGGTCGTGCTTTTGCCGCTGCCGACCGAGCCTGTCACAAGAACGAGCCCATTGTGGAATTCGGTAAGCATTTTCAATTGCTCGGGCAAACCAAGTTCATCCATCGAACGCACGCGGTCGCTGATGATGCGAAAAACCAAATCGCAGCCGGTTCTCTGGCGCACGACGCTCGCACGGAAGCGTCCGATGCCTGCAGCGTAGGCGAAATCCACATCCCCGCGCTTGGCGAGTTGCTCCTGCTGAGATGGCGAGAGAAAACTCGCCACGAGCCGCTCCGTGTCCTCTGGCGAAAGAACCTCGGCCTTCCGCCAGATCGGTTCCAGAATGCCGAAACGCCGCCAGATCGGCTGGGAATTCACGCTGAGGTGGATGTCCGAGGCATCGGACTCCTTGCCAACCGCAAGAAACTGGTCGACATGAGTGAGGCTGTGAATGTCAGGGGTGGATGCGTCCATGGGCAATGAAGTGTTTGACAACCCAACCCCTACAAGCTTTCGAAGGGTCTTCCAATATCTAAGTCGGGAATCCGTGAGATCGTGGCCGCACTCCCCCGACTGTTATCGAAATAATTGTTAAAAGAGAGAGACCTTCCCAAAAAAAATTCCGCTCAGTGTGGAATAGGGTGTATTTGTTCCGCCATGCACCTTACCGAAGCCGTTAGTTACCTTGATGACCTCCTGCGCACACGAGAGGTGGGGGATTTTCCCCAAGCGATGAATGGACTGCAGGTCGAAAATTCGGGCGGCCTCACCCGCATCGGCGCAGCGGTGGATGCCACCGAGGCGGTGATCCGGGAGGCGGCGCAGGCGGGGGTGGATTTTTTAATCGTGCACCATGGCCTTTTCTGGAGCGGGACGCAGAGGGTCACCGGCGCGACCTATCGGAAGATGCGCTTGCTCATGGAGGCTGACATGGCGGTTTACAGCGCCCACCTGCCGTTGGATATCCATCCCGAAATCGGCAACAACGCACTCCTTGCGGCGGCGCTCGGATTCGAAAATGGCGTGCCGTTTTTTCCGACGGCAGGCCAGAATGTGGGATTGAAATTTGAAGCCGAAGTGAGCCGGGAGGTCCTGCGGGACCACTTGGAGCGCGCGGTCGGCGGTCCCGTTCATCTCGCTCCTGGCGGACCTGTGCTGGCGCGGCGCATCGGAATCGTGACTGGAGGAGCTGGCGGCGATGTGGCGAAAGCGGCCGAAGCCGGGGTGGACACATTCATCACCGGCGAGGGGCCGCATTGGTCCTACACGGCAGCGGAGGAGCTGGGAGTGAACC
This sequence comes from Terrimicrobiaceae bacterium, assembly GCA_044375335.1. Taxonomy (GTDB): domain Bacteria; phylum Verrucomicrobiota; class Verrucomicrobiia; order Chthoniobacterales; family Terrimicrobiaceae; genus UBA967. The sequence goes on along the minus strand of JBILMW010000135.1, from coordinate 3,032 downwards.
TTTTCTACGCGGGCCACTACGCCACAGAGACCTTCGGGGTGAAGGCGGCTGCGGAACTGGTGGCCGGGAAATTCGCCTTGCCCTGGCAATTCATCGACCACCCGACAGGACTGTGATCAATCCTCCGAGTCAGCTGCGGAAAGAAGTTTGAAAGCCTTCTTCACATCGCTGACACGCAGGATGAGCAGGCCCTTTTTGGCACTGGGCATGGATGCGAGGTAGGCGTATTCGATATTGACCTTGGATTTTGAGAGAAGACGCGCCACACGCGACAAGCTGCCCGGGCGGTTGTCATTTTCAATCATGAGCACTTCACTATCCAGAACCAAGGTGCCGTGGGATTCAAGCAACGCGATCGCCTTCTGTGTATCGCTCACCACCATGCGAACAGCGGCGTGGTCCACCGTGTCGATAACGGTGAGGCCATAGATATTGATATTCGCTTCTCCGAGGGCATCGCACAGCTCGGCGAGCGTTCCCGGGCGGTTGGCGATAAAGATGACGAGTTGTTCGACGATGCGGACATTTTTCATAGGCATTCATTTTCTCTATGCAGGCCGCCCGAGTCGATTGGAAAAAGGCGAGGCTTGCCAGCGCCATGCGGTGGGGCGATGGATGGTGAATGCCGAATCCCAAAAACAGCGGGAACAATAAACCGTTGGAAAGCCGCTCGAAGGGCAAAAAATCCAAGCCCCGCAAATCTCCGCCCCAAGCCGCCGCAAAGCCGCCTGCCACGAAGCCACCAAAACGCAGCGGCACATTTCAAAAAAACACCGGCGAGCCCTCGCAAAAACTCCGCGCCTCGATCCTTCGTCAGATCTCCCAACGCCCATTGGACGCCGCTGGAATCGCTTCGGCGCTGGACCTCCCGCCGGCTTGGAAAGGCAAACTCCTCCACCTTTTGAAGGAAATGGAGATGGCCGGCGACATCGCCCGCATACGCCGCGACCGCTTCATTATCCCCAAGGAAGCCGATCTCTTTACAGGAGTCCTCCAAATGCACGCCAATGGCGGAGCACATGTGCTCAATGAAAAGCAGGGCGAGCCAGACCTCTACATCCGCGCCGAGAATTGTTTCACCGCCATGCACGGTGACCGCGTCGTGGCACGCATATCAAGTCAACCCGAAGAAACGGGCTTTTTTTCCAAACCCGAGAAACGCCGCGAAGGCAAGGTCATCCGCGTCCTAACCCGCGCCAACGAAACCATCGTCGGCACGCTCCAGCGCTCGAAAAACTTTTTCTATGTCGTCGCGGACGATCCGCGATTCGTCCAAAATCTCTATGTCAAACCGCCCGCACCGCCGCTTCTGGCGAAGGTCGGCGACAAGGTGGTGGCGAAGCTCGACTCCTGGCCATCCCGCCATGTGAACCCCGAGGGACACCTCATCGAAATCCTCGGCCCGACCGGTGCTCCGGGCGTCGATATGCTCTCGATCATTCGCAAGCACAGGCTGCCACTGGAATTTCCCCATGATGTCCTGCGCGAGGCGGAGCGCGTGTCCCCGGAAGTCGATCCCGCCGATGCCGCCAAGCGCGAGGATTTGCGCGACCGCTTTATTTTCACCATCGACCCGGATGACGCGAAGGACTTCGACGACGCTATCAATGTCGAACGCATTCCGGATGGCTGGCGTGTCGGCATCCATATCGCCGATGTGTCTCACTATGTGAAACCCAAGTCCGCTCTGGACCGCGAGGCGCACACGAGGGGAAACAGCGTTTATCTGGCCGACAGAGTCATCCCGATGCTCCCCGAGGCACTCAGCAATGGCATCTGCAGCCTGAAGCCACAGGTCGACCGTATGGCGTTCTCCGTTTTTGCAGAGATTCTCCAGAGCGGAAAAATCCAATCCGTCCGCTTCGCCAAGACAGTCATCCGCAGCGCCGCGCGGCTCACTTACAAACAGGCGTTCGCCATTCTCGAGAAGCCGCCTAAAAAAGGCGACCTCCTCTCCGAGCGCGTCCACACCGCATGGGAACTCTCATCCCTGCTCCGCAAAAAACGCTTCGCCGCAGGATCCCTCGATCTGGAGTTTCCTGAGATCAAAGTCTGGCTGGACGAAACCGGACGCCCCGTGCGGCTCGAGCGGGTGGAGAACGACATTTCCCACCAACTCATCGAGGAACTCATGCTCCTCGCCAACGAACTCGTCGCCCGCGAGCTCAAACACCGCAAGCAACCCGCCGTTTACCGCATCCACGAGAAGCCTGACCCCGACAAACTCGCCGAGTTCCGGGAATTCGCCGCCTCGCAAGGCATTCGCGCCGGCGACCTCACGCACCGGCCCGAGCTTCAAAAACTCCTCGCCTCCCTGCATGGCAAACCCTTTGCCTCGGCCGTGAAGATCGCCCTGCTGAAAAGCCTCAAGCGCGCCCGCTATTTTCCCGAACCACTCGGCCACTACGGACTCTCGAAGCCGGACTACACCCACTTCACCAGCCCGATCCGGCGCTACAGCGACCTCATCGTGCACCGCGCCCTCGAGCGCCAACTCGGACTCACCAAGAGCGGCCCGGATTCCTCCGCCCTCGGCGCCATGGCCGAACATATCTCCACCACCGAACGCTCAGCCGCCGATGCCGAGAAGGAATCCGTGCGCCTCAAAAAACTCGAATTCTTCCAACTCCAAACCACTGAAGGCAAACGCCAGAAATTCCGCGCCATGATCATGGATGTCCGGAATTTCGGCTTCTTCGTTGAGTTGCCCGAGTTTCTGCTCACCGGCCTCGTCCATGTTTCTTCACTCGAAGGCGACTTCTACATCCACGAACCCTCGCGCGGACGCCTCTGCGGACGGAAAACCAAGAAAGTCTTTCAAGTCGGCGACTTCCTGGAGGTCGCCGTCGATCGCGTGGATATGTTCAAGCAGCAGGTGGATTTCAAACCCGCCTGACACCACCACTTCACCGCGAAAAAAGGTCTGACGAGTTTTTGAAATTCCCTCTTGCTCCTGCCCCGCACGCCGACTACAACCTCTGCCTTCAAGATTCCTCCGATTCATGGGAAAAATTCTCATCATTGTCTCAATT
>JBILMW010000020.1:0-23067 GCA_044375335.1 Terrimicrobiaceae bacterium | reverse complement strand
CTTGGGTTCATGGTTAATAATTTTGTCTAGTAACTAGACAATACACAAGCCAAAAAAATACACGCTCTGCGAGAATTCGTGACTTTTTTGTCCTGCACCCCAATCCAGTCCCAGTGCTGCAAAATCAAGGCCGTGGCGCACGGCTCAAGATCGTCTCCCTCGCGTTTTCCAGCTCCGTGCGTTGCTTGAGAGTGAGGTTGCCTTTCAGAGCGGCGTTGTAGTTTTCGAGTGCTTGGGTGGCAAATCCGCGTTTTGCCCAGGCTTGGGCGAGGTGGATGTGGATGATCGTTGGCTCCTCTTTTTGCTTTTGTGCGAGGGCGAGGAGTTTTTCGAGGGCGGCGATTTCGGTGGTGGGGTCGTTTGCCTCTCGCGATATCCGGGCCTGCAGCCATAGGACGGACGGGGTGTTTGAAGCCTTGGCGGAGAAAGTGGCCGATTCCCCAGCGGCACCGGAGATGTTGCCGGTCTCGAGGAGGGCAAGGGCGAGGAGGTAGCGGGCCTGTGTGGAGGAGGGGTCTTCTTTCAGCGCCAGTTCAGCCTCTTTTTTTGTCGTGGGCCACTGCTTGAGTGCCGCAGCTAGTGCGGCCGATTGCGTAAGCACGAGGGGATCGCGCGGCGCGGTCTGGCGGGCTTGGGCCATCCACTCGCGGGCGTCTTTATTTTTTCCCAGAAAGTGCATGACCATGGCGGTCTGGGCATCATGAAGAGCTGAGTCCCGTTTGTTGGCAAAAACTGTCTCGATGCTTTGTGGGTGCTGTTCGGTTGTGCCTCGGCGATAGAGTAGGCCCTGATTGTCAATTTTCGTGAGATGCCACTCCGGAGTTGAGTTCAGCATTTCAATGAGTGGGCGGGAGTCTTCCAAGGGAACGGCGAGAAGGATGGCTTGAAAGGGGGCGCTGCGATCCTCCTCGCGCCAGCGCACCGGTGAGGAGCTGAGGGGCTGGATCGAACGGACATCCGGCGCGCGCGAGGCGAGATCCGGCGATAAAAGGCGCGCCGCCGAGAGGGCGGGGGGATTGAGAAAAACGCGCCCCTCGCCGGCTTGCTCGAATAAATCAACGGCAGCCAGGAGCCGGATGTCCCGAATGTCACTCCGCGAGGCTTGGAAGACCTCGAAGGTGCCGAGTCCCGTGACGACCATTGCAGCGATGAGCAGTCCCCAGCGGGCGCGCTTTTGAAAGTCAGCAGGGAGTTTCTGAGAAATCCAGGCAACGGCCAAAAAGCCCGCAAAAACTGGCACAGCCACGCAGAGCGCCCGGGCTGCATCCGCTCCCAGCAGTCCCCCGCCCGCAAAGCCTGCGGCGGCGAGGCGATCCGTCCATCCTGCGTCCCCGGCGCAACCCGCCATGGCGGCTCGCAGGCTTTCAGCTCGGGAAAAAAAACAAGGGGAGGCCGCCGCGATGGCTGCCAAGGCGCCTACAACGATGGGGAGTCTGGAATTGCATTTCACCGGAGAATGATCGTTTGCCATGTGCCTTTGCGCCAATAAAGTGATTGCCATGCACGGCAAGACAACCCTCGTCGCAATTATCACTATGAGTCTTTTTGGATTTGGCAGCAAAATAAAAGCCTTGGAAGTCGGAGCGCCCGCGCCGGTTCCAGCGGCGGTGGATCAGGACGGCAAGGCCTTCGCGTTTGCGCATGTCTATGCTAAGGGCATCACGCTGGTTTATTTCTATCCGAAAGCGGACACACCTGGATGCACGGCGCAAGCTTGCTCGCTGCGGGATTCCTTCGAATCGCTGAAGGCTGAGAATTTGCAAATCGTGGGAGTGAGTCGCGACACGCCGGCTTCGCAGAAAAAATTTCAGCAGAAATACAATCTCCCATTCTCTCTTGTGGCGGATGCGGACGGCAAGGTCGCCGAGGCCTTTGGTGTGGGCGGCGTGATGGGCTTGCCTGTGAGCAAAAGGCAATCGTTCCTGATCAAGGACGGTCGGGTTGTCTGGCTGTCTCCGTCAGCAAAAACCGGCGAGCATGCGGCGGAGGTGCAGGCCGCGTTGGATTCGCTGAAGTAGCAGCGAAACTCAGCGGGCGTCGCCTTTGATGATGGCGCGAACGGATGCTTCGGTGCCCTGAACGAGGATCAAGAAGCACATGTCTTTTTCCCGGCTCAATGCGACGGCGTATTCGGGATCAATCTGGGCTGTGCGCCACTCGCCGTCGGGAATAACGATGTTCCATGGAGCGGCGCTGAAGACAGCGAGTTGAGCTTTCAGAGCAGGCAGACCGACGACTGCGAGGGGTTGTTTTTCAAATTCCAAAATGCCGGCGGAATCGACTTTCCCACCCAGCAGGAAATCCGGTGTGCGGAAGCCGTCGAATCCTTTCAAGACAAACCAATCTTCGAGCTCCTCAGCCGGAACGGAGACCAGTTGAAAAGCCGAATTCTCTGCCTCCAGAATGGCTTCGGCCACTTCCAAGCCATCGGGCGGAAAGGAGGCAGGGCGTCCTAAGAAGTCCCATGTGAGCACGAAGACCAAGAGAACAAACCCTATGATGACAGAAATAATCGCCGGGTCGCGCGGGTTGAAGTGCCGTGTTGGAATCGCTGACACCTGCGAGGCAAATCCGCTCAGGGCCTCGTCCGGAACCTCGGCGTCCTTGAAGGCTGTGCGCAGGCTCGCATCAATGCGCGATTGCTTTTCATAGTCTGCTTGTAGCTCTGGAGATTTTCCGAGCGCCTTCAATGCGCTTTGCATGACGGTCGGGACATCGCCGTTCGGATCATCGACATGGCAGGTCAGAATGCGTCGAGCTGTGGAGGGTCTCATGGGAGTGGTGCCCCCAGTTTGGAAAATTCCTCGCGCGCGGCCGTGAGGATGGCGGGAAGTTCCTTCTCCGTTTTGCCGATGATGACGGCGATCTGGTCGGGATCAAAAAGCCTAAGATGCAGAAGAGCGAGCGCACTGCGGCCCGGTTCCTGAATTTTATGCAGGCTGGCAAGGGTGGAGTATTTCTCCTCAGCCGGCTCGGCGTGTCGCGGAAATTTATGCCCCTCGCGAAAGAGTGTCGCAAAAAATAAACGCTTCCTTCGGCTCGAGGAAACAAGGTCGTTTCGAGCGGCCACACCCTGCAGGGCCTTCGAGACCATCTCCGTCGCTCCCGACGATTGGCCAGTCAGGACAAAGGCATAAATCCAGCCTGAGCGCAGGAATCGCCATTCTTTAGGGAGATTGGTCATTTCGCTTTCTTGTAGGGGGAGAGTCAGCCGATCTCAAGCCTGCATTCATCTTGAGAGTGGCTGCCCCGCATGGACTCGAACCATGAATAATGCCTCCAAAGGGCACTGTGTTACCATTACACCACAGGGCAAACAGGAATTAGATATTGCCCGGAGAGCGGCCGGGACGCAAATGTTTTCCATGAACAAAAAAACGCGCAACCGACTTTTGGCTTTGGGATGCCTTCTCGTCTTCCTCGCATTAGGCGCTCTCTTCTACATCAACTGGGTCGTCCAGCGTCCTTTTGCAGTCATTGTTTTTCTTGCGGACAACCTCACTCCGTCCGTTCTGACGCCGGCCAGAAACTATCAGGGCGGAGCTGATCACCGTTTGCAGATCGAGAAGTTTCCCAACATCGCGCTCGTCACGACCCATGCGAATGACTTCGCGGTTCCAGATGCCGCTGCGTCCGCGAGCTCGATTGCCACTGGTCAAAAAGGCAACAACGGCGTGCTCGGGGTCAATCAAGGCAAGGGCGCCTTGCCGAATCTTGTCGAAATCGCGCGCCAGCGTGGACGCGCAACTGGCATTGTTTCGAATGCCTCGATCACGGATGCCACGGCGGCTGCATTCTATGCGGGAACTTCCGACCCTCTCGACTATCCGGTCATCGCTCGCCAACTCGCCGAGGCGCAGGGAGTGGATGTGATCATGGGCGGTGGCGCGGCGGATTTTTTGCCCGATGCACAGGGTGGGCGGCGCGGCGACGCGAGAGATCTGATCCAAGAGATGCGTGATAAAGGCTACGATGTCGTGCGCTCAGAGTTGGAACTCGAGGGCACGCCGTCATGGAGAACTCCGAAGACGCTCGGTCTTTTCAGTATGGGGAACCTGAATTTCGCCGATGAATTCGCGGCGGAGGCAGGACAGCCGACGTTGTCCACTATGGTGCGAAATGCCATTCGGCTCCTCCAATACAATGCCCGCGGATACCTGTTGATCGTCGATGCCGGCCTCGCTGGAAAATCCGCCGCGCAAAACGAAGGCGAGCGAACCCTTCGTGAAATCCTCGCACTCGACGAAGCCGTGGCCGAGGCGGTGCGCTATGCCGGGCCGAAGGCTTTGATTCTCGTCGTTGGAAAACGCAATGTCGGAGGCCTGCGTCTCAATGGCTATCCCTTCCGCAACGATAAGGGTGCTGGACTTCTGGGCATCAACGCCCAAGGCGCGCCATCCATCACATGGTCCACCGGGCCCGAGTCGGGCACACGCACAAGCCCGGAGGGTCCGGTTTCCACCGAGCCCGCCGCAAGCAAGCGCGCTGCGGCTATCGGAGTCGCGGAGGATGCCGTCGCTGTTGGCAGCGGACCAGGCTCCGAGGCGCTCAAAGGATTTCAGGATAATACGGAGATCTTCCGCATCGTTCAAAAGGAACTCTGAGTTCCACCTGCAGGCAGCAGCTTTTCCAGTGTCAGTCGGGTTCCCCGGACTTGGGGAGTGTATTCAACGAGGTCAAAAACCTCGCGAATTATGAAAACGCCGAGGCCGCCAGGTGTGGTGATTTGGATGTCTTGGGTTGGAATTGTTAGTGGATCGAGCGGCCTGCCGTAGTCCCGTAGAACGAAGCGTAGGCGGTTCTTCAGCCATTTCATTTCGAGTCGCACGGGTTTCACGAAGCCCTTGTGCGCATGACGGATGATGTTCGTGCAGGCCTCGTCGAGCGCCATGACGATTCTCGCCTCCTGCTCATCGTTGAATCCCGCTCCCGCTAAAAACTCCCTCGCGCCTTCGCGTATCTCGGCCAACCGGGAAGGTTCGCCAAGGAAAGTGATTTTGCGCGGAGCTTTCATTCTTCCACCATCGCACTCCCGAAATCTAACTCTTGCTCTTAGCGGCCAGTATTGCGAGGCGGCGCCTTTTTGCGGCATGGATGCTTCGTGTAGTCCACTCCCACAAAATCAGCGTCACGGGATAAGTCACAGCAGCCAGAAGCAGGCCTGCTGGAATGATGCCGACCAGAAACGGCATGGGAGCACCTGAGAGAGATGCGAGGAGGTCAGGGTCCTTAAAATGCATCGGATCGCGACCGGTCAGGAAACATCCCAAGCGGTATTGGAAATAGACGCAGAAAGGAAAGGTGAACGGATTGCTGATCCATGTGCCCGCGATGGCGGCGGGGATGTTTGCCCTTAGGAAAAACGCAGCCAGAGCAGCTGCGATCATTTGCACTGGCAGCGGCATGAGTGCGAAGAAGGCGCCTATCGCCATGCCGGTGGCAAATTTCTGTCCTGTGGGATGCCAAAGCTCATTTGCAAAGAGCCGGTCTCCGAAAACGCGATGGATCCATGTGCCACGAATGTGTTTTGCGCGCGGCAGGTGGCGCAGATACTGGCCAAGTCTGGTGCGCCGCCACTGTATGGGTTTCATTTTCTCAAAGGTTCTCCGTGGTCTTGATGCTTGCCAGTCAAGATCGCTTCTGATTTTTTCCAAGCAACATGAAAAAAATCGAAGCCATCATCAAGCCCTTCAAAATGGAGGACGTCAAGGAAGCACTGGCCGAGGTCGGCATCGAAGGCATGACCGTCAGCGAAGTCAAAGGTTTCGGCCGTCAGAAAGGCCACACCGAGATTTATCGTGGCAGTGAATACACGGTGGATTTTCTCCCCAAAGTCAAAATCGAGCTCGTTGTGAGCGATGCCATGGTCTCCAAGGCCGTTCAGGCAATCACCACAGCGGCAAAGACTGGTAAAATCGGCGATGGCAAAATTTTCATCCTCCCGATCGAGAATGCCGTTCGCATTCGCACCGAGGAAACCGGCGAGAGCGCTGTCTAAGGGACCAATCGCTTGGCGCTCCCTGAATGGCTGATCATTGTCATCCTCGGCATAGTCGAGGGTGCCACCGAGTTCATACCGGTTTCATCAACCGGGCATTTGCTGATCTTCCAGGAGTGGCTGGATTACCGGCAGAGTGATCTTTTCAATGTCGTAATCCAGAGCGGCGCGGTGTTGGCCGTCCTGCCCCTCTTCAAAGACCGCCTGCGCATGATGGCCGACTGGCGGAGTCCGCAGAGCTTGGATTTTAATTTCAAAATCCTCGTTGGATTTCTCATCACGGTCGTCGGCGGACTCACTCTTGATAAACTCGGAATCGAACTGCCCGAGACGACCCTGCCCATCGCGGGGGCGCTGATTGTCGGCGGCATTTTATTCATCGTCGTCGAAAAAAAACTACACGGCCGTGCGTTGGCTGACTGCATCACTTGGCCGGTTGTTTTCATGGTGGCATTTGCCCAGATTCTCGCCGCAGTTTTCCCCGGCACCTCGCGCTCCGGGGCCACAATAATTTTTGCCATGCTCTGCGGGCTGAACCGTGTCGTGGCGACCGAGTTTTCCTTTCTCATCGGCATTCCGACGCTGCTTGCCGCCGGAGCCTACAAAATCCTCAAAGCCCTCAATGGCGGGGCTACCGAACATTGGGGCCTGCTTTTCTTGGGGACTGCGGTTTCGGCGATCGTCTCCTTCATCGCGGTGAAGTGGCTTCTGCGCTATGTCCAGACGCACACCTTCATTGGTTTCGGCGTTTACCGCATCATTCTTGGTCTCGTGTTGGTGTGGATGTTTTTTTCGCGCTGATCCAGAACTGCGGCCATTTGTTGACTTGGCAGTATTGCTCCCGTAGATAGACCTCCTCATTTCCTCGCCCAAGTGTCCCAGACTGACGAATACACAGTTGAAGTCCTCCGCGATCTGGGTCTGCTGACCAAGTCGCAGATCGAAGCCGCCCGTGCCAATATGGACGGGGGCGGGTTGCTCCACACTCTGCTCCAAGGTGGACTCGTCACACAGGAAGATGTGAGCCGCGCACTGGCTGCCCAGAACAGCATGGAGTTTGTGGACCTCGAACACATGCAGGTCGAACGCAATGTGGTCGAACATATGCCGGCAGAAGACGCGCGCCGCTACCATGCCTTGCCGGTCGCTCTTCGCGACGGGGTTCTCATCATTGCCCTCGCCGATCCGATGGCCATGCAGACGATGGACGACCTCACCTACAAGTTGAGGCGCGAATTGGAATTCGTCTGCGCCACGCCGGATGCCATTCACAAGCTGATCATCAAATTCCACGGGGACGCAGCCGATGCCACTTCAGACCTGCTCAAATCCATGGGCGATGTCGAGGGAAGCGATGTTGCACGGGGCGAGGACGAGGGTGATGCGGGTGAAGGCGACGCGCCGGTCATCAAGCTCGTTTCGATGCTGCTTCTGGAAGCCTACACGAACCGGGCGAGTGATATCCATATCGAGCCGCTCGAGACCAAACTGCGCCTGCGTTTTCGCATCGATGGTGTGCTCCAGGAAATGCAGTCGCCCCCCAAGCGTCTTCACGGTGCCATCGTCAGTCGTCTCAAGATCATGTCCCGCACGATGAGCATCGCCGAGAAGCGCCTCCCGCAGGACGGTCGCATTCAAGTGCGTGTTGGCGAAAAATCCGTCGATCTTCGTGTTTCCACCATTCCGACCGTGCACGGGGAGAGCGTCGTGATGCGTATTCTCGACAAAACATCTCTTATGCTGGGTCTGCCGGACTTGGGTTTCCTGTCGGACGATCAGGCCAAGTTCGAGCAGTGCATCAACCTGCCCGACGGCATCATTCTTGTAACGGGCCCCACCGGCTCGGGAAAAACGACCACCCTTTACGGTTGCTTGAACTACATGAACAAGCCCGACCGCAAGCTGATCACGGTGGAAGATCCCGTCGAATATCAGATGAACGGCATCAACCAGGTGCCAGTCAATGCCAGCATCGGCATGACATTTCCGGCCGCGCTCCGTTCGATCCTGCGCCAGGCGCCGAACATCATCATGATCGGTGAGATTCGTGACAACGAGACCGCCAGCATCGCGGTGAACGCCTCTCTGACCGGCCATCTTGTTCTCTCGACCCTCCACACAAACGACGCCCCGAGCGCGATTGCGCGTTTGGTGGATATCGGAGTGAAACCGTTTCTTGTTTCAAGTTCCGTCCGCGCTGTGGTCGCCCAGCGCCTTGTTCGCAGGCTCTGCCCGACTTGCAAGCAGCCCGGCGAGTTGACGGAATATGAAATGAGCGCCCTGCAGATCGAGCCCGGTATGCTCTCGCAGGCCCGCGTCATGCAGCCTGTCGGTTGCGACGCCTGCAGAGGCAAGGGCTTCAAGGGACGAATGGGTATTTTTGAAATGTTCCTCGTCGATGACGAGGTGAGAAACATGGTCAATAACAACGCATCCACCATCGCCCTGCGCCAACGCGCCCGGGAGTTGGGCATGAGGACTCTTCGTGAAGATGGAGTGCGCAAGGTGCTCGCCGGTCTCACCACCGCCGACGAAGTCATCAGTTCAACAATGGCGGATTTGGATTAACCGACATGGATTCCCAGCAAGTCACCGACATTTTTGTGGAGCGGGGGTATCTCACTCCTGAGCAGGCCGAAGCTTTTATCCAAGCGGCCCAGGCTGATTCCAAGCCTATCGAGGAGGTTTTCTTGGAATCCCAGCTCGTGGATGAGGCGGGATTTGAGCATGTGCTTGCCGAGGCGATCGGTGCCGAGGCGCACAGCTTGAGCGAATTCACAGCCGATGCCTCCACTCTCAGCCTGATCCCATCTGGTCTCGCGCGCTTACATGGCGTTTTGCCTGTGGGTGCATCTGGAAACACCATTTTTGTAGCTCTCGCGGATCCTCTGAATTCTCATCCGCTCGAGGACATCCGCTTCGCGCTTGGCCGCGAGATCGTGCAGGTCGTTTCGTTTCCTCCTCAAGTCCGCAAGTTCATCCGTGAGCATTATGGATCCGAGGATTCGAATATTCAGGACATCCTTGCGCAACTCGGTGGCGACATCACGGTTGAGGAGGGGCCCGAGGAGCAATTCAATCTTCAGGCGGTCACTGCCGAGGCGAACGCCGCTCCTGTGGTCAAATATGTGGATCTCATCCTCGACAAGGCGGTTTCTGCGCGGGCGAGTGACATCCATTTCGAGCCTTTCGAGACCGAGTTTAAAATCCGCTACCGTGTGGATGGCGCCCTTTACGAACTTGATCCGCCGCCATTCAAGTTGGCGTTGCCGGTTATTTCGCGCGTCAAAGTGATGTCGAATCTCAACATCGCCGAGCGCCGCTTGCCGCAAGATGGACGCATTCAGCGCATGATCAATGGCCGCCAAGTCGATCTCCGTGTTTCCACCTTGCCGACGGCCTTCGGAGAAAGTGTCGTGCTCCGTGTGCTCGATCGCTCCAGCGTGAATCTGGAACTCGAGACGCTCGGCATGCCGCCGGACATCATGGCCTACATCTTGGAGGTCATTGAAAAGCCAAACGGCATCTTCATTGTCACCGGCCCCACCGGTTCAGGAAAAACGACGACGCTTTATTCCTGCCTGCGCAAGATCAATACCATCGATTCGAAGCTCCTCACCGCAGAGGATCCGGTCGAATACGAGATCGATGGCATCATTCAGGTGCCAATCAACGACGCCGTGGGCCTCACTTTTTCCCGTGTTCTTCGCGCCTTTCTTCGTCAGGACCCGGACCGCATTCTCGTGGGTGAAACTCGTGACGCCGAGACCGCGCAGATCGCGATTCAGGCTTCGCTCACCGGCCACCTTGTATTCACCACGCTCCACACGAACGACTCGACTGGCGCGGTGACCCGTCTCATGGACATGGGCATCGAGCCGTTTCTTATCTCCGCCTCGCTCGAGTGCGTTCTCGCCCAGCGCCTCATTCGAAAAATCTGCACCGCATGCCGCACCGCCTATGAGCCCAGCGAGCAGGTTCTGGCCTCTCTCGGCCTCAGCATTCACGACATCGGCGACAAAAATTTCTACTACGGAAAAGGCTGCGAGGCCTGCAACCAGACCGGCTACAAAGGCCGCAAGGGCATCTATGAACTCCTCAAAATCTCGGACCCCATCCGGGAAATGATCAACGACCGCGCGCCCGGCATCCTCATTCGTCAAAAAGCCATCGAACTCGGCATGACCACGCTGCGCGAGGATGGACTTCGCTCGATCTATGATGGACTGACGACGATCGAGGAAGTCGTGAAATACACCTAAGACCCGCATGGGGTCTTCACCTTCCGGTGCTGGATTTCTGGAGTTTCCGGATATGTTTTTTGCATGAATCCGCCACTCGCACTCGTTGAAGAGATTGTTTTGCTTTCGTTGGATGACACCACCGGTGCGCACCTGCCGCTGATGCCACAGGCCATCGGATATGGCTTGGCAGGAGCCGTTTTGGCGGATTTGGAAATGGCCGGGCGCATTGCGACGCGAACAAAGTGCGTCGAAGTCCTCAACGCCGCACCAACGGGAAATCCGCTGCTCGATCCCTGGCTCCAGCGCATAGCCGCCGCCGAAAAATGTCATTCCATTGCCTATTGGCTCCTGACTTTGTCCGATGAGAAGCGCGATATCGAACAGGCGGTGCTGGATCATCTCATTGAGCGCGGCATTCTGAAGCGCCAGGATAAAAAAATCCTCTGGGTCATCGGCCTGCGGCGTTACCCCACCGTTCACAACGAAGAACGGATCGAGGTAAAAACGCGCCTGGCCCGCCTGATCCAGAGCGAAGAACTGCCAACGCATTTCGATTCCACGCTCATCAGCCTGCTCCAGGGGTGCTATTTGATCTCCGAGGTTTTCGGGGCTGACCTTTTGGACGGGCGATCCGCTCGCATTGCTACCATTGCGGATGCCGACCCCGTGGGACGCGAAGTCGCCGCCGCCTCGCGCGAGGCGATCGACGCCCTCATGCTGGCGCAATCCTCGACCACCGCGCCCTTTTGATTTGGGCTTCCCACAAGGCGGGTGGGGGTGTTGAGTTTGCAGCCATCCATGATCGCCGAAGCCGATGTCATTTCTCTAACGAACGAACGCTTTCCAAAAACGGGAAACGGCAACGCGGCGGTGACTCCGCTTGAAAAAGGCGGATCCGAGCGAAAATTCTACCGCATTCGATTCGGTGATGAGTCGATGATCTTTGTGAAATACTCCGGCCACAAAGAGGAAAACCGCCACTATGTGGACATAGCCCGCTTTCTGAACGGCGCCGGAGTGCCGGTTCCTGAAATTCACCATCACGATCCGGAGGAGGGCTTGATTTGGATGCAGGATCTTGGTGAACAGGATCTGTGGAGCTTCCGAAACGCTCCCTGGACACCCCGCCGCGCTCTCTACGAATCCACCCTCGATGGCGTCTTGCGCATGCACTCGCAGGCGACGGAACTGGCCTCTGGTGCGGATCTGCGCTTGGAGCGCGTCTTTGATACCGACCTCTACCTTTGGGAGCAGGGATATTTTTTTGAAAACTGCCTGGGGAATTATTTCCAAACACCCGAGTCCGAACTCGCCGAGTTGGCGAATCTTCCCGCCCTGCGCGCCGCTGCTGAGGCTCTTGCCGCCCGTCCGCGTGTTCTCGTGCACCGCGATTTCCAGTCGCAGAATGTCATGATCCACGAGGGCGCGGCATGGCTCATCGATTTTCAAGGCATGCGCTACGGGCTCGCCCAATACGACCTTGCCTCCCTGCTCTACGATCCCTATGTCGCCCTCACCTCTGATGAGCGCTGCGAGTTGCTCGCTTTTTACAAAAAACGCCTGGAGCAAAACGGCACCCTCATCGATTCCGATTTCGACGAGGTCTTCCGGTGGTGTGCCCTGCAGCGTCTCATGCAGGCCCTCGGCGCCTACGGATTTCTCGGCCTCAAAAAAAACCGCCCCGATTTCCTCGCCCACACGCCGGTCGCCCTGCGATCCCTCCTTGAAGTGGCTTCCGCTTTGGATGGACTCGCTCCGTTGGTCAAAAAACTCAACTCCTGTCATGACAAAAAGCCCTGAAACAGTCGTCATTCGACGCATCACTCCCTCATTGGACAACGCCCGTTTTGCCATCAAGCGCCCAGTGGGTGGCGAGATCACGGTGGAAGCGGATATTTTCAAGGAGGGTCACGACGAGGTGGCCGCGCTCCTCAAGTGGCGCCGCTTAGGTGCGAAGGCTTGGAACGAAACGCCGATGCGCCAGATGCCGAACGATCGATGGACCTCCACCCTCTGCGTCACGGCCGAGGGTGCTTGGGAATACACCATCGAGGCGTGGGGGGATGTGTTTTTTTCCTGGCAGCACGAGTTGGAGAAAAAATTCGCCGCCGGACTCCGCGAACTCCAGAGCGAGATTCTCGAAGGAGCCGCATTCATCGAGGCGGCAGCCGCCCGTGCTGGAAAGACTCCTGACGGCGAGGCTTTGAAAAAAACCGGAGCCGCCATGCGGGTGGCTGATGCTCAGCAGGCCCACGACCTCGCGCATGATCCCTCGCTGTGCGCCCTTATGCGCGTGTATGCCGACCGCTCGCTGGCTACGGTGGCAGAGCCATTTCATCCGGTGTGGGTTGATCGGGAGCGCGCTGCCTTTGCCGCCTGGTATGAGTTTTTCCCCCGCTCGGCGGAGGGCAAGGCGGACTCTGGTTCGACATTCCGCCAGTGCCTTCCGCGTATCGATGATGCGAAGGCGATGGGATTTGATGTCATCTATTTTCCACCCATCCATCCCATCGGAACGAGCAACCGCAAAGGGCGGAACAACTCGCTCAAGTGCGAGGCCGGCGAGCCAGGTGTGCCTTATGCCATCGGAAACAACAAGCAAGGCGTGAATGGCGGTGGACACAAGGATGTTGCGCCTGAGCTCGGAACGCTGGAGGACTTCGACTGGCTCGTTGCCGAAATTCGCAAGCGCGGCATGGAGATCGCTCTTGATTTTGCCATCAACTGCTCGCCCGACCATCCCTATGTGCACGCGCATCCAGAGTGGTTTTTCAAGCGCCCCGACGGCTCGATCAAGTATGCCGAAAACCCGCCCAAGAAATACGAGGATGTCTATCCGCTCAATTTCCACAACGCGAACTGGCGCGAACTCTGGGACGAACTCCGCGATGTCATCCTCTTCTGGTGCGAGCACGGCGTGGGCATATTCCGCGTCGATAATCCCCACACAAAACCTGTCGCCTTCTGGGAATGGGTCATTGCCGAAGTGAAGGCCAAATTCCCTGGCACGGTCTTCCTCAGCGAGGCATTCACGCGTCCGAAAATGATGCAGGAACTGGCCAAGGTCGGATTCACACAGAGCTACACTTATTTCACTTGGAGAAACACCAAGCACGAACTCACGGAGTATCTCACCGAGCTCACCACGCCGCCGATGCGTGACTTTTTCCGCGCCAACTTCTTTGCCAATACGCCTGATATTCTGCCGGAGTATCTGCAACACGGCGGCCGGCCCGCCTTTTTGATCCGAGCCGTTCTGGCGTCGATGACCGTGCCTGTTTACGGCATCTACAGCGGATTCGAGTTGTGCGAAAACGCGCCGGTTCCGGGCAAGGAGGAGTATATCGACTCCGAGAAATACCAGTTCAAGGGCCGCGACTGGAACGCGCCGGGGAACATCAAGGAATACATCACCCGCCTCAATCACATCCGCCGCGACAACCGCGCCTTGCGGGAATACGACAACCTCCGCATCCACACGGCTGAGAACGACCAGATCCTCTGCTTTAGCAAATCCACCGCCGCCCTCGACAACCTCCTCCTCGTCGTGGTGACGGTCGATGTCTGGAATCCGCAGAGCGCTTTCGTTCATGTGCCGCTCGAGCAATTCGGCATCGGCGCGGATGAGGAATATGTGATGGAAGATCTCCTCACAGGCGAAAAATTCCACTGGCGGGGCGCCCGCAATTTCATCGCGCTCGACCCGCACCATCGTCCGGCGCATGTCTTCCGCGTGCGGCGCGCCATCGGTCGCGAGGCCGGTGAGACCGTTTATCTTTGATGCCGCCGGGGGGAGGGCTTGACTTGCCCGCCTCCGAACTCCGAAAATAAACAACTCATGACTGCGACAGAAATTTTTGGCCGTTTGAACGGCTCCCAAGCCGGTGAAGTCTTGAACTGGCTCGCTGAAAACGACCGCAACGCCTACAAGAGCGCCGCCGGAATGCTGGCCACCCGCCGCAAGCTCCGCGCCGTCTTTGTCGAGCGCAAGCCCAAGGACGAACGCAACCAGTGGATCAAGGATTCCCTGTCCCGCCCTGCGAACGCCGACCTCGCTCTCGAGATTCTCCAAGTGTGGACGCTCGGTTGCAACGAGCGCATGGTCTGTGATTTCCTAGATCAGCTCGGGATCGCCCACAATGGAAAAGGCCTCATTGATGACCTGCCATCCGAGCCGGACGCCGACAAAGTCACCAAGGCCGTCGAATTACTCATTTCCAAATACCCTGCGCATTCCGTGTTTGTGTATTTGCATCTGTTCAGCGGCATGGATTCCGAAGGGTGGGCGACGCTGAGAGGGCTTCTAGAGACGCGCTCCGAGCTGTCCGCCGAGAAGGCGCTTTCTCCTTCATGAGCCTTTTCACCCAGTCGCTCGACGGGGCCTTGGAGACCTTCCAATCGCTTCGCTCGCTCGAACCAAAAATCACCGAGGCCGCCGATCTGGTCCTCGCTTGCCTAAAATCCGGTGGAAAACTTCTCATTTGTGGCAACGGCGGCAGCGCAGCCGATAGCGGCCACATCGCCACCGAGTTCACCTGCCGCTTCCAAGGCGATCGCCGCCCGTATCCCGCCATCGCCCTTAGCTCCGACGGCGGGCTCCTCACAGCCATCGGCAACGACTACGCCTTCCAAGACATCTTCGCCCGCCAAGTCCGCGCCTTCGGCAAAGCAGGGGATGTCTTCATTGGACTCTCCACGAGCGGCAAGTCGCGCAATGTGCTCTCCGCCATCGAAGAAGCCAAGCGAATCGGCATGCGAAGCATCGTTCTTCTGGGAAAAGGTGGAGGCTTCACCAAAGGTGCTGCCGACATCGAAATCCATGTCGCCGGCACTGTCACTGCCCGCATCCAAGAAGCCCACAAATTCCTCCTCCACGCCGTCTGCGAACTTGTCGAGCCAAGCCTTGAAAAGGAATAACATCGACGGTGAAATCGAGAGTCAAAGGGAACATCCTTCCTCTCAGGTCGAACCGTTCTATCAAGATGTGCTGGCCGCTTACACCCCCGAGGTGCGGCTTGAGACGCTCGAGTTGAACGAGGCTATTCCGATTGCTGAGGAATGAATCGGGGCCTACTCGCCCAGCGCGAGGATGTGTTCCAAGGCCTCCGAGACATCGCTCATGACAAAATCCGCATCGGTTTCGGTTTGCGCTGCACCGTAGCCGGTTCGGACGAGCATGGTTCGGCAACCGGCGTTGCGGCCGCACGCCACATCGATGGGTTTGTCGCCGATCATCCAGCTCCTGGCGAGGTCGATTTCGAGGTCGATGGCGGCTTCGAGGAGCATGCCGGGTTGGGGTTTCCGGCGTTCAGTGGGTTGGTCCGGGTGGTCCGCGCAGAAGTAAATGGCATCAATGCCTTCGTCGAGTTGGCGGAGGAGTTCCGCATTCACAGCGTGGTATTGCTTAGGAGTGATGTAGCCTTTCGAGAGTCCGCTCTGATTGGTGACGATGACAGTCAGCCAGCCTTCCTTGCGCAGGAGGGCGAGTGTTTCCCCAGCTCTCGGGATGGCCTGCACGGTGGCAGGGTCGTTGCAGTAGTTCACCTCCTCCATGAGTGTGCCATCGCGGTCGAGGAAGATGGCGCGGCGCTTAGGCATTTTTGGAAAAGGCGTGGAGGAGTTCCTCAGCGGTGAGGGTGGCCGTGCCGAGTTTGGCGACGACGACGCCGCTGGCGTGGTTGGAAATTTCAGCGGCCTCGCTGGGCGTTGCCCCCGCACAGACAGCGAGCGTGTGTAGGGCAATGGCAGTATCTCCTGCACCAGAGACATCGAAAACCTCGCGGGCGCGGGTTGGCGTGTGATACGGAGCCTCGCCCCGCTGGAACAAAATCATACCGTGTTCACCCAAGGTCACCAGCAAAGCGGGGAGATCCCATTTTTTCAAAAGAATGCCACCGACTTCCAGCAGGGCAGCATCGGCGAGGGGATTCGGCCCGGCTCCGTTATCCGGGATTCCTGCCATGGCGAAGGCCTCGGATCGGTTGGGCTTGAGAAGATCAACACCGCGCCAGTCGAGGGGATTGGTGGGATTCGGGTCGGCGGAGAGGTATTTGCCGGCGCTGCGGGCCATTTCGGTGACGCGGTCCTTCAATGCCTGTCCGAGGAAGCCTTTTCCGTAGTCTTCGAAAATCACGGCATCCATCGTTGGTAGGATGTCGGCGATGACGGCACATGAGCGTTCGAGCACTTCGGTGGAAACCTTCGCGCGGCGCTCGCGGTCAACCCTCACGACCTGCTGCTGGCGGGCGACGATGCGGGTTTTGACGATGGTCGAGCGAGCCGCATCGGCCACGAGGGCGTCGGTGGAAATCAACTCTTCCGCAAGCAACTCCCGGAGCCTGCCGGCATGGACATCCTCTCCGACGAGTCCGCACAAGTGGACGCCAGCGCAGAAGGGCCGCAGATTGCGGGCCACATTGGCCGCACCGCCGGGGTAGGAGGTTTCGCGTTCCACCTCCACGACCGGCACTGGAGCCTCCGGCGAGATGCGGGAAACGCGCCCCCACACGAATTCGTCGAGCATCACATCGCCCACGACGAGGAGCTTGCGCGAGGAGGCGGCCGTAAGAAGATGTTGTAATCTATCGCGATTCATTCCAATTTGTAGGCGTGAGTTCTAAACCGACCTCACACGCACAACAAAGCCGAAATTTTGAAAATGCCGAACATTCTGAACGCGGTGCTGGCCGCCGGTCTTCTCGCCGCAGCCACGACCACGCTTCACGCGCAGAAGCCGCCCGAGGCGGTGGACCTCTCTTCATTTCCCGCCCAGTCCATCGACGATGTCGTGGTTCCCGTGCCCAGCGAGGTTTTTATCGTCCTCGACAAATTGGGAAATCCCAACTGGCGCTCGGAATTGCGCGACTCGCTGGGACGGCAGAGTGGCAATCGGGCCCAAGTCGCCCTTCTGCTCGGCACCGTGATCGCTGAGGGTTTCGTAGCTGTGGAAGCCGAGGATTCCGAGAAGGTGAAAGACATCGGCCGACGCGTGCTGACTCTCTCTAAGGCCATCAATGTCGAAAAAGCCGTTCTCGAGCGCAGCAAAAGCATCACCGACAAGGCGGAGGTGAAGGATTGGCTCGCCGTCCGCAAGGAATTCGACGGAGCACTCAGCGATGTAAAGGACGCTATGCTGGAACTCGGCGACGACGACCTTGCCCAGCTCGTGAGCGTGGGCGGTTGGATTCGTGGCACGGAGGTTCTGACTTCGATCATCCGCAAAAACTACACCACCGACTCGGCCGAGCTTCTTCATCAGCCCGCATTGGTGAGTTTTTTCACCAAAAAACTCGATAATCTCTCGAATAAACGCCTCGCTGAAGACGACCTCGTAGACCGTATCCGCAAATTGCTCGCCGCTATCGCGCCTTTGATCGGAGACGGTGAGGGCGATGCCATTCCGTCCGAGAATGTCACCCGTATCCACAAGATGACGCGCGACACCGTCGCAGCCATCGCCTCCAAGGGAGCCTGAGACCACCGTGAAAAAAGCTCTCTCATTACTGCTCACTCTCTTGATGGCCTCCACAGCGTGGGCCTATGTGGATGACGCCTTGTCCTTCGCCTACGAAGCCGCTTCTCCCTATGTGAAGAAAGGCTTCAGCGTCCGCGAAGACGCATGGGGAGGGGACCTGGGTGTAAAGGATCAGCAAGCCGTGCAGGCACAGCTTTTCAAGGGCAATGAGTATTGGTTCTGCCTTGGCACTGATGTGAAGGGCGCCGTGCTCTCAGTAAATATCTACGACTCCAAAGGCAACCTCATCAATGTCGAGACCACCCGCGCGGGACGCCTCTCCGCCGTGCGTGTTGAGCCACCGCGCACCGGCACCTACTACGCCATCGTGACCGTTCACAAATCTCCTGAAGAGCGCACAGGCTGGGCGTTGGTTTACGCCTACAAGTAGTTCTCGATGGAAACCCTCACGCTGGAATTCGAAAACGCCCGCACCGCGCAGGCCGTTTACGGAGGCGACCCCAAGCTGCTCCACGAGTTGGAACGCCGCCTCGAAGTCCGCATCACCGCGCGCGATGGATGGATTCGCGTGGAGGGCGAAAAGGCCGCGGTTGAGCATGCGCGTGATGCCCTCGAGCAACTCCATGCCGCCGTCAAGCGGGGCATCACCATCCATCGCCAAGAATTCGAGCACGCTTTGGAGGCTTCAAAGGGGCCAAGCTCTGCAGAATCCCTCGCCAGCCTCATCGATATCCGTATCCAGTGCTCCCCACGCAAGCCCCCGGTCGTCCCTCGCACCGCTGGACAAAAAACCTATGTTCAGGCGATCCAGTCCCACGACATCACTTTCGGCGTCGGCCCAGCAGGAACGGGAAAAACCTACCTCGCCGTGGCATCCGCCGTAGCCGCCCTCAAGCAGGAAAAAGTGAAACGACTCATTCTGACAAGGCCAGCGGTCGAAGCAGGTGAGGCTCTGGGTTTCCTTCCCGGCGACTTGCAGGAAAAAATCCTTCCCTATCTGAGACCGCTCTACGACGCGCTGCACGATCTCCTGGAGCCGGATGAGCTGCAGAAGCTCATGGATAAAAACATCATCGAAATCGCCCCGCTGGCCTACATGCGTGGACGCACCCTCAGCGGGTCTTTTGTCATCCTCGACGAGGCTCAAAACACGACCGCCGAGCAGATGCTCATGTTCCTCACCCGCCTCGGCCTCGGCTCCCGCTGCGTGGTGACGGGGGATGTCACACAGATTGACCTGCCGCGAAACAAGCTCAGCGGCCTTGTAGAAGCCGTCGCCGCCCTCAGGGATGTCGATGGCATCGGAATGCACTTTTTCACCGAGAAGGATGTCGTGCGGCATCCGCTCGTCCAGGCCGTGATCTTGGCCTACAAAAACCACCGGGGCTCACGGGAAAGCAGAATCTAAAATGTTCGGAATCTTCAAACGCTGGCGACTCGTCTGGAAGGGGCTTTCCTCCAGCAAGCGACGCCGTCAGGTCGAGGAAAGCGATTTTCTCTCTGCCCTTCAAAATGGCTGGCCGATCCGTGCCGTTCTGCTCGCTGCTTTCATCTTCGGCCTCGCGGCGCTCATTTTCACTGGCCAGCAGGATGAACCCGCCAAAAAGTTCCTGCTGTGCCTGCTCATTTTTGCCACGGCTGTCGCGCAACTCTGGATCAACCATCCCCAGACATTTCGGCAAAATTCCCGCCTCTGCCTTGTGCTGGGAACGCTGCTCACGCAGTTGGCCGTCATTAAAATCCTGCTCAGCCAGGCCGCTGCGGGAGCCCTCGACCTTCAACTCGCCCCACTTCTCATTCCCTACGCCTTCGCGCCTCTTGTGCTTTCCGTGCTCTTGGGCAGAAATCACGGACTCTACGCCGCCGTTTTTTCCAGCCTCTGGGGCTCGCTCCTTGTCGGCCGCATCGACCCGGTGTTTTTGGTTATTTCGCTGATCACTGGCTTCATTGGTGTTTTCGTAACTCTGCAAGTCCGCCGCCGCAGCCGTCTGGTGCGCGCCGGCGTTTATGTCGGCCTCGCCACCTGGATTCTCGCCGCAGCCTTCGGCCAAATCGGTCCTGTGATTTGGGAAGTGCCCTCACAGACCGATTGGGCGATGATCGGTTGGCAGAGCTTGGCGGCCTTTGCCACGGGCATTGCTACAGCCATCGTCGTTAGCGGCATCCTGCCAATGCTCGAGCATGTTTTCAAAATCACCACCGACATCTCATGGCTTGAGATGAGTGATCTGAACCACCCGCTCCTCAAGCGCCTGAGCTTGGAGGCACCGGGCACTTACCACCACAGTCTGGCCGTTGCGAACCTCTCAGAGGCCGCCGCCGAAGTCGTCGGAGCCAATCCCACAATCTGCCGAGTCGCCTCGTATTTCCACGACATCGGCAAGGTCGTAAAACCCCATTACTTCACCGAAAATATCCCCCACGGCTCGAATCCCCACGATGACCTCACTCCGACGATGAGCGCTCTCATTATCATTTCCCATGTGAAGGAAGGCGTAGATCTGGCGCTAAAAAACAAACTCAACGCCGAGATCATCGATGTCATCAGCCAGCATCATGGCACCTCCTTGGTTTCGTTTTTCTATCAGCGCGCCCTCCAACAGCAGGAGGATGCCCGCCTTGGCGGAAAAATCATGAACATGCGCGAGGAGGATATTCCAGAGGTGAGCGAGGAGAGTTTCCGCTACCCCGGCCCTCGCCCACAGACGAAGGAAGCCGCTATCGTTAGCCTTGCCGACTCGATCGAGAGCGCGTCACGCAGTCTTGATCGCCCCACGCCACAACGCATCGACGATCTCATCCGCAATATCATCAAAGCGCGCCTCGACGAGGGACAACTCGACGAGGCTCCTCTGACCATCGCCGAGATCTGGAAAATCGCCGACTGCTTCCGCTTCTCGCTGGTCAACATGCTTCACGCCCGCATTGCCTATCCGAAACGCGAGGAACGCTCCGCGCCGGAAAAACGCGAACAAAAATCCGCCGCGTGAGGTCGCCGCTGCTGAAAACATCTCTATCCCACAACGCCAGCTCCGTCTCCTACGACCGCGAGCTTCTGGAGCGCCTCACAGAGGCAGCCATTTTCCACTGCCTCACTCTTGCAAAAAAAAACAATGCCGAGTTGGCCGCTCTGGGAGGCGTCGAGATCAGCATCCTCGGTTCCCGTGCCATGGCTAAAGTGCATCGCGACTTTTTGAACATACCGGGCGCGACGGATGTCATCACCTTTCCCTACGGCGAGATTCTTGTATGCGCTCACATCGCCGCCGCACGCGCTCCCGAATTCGGGCACAGCACGACAGAGGAACTCGCCCTTTATATCATCCACGGCCTCCTGCACCTCTCCGGCTTCGATGACCTTACTCCGCCCGACGCTGAAAAAATGGCAATCACCCAGCAGGAAATTCTGAAACTTGTCCTTTCTGAAGTGCGCTGATCTTCCCCGCTCAAGAGCCTTGTGCTATCGATTTCACACATGAAAACACCATTCGATCCGATTCCCGAAGTCATTGCCGACATCCGTCGAGGACGCATGGTGATTGTTACCGATGACGCCGACCGCGAGAACGAGGGCGATCTCCTCATGGCTGCCGCCAAGGTTACTCCCGCTGCTATCAATTTCATGGCGCAGTTTGGCCGTGGCCTCATCTGCGCGCCCGTCACCGAGGAGCGCGCTGCCAGCCTCGGTCTTCAGCGAATGGTCGCCCAGAACCGCGAATTTTTTAAAACCGATTTCACCGTCTCGGTGGATGCCGCCAAGGGCGTGACCACAGGCATCAGTGTGAAAGACCGCGCCGCTACGATCCGTCTGCTCGCCAACCCCAAAGCACAACCCTCCGACCTTGTTCAGCCAGGGCATGTATTTCCCCTCCAAGCCAAGGCTGGCGGTGTTCTGCGCCGCGCGGGCCACACCGAGGCCGCCGTCGATCTCGCCCGCCTCGCCGGCCTCGATGCCTCCGGAGTCATTTGCGAAATCATGAAAGAGGACGGCTCCATGGCCCGCCTGCCGGATCTCGTCCGCTTCAAAAAGAAACACGGGCTCAAGATGTGCTCCATCCAAGACCTCATCGCCCACCGCCGCAAAGGCGAGAAGCTCGTGGAGCACGAAGAGACGATTCACATGCCCACAGACTATGGGGATTTCAACCTCCACCTCTACCGCTCACTCGTCGACGGCATGCACCACATCGCGCTTGTGAAAGGCGAGATCACAGCCGCCAAGCCAGCCCTGGTGCGGGTCCACAGCGAATGCCTCACCGGCGATGTCTTCGCATCCCGCCGCTGCGACTGCGGATCCCAGCTCCATCAGGCCATGCAGCGCATCGAAAAAGAAGGTGCCGGAGTCCTCCTCTACATGCGCCAGGAAGGCCGTGGCATAGGCCTCGGACCTAAAATCCGTGCCTACAAATTGCAGGAGCAGGGCCTCGACACCGTCGAAGCCAACGAGCGCCTTGGTTTCCCCATGGATCTCCGCGACTACGGCCTCGGAGCCCAGATCCTAGCCGACCTCGGCATCCACAAAATCCGCCTTCTCACGAACAACCCCCGCAAAGTCGTCGGCCTCGAAGCCTACGACCTCCAAATTGTCGAGCAGCTCCCCATCCGCTCCGTCGCAAACCCCCACAACGCCCGCTACCTCGAGACCAAAAAGAAAAAAATGGGCCACAAGCTCTGAGATTTTCCCTCTCGACGCCTTCCATTCCTCTTCCTTCGTAAGGATCGTCCGCCCGCAGAACAAGTCCCCAAGGGATTCCTCAGCCGAGCTGAAAAATTTCTCAAAAATTTTCTAAAGCCCCAGCGAGTCTCCGCCGATTAATAACTCAACGGAGACAATCTCCCCCAGTGAGGTCGAACACTGAACCAAAGCGGCCCGACAGCGAAACGGACTTCGCAACACAGAAAGACAAAGGATATGTCAGTCGTAATCAACACCAATTCAGCAGCCACATCAGCCGCTTACAACCTCAGCAACACAAACGTCAACCTGCAACGCAGCCTCAACAGGCTCTCGAGCGGTTCACGCATCAACTCGTCCTTCGACGACGCCGGCGGACTCGCCGTGTCGATGAAGATGAGTGCTTCCATCCGCCGCACAGATGCCACTCTGGCCAATGTCAACAACTCGCTCAGCTTCCTGCAAACCCAGGACGGCGTTTTGAAGACAGCGGACAAGGTTCTCAATCGTATGTCTGAGCTCGCAACACTTGCTCAAGACGTAACTAAATCCTCCAACGACCTCGCCCTTTACAACACAGAATTGACCCAACTTAAAGGTCAGCTCAATTTGATGTTGGACGAGAAGTTCAATGGAATCAGCCTGTTTAGTGATGGCGCAACACCAGATGGTGACG
>JBILMW010000134.1:0-7354 GCA_044375335.1 Terrimicrobiaceae bacterium | reverse complement strand
TCGTGCCCGGCCGCTCTCAGGCGCTCGACCAGGCGCGTTGCAGTGGCTTCCATGGCGGGCTACTTCAGCGCCGCCCAGACACGGTGAACATCGTCGTTGTCATCGAGAGCCTGCAAAAACTCGCCCACTTCGGTGCGTTGCTCATCGGTGAGTTGGGGAAACTGCTTCGCGGTGTAGCCAAGTTCGCTGGTGACCACTGTCCAGCCATGCTGGGAGAGCCATTTCGAGACAGATCCCGTGGCTGTGCGTTCGGTCAAAAATTTCACGCCCTTGGTGCCTGCGGGGATGTCGTCATTCTCCCCTTCCTCGAGCACGACGAAATCATTTGCTCCAGCCTCGATGGCGGCCTCTTCCGGGTCGATCGACATGTCAGCATTGTGGGCTTCCACGATGCCGACATGGTCGAAGAGGAACTTGTTGCTGCCGGCTGTGCCGAGTTGGCCTTTCTTGAAAAGGACACGCATCTCGGGCGCGGTGCGGTTCACATTGTCTGTGAGTGCCTCGACGATCACAGGCACCTTGTGCGGGGCGTAACCTTCAAAAACGAGATTCTCGAGAGTCAGTTTTTCATCGCCGATGCCGGCGCCTTTTTTGATGGCGCGCTCGATGGCATCGCGTGTCACCGAGGCCTTGCGGGCCTTTTCCACAGCGGCATGGAGGCGCGCGTTGCCCTCCACATCAGGGCCGCCGAGTTTTGCGGCAACCATCATTTCCTTCACCAGTTTTCCAACAACCTGGCCTTTTTTCAGATTTGCGACTTCTCGCTTGGCATGGAGCCATTGTCTTCCCATAGGTGGAGAAACCTAAGTCCTACCTGCAATGGGCGGCAACTCCGATTTCGCGAGCATTGGTTCAAATTTCCCATTGCGCACCATTTCGATGGGACGCTATATTTACATTCATCCCCCGCTTTTCATATGAATCGCACAGAACATCCTTCCGAAGCCTCCTCGTTGATTACCGAGGATTGCCCGCATTGCCAGACCACTCTGGACATGACCGGTGTGGGGGCTTTTTCGGATGCAAGCTGTCCGGCCTGTGGCCATTTCTTCAAGGCCTGTTCGCGGTTCAATCAGTTTCAAATCACCTCACTCCTTGGCGAGGGGGGGATGGGCTCCGCGTTCCGTGCGTTGGACCTTGCTCTTGATCGCGATGTCGCTTTGAAGGTGCTGAAAATCCAATCCGACAACCTTCATGATGAAGCCGAAAAGTTGGCCCACGAGGCGCGCACGACCGCTCAAATCAACCACCCGAATGTGGTGCGAATTTTTGATTTCGGTGAAACCCGCTCGCAATTCTACATCGCGATGGAACTCGTTGGGGGCGGATCTCTCGATGACCTCATGCAAGAACGCGGAATGGTTCCCGAGATCACGGCGCTCGAGGTCGGAGTTCAGATCGCGCAAGGCCTCAAGGCGGCAATGGAACTGGGCCTCATCCATCGCGACATCAAGCCCGCCAACATCCTCTTTGCCGACCGTGGCACGGTAAAGTTGGTGGATTTCGGATTGGCTGTGGTGGCGAACGACACCGCCACTTCGCCAACGGAGATTTGGGGGACTCCTTATTATGTCGCGCCGGAAAAACTCGATGAACTACCGGAGGATTTCCGAAGTGATATTTACAGCCTCGGCGGCACTCTCTTTCATGCCATGGCAGGCCGTCCGCCCTACGAGGCCGACAACGCCTCGCTCGTGGCCTTGAAGCAGCTCAAAAGCCGCCCCATCAGCCTCCAGGCCTTCGCCCCCGATGTCTGCAACGAGACCGCGTATGTCATCAATCGCATGATGTCGAAAATGCCTGCTAAAAGGTATCAGTCCTACGACGAACTGATCGAGCATTTGCGTTTTGCTCTCACCAAGGCAAAGGAAGCCCAGGCCAACCCCTCCGCTGCAAAAACAAGCGATCTCCGCAGTCTGGAAGTCGAGTCCAAGGAAATGCGCTGGATCAATCTGGTCTTCCCCGGGGTCGTGATCCTCGGCCTCCTCGTTTTGGCTTACCTTTATTTCTTCACGAAGGTTTTGAAGGTCTCGGATTTTTAAGGCGTCGTCACCGGCGGTAGCCTGTCTGCAAACTCGGGGCGGTAGAACCACTCGGACCAATAGGCCCAGCCAGCCTTCGTCATTTCCACGGGCGAGTCGATCCATCCGCCGCGTCCATCCGGTCTGCGGATGCGGTAGGCGTTCTTCCACATCACGCTTGTGCCTTCGGGGACATAGAGGAAGAGGTAAGGTTGGTCCTCATAGATGGTCTTCTGCAAATCGCCCGCCATGCGGATGATTTTCTCGCGGTTATATTCTTGGCGAATCTCGTCGAGAAGGCGGTCGGCCTTCGCGCTTTTGTATCCCACCACATTCAACTGCTCGGGGTTTGCCTGTGAAGAATGCCAGATTTGGAACTGGTCGTAGCCGTTGCCGAGCGACCATCCGAGCACCATGGCGTCGAAGTCACCCTTGTTGATGTGGTTTTTTAAAAACACAGCCCACTCGTAGAGTTCCACCTTCACCTCAATGCCAAGTTGCTTGAGACCATCCTGCGTGAGTGTGGCGATGTCGCGGCGGACTTCGTTTCCATTGTTTGTGATGAGGGTGAAGGAAAACCGCTCCCCGTTTTTTTGAAGAATCCCATCTGGACCAGGCTTCCATCCCGCCTCGGCGAGAAGTGCGTGGGCATTTTCGGGGTCATAGGCGAAGGGTTGGATCGAGGGATTGAAAAACCACATTTGCGGCGTGAAGAGTCCCGTGCTCTGAAGGCCGTGGCCGTAGAGGATGAAGCGCACCATCGATGGCACATCGACCGCATGGGCAAGGGCGCGGCGCACGAGGGGGTCTTGGAAGAGCGGGCGTTTCAGATTCCAGCCGATATAGGTGTAGCTGCTCGTCGGGCTTGTGAAGACATCGAAGCGTGGGTCGTTCACAAAGGCATTCACCGTCCAAGGTTCGGCTCCCCAGAAATCGACCTGACGGGTCTCAAAGGCCAGGCGCAGCGTCAACTGGTCGGGCATGAATCGGTAAACAATGCCGTCCATCCAAGGCCCGGGAGCCTCGAAGAAATCGGGATTCCGCTCCAGGCGGATGAACTCGTTCGTCTTCCATTCCGCAAAGCGAAACGCGCCGGTTCCGATTGGCGTGCGGTTGAAATTCTGCGTCCACCAGCTCTGGGGCTTTCCGTCCAGTAAATGCGACGGAAGAACCGAAATCATCCAACTCTCAAGCGCGGGCGAGTAGGGCTTGCGGTAGGTGACGCGGAAGGTGTGCTCGTCGGGCGTTTCGACTTTGAGTATCAAATCGAAGTCCGGCTTGCGTGGAGAGGCCGTGGCGTCGTCCATGATCGCCCGGTAGGTGAAGGCGGCATCCTTCGAGGTGAAGGGCACCCCGTCGTGCCAGCGGACATTTTTGCGGAGGCGGAAGACGACCTGCGGTTCGGCGAAAAACGAAACGGCCTCTCCCGCTTGGAGCGTGCCGCCTCCGTTGGCTGTGAGCCATTTTTCGATCTCACCCTTGAGCGCTGGATCGGTGCTGATTTCGAAAGCCGCGCCGCTTTCGACCCAGACTCGAGACAGCGAGCCGTCTGGCAGGGCTTTGCCAAGGCGTTGAAGGACATCAGCCGCGTTTTCCTTCACTTCCACGCGCATGCTGACGAGCGGTGCCAAGGAGTCTGCCGGCAAGAGAGAGGCGATTTTTTGCGAAGCCTCGAGCCCGGGCTCCCTGAAGTGCAGAAGAAGCTCGCGGCCCGATTGCTTCACGCCATCCAGCGTCCAGTCGGCCCAATGCGCGCGCAGCAACTCGAGCTGAGTTTTTGCTGTAGAGGCAGCCTCCGAATCACGGAAAACGAAGGTCGTCGTCTGGTCGAGTGACCACGACTCTGCCAGGTCGCCAATGATCTCGAGGTCCGGGCTGTATTTTAGCAGACCATTGAAAATAGACCCCGCTACTTGGGAGGCGGCGCCGTCGGCTTGTTGGATCGGGTTGAGGGTTGAAGGCTCGCCCAGAACGCCGAGGGACATCTCGTTCTTTTTGTCCGAAGTCAGGCTTGCGGAGTTCCAGAAGGAAGCGGCGATGAGCAACAAGAGGA
Organism: Terrimicrobiaceae bacterium; assembly: GCA_044375335.1. Taxonomy (GTDB): domain Bacteria; phylum Verrucomicrobiota; class Verrucomicrobiia; order Chthoniobacterales; family Terrimicrobiaceae; genus UBA967. The sequence continues at coordinate 3,280 of JBILMW010000134.1, read as the reverse complement.
AGACAGGAAAACCGTAAATGAACCAGCGGGCGACTCGCATGTGAGGATGGACTGACCGCCAATATGCCGCCGGTGGCGTTTTTCACAATATTCAATACGAGCGTGCATTTCGGGGCTTTATCGGATGCGCCCGCATCTTAAAGTGGCGCTGTGATTTCATCGTCTGCCACCATCTTCCGCCAAGGCCTCCTCTGCGTGGCACTGTGGCTCTGCAGCGTCGGCATCTCACAGGCCGACGGCGGCCGTGTGTTGGCCGAGAAAACAGCTGGGGGCTATCGCGTGGTTCTGTTTGGGAGTCCCTCGCCGCTGCGCGCGGGCATGGTCGATCTCAGCCTCTTTCTTGAGCAGGCCGACAAGCCCAGTCCAGTGCTTGATGCCGTGGTCCACTTTCGCCTCAACAAGCTGAGTCGTCCCACGCCCGAGTTGGCGTGGCGTGGCGGCGGCTGCGTCACGCCGGGGCAAGCTGTGGCTGCGACTCAAGGACACTCCGGCAACAAGCTCCTTTACTCCGCCATGCTGGGCATTCCGGAGCCGGGTCTTTGGGAGCTGGGAGTCTCCATTTCACATGGCGGTAAGGCAGTTGACCTGCCGTTCGAGCTTTCCGTGGAGCGTGCCCTTCCGCCGGTGCTGACTTGGTGGCCCGTGGTCGCGCTCATGCCGCTGGGAATTCTGATTTATCTTTGGCGCGGGTATCTTTTGAAAAAACGGCGACCCCTATGAGTAGCGTCACGGGATTGATCGAGAGGGTGACCTTTCACAACGAAGAGACGGGATTTTGCGTCGTGAGGGTGAAGGTCGATGGACGCCGCGATCTGGTAACCGTCGTCGGCCGCGCGTCGAGCATCAATGCGGGGGAATGGCTCACCGCCGAGGGCTCTTGGATTCAGGATCGCGACCATGGCACGCAGCTCAAGGCGGACCTTCTCCAAACGAGCGCACCCACCTCGCGGGAGGGAATCGAAAAATACCTCGCAAGTGGTCTCATCAAAGGCATCGGGCCCGTTTATGCCAAGAAGCTGGTCGAGAAATTCGGCGAGGGTGTGTTCGACATCATCGACCGCGAATCCGTGCGTTTGGAGCAGGTGAGGGGAATCGGTGCTGAAAGACGGCGCACGATCCGCACAGCTTGGGCCGAGCAAAAAATCGTGCGCGAGATCATGGTTTTCCTCCACTCAAATGGCGTGAGCACCAGTCGCGCTGTGAGGATTTACAAGACCTACGGCGACGAGGCGGTAGAGAAAGTGCGCGCCAATCCCTATCTCCTTGCGCGTGATATTCCCGGCATCGGCTTCAAGACCGCCGATGACATCGCCCGCAAGCTCGGCATTCCCGAAGACTCGATTCTGCGAGCCCGCGCGGGCCTCTCTCATGCGCTCTCGGAGGCCGGGGGCAACGGCCATTGTGCGCTGCCAAAGGATGTTCTTCTCAAAAATGCGGCAGACCTCTTGGCGATGGACTCGCTCATTTTACAGCGCGCCTTGTCAGAGATGCTTGCCGAGTGCGAATTGGAGGAGGATGGCATAACCGGTGAGGATTTGATTTTTCTCCCGCCGATCCGGCGTGCCGAAGTCGAGGTCGCATCGCGTCTTGCCCGATTGGCGCGCGGCAAGGCGGAGTATCCCGAGATCGATGCCGACAAGGCGATCGCCTGGTTGAAGGAGAAAAAAGCCATCGATCTGGCTCCCAGCCAAGCCGAGGCTCTGCGCCGGGCTCTTTGCTCGCGCGTCTTGGTGATCACAGGCGGCCCGGGCGTCGGCAAAACGACTTTGGTGAATTCCATTCTCACCCTGCTTCGTGCGAAGCAGGTCAAGTGCTTCCTCTGCGCCCCAACGGGCCGCGCTGCGAAGCGCCTCTCCGAGAGCACAGGTCTCGAGGCCAAAACCATCCACCGCCTTCTCGAATACCAGAACTCCGGTTTTTCCAGGAATGCCTCGAACCCGCTCGATTGCGATCTCTTGGTGGCGGACGAAACATCGATGATGGATGTGCAGTTGATGTCCAAGCTCCTCCAAGCCCTGCCGGCCCGCGCGCATCTGATTTTGGTGGGCGATGTGGATCAACTGCCAAGCGTCGGCCCCGGTGCCGTGCTGGGGGACATCATCCGTAGCGGCGCTGTGCCAGTTGTGCGGCTTACGGAAATTTTCCGTCAGGCCTCAAGCAGTCGTATCATCGTCAATGCCCATCGCATCAATAGCGGGGCCATGCCGGAGTCGGAAAAAGACTCCGACTTTTTCTTCATCGAGCGTGAAGAACCAGAGTCCGTTCCTGCAACGATTCTCGAACTCGTCGCTGAGCGCATTCCGAAAAAATGGAAGCTCGACCCTCGCCGCGACATCCAGGTCCTCTGCCCGATGAATAGAGGTTCACTCGGCACCGCCCAGATGAACCGCACACTGCAGGAACGCCTGAACCCCAAGCGGAATGGCGATCCTTCGGTGGAGAAATTCGGCTGGGAATTTCGAGTTCGCGACAAGGTCATTCAAACGCGGAACAACTACGACAAGGAGGTGTTCAATGGGGACATCGGAGAAATTCTCAAGATCGACGACTTCGAGCGCGAAGTCCTCATCAGCTTCGATGGGCGCGAGGTCGTTTACGACTTCAATGAACTCGATGAGGTCTCGCTGGCCTACGCCATCACGATCCACAAAAGCCAGGGTTCGGAGTTTCCCGTCGTCGTCATGCCGCTTGCGATGCAGCAATACCTCCTGCTCCAACGAAACCTCGTTTACACAGGAATCACTCGCGGTCGCCGTCTCGTCGTGCTCGTAGGTCAAAAAAAAGCCCTGCAAACCGCCGTTCGCAATGTGAGCGCCGTGAGACGCTATACGGCACTGGAGAAACGCCTCAAATCCACCGTCCACTGAGGATCTGAGGCCGCGTCGATCCAAGTCCTTCATGCTAGAGTCGGCTTGCTATGAGACTTTCAAAATGGTTTGCACGGCAACTCTTCCCGGGGAGCGCCCGCCCGCTGCTTGGATCACTCAGAAAGAGCGTTGTCGCGAGGGTATTCGGGGGTGGATTTGAGTTCCGTTTTTTTCTCTTGAGCAACAAGTTGAGGGGTGGTTAGTGTGCGCGCATGGAGTCTTTATCGCATTTCCTCCTCATTGCCGCTTTTGCGAGTATTTTTCAGGAGCGGAAAAGTCTGACCCTCATTGCTTTTCTGGTGGCGTTGGGTGTCACGGCGCTCACACTGCGCCTCCACATTACGGAGAGCCTGCCTCTGAACTTTTAAATCCATGCGCGCTCTTCGACTTATCGGCCCTGTTGGTTATCTTGC
>JBILMW010000002.1:0-64329 GCA_044375335.1 Terrimicrobiaceae bacterium | reverse complement strand
GCGGCGTGTTGGCTTTTCTGGCGGGCGTGCCTTTCCGCCTTGAGCCAAAAATAGCCGAATGACCAAGCGAGATAGAGAATCAAATGCCCGGCGGTAAAAAGAAGCAAGCGCTCGCCATGCGACCTGTTCACGCCGTGCCAATTCATGAAATCCACAAACGCCTGAACGCTCTCGGCCTGAATCATCGCGCCAATGAGAGATAGCAACGCGACTTGCAGTATGATCCTGATGTCGCGAGGGAAGGGCAGCGCCGTCTTGCGGTAGAAATGCCGCAAAGCGCAGGTGAGTAAGAAACCCAGCGTATCCGCACCAAGCGTTATCACGAGCGCTCGCGTCAGATCTTTATAAATGACCCACCGGACCCAAAACAAAATGACCGCAATGCCACACCATGCCAAAAAATTGAGCTGCAGGAATGTGGGCTGATAGAAATATCTCTTGCGGAAAGCGTCGAACACACAGCCATGCTGATGCCTCATGCTTTGCAGGTCAACGCGACATAGGGTTTTGAAATGCCCTATTCAACGAGTTTTTTGCCGGATTCGCCGAGTCGCGCTCGACTTGAGTGGAGATCAACCCATCGTGAGCTGGTTTAATTTCAGTGATCAGATGCCAGCCTCTGGCAATTCCAAATCACCGTCCACCACACCTATCTCAAAACCATGAAACTGCAAAAAACCCTCAGCCTTCTTGCGTTGACCATCTGCGCATTGGCAACGCCAGAATTAGCCCTCGCCAGCAGAGCGGATTTCGTTACAGCCTACAACTATACCATTCGTTACCTCCCGAGATTCCAGACTTATGCCAGCCAGATTGCGCCCAATGGGCTCAAGAATACCCTCATAGGACCAGAAAATCCGATGAGTCCGTCTTACAAGGCTGTCGTTGCGATCAATGTCGATACGCTCTACACATCGGCAACACTGAATCTTACGGACGAGCCACAGATTCTGACCATTCCAGCTTACCAATATTCTTATTCGATTGTTCAAGTGGATGTTTTCGGGACGATTCTATCGACTGAACTTGAGCCGACGATTGCTGGGGGAACCTATGCGCTGGTTGGACCTAACTATTCGGGTGAACTTCCTTCGGGCGTTATAAAGATTCAAGTTCCTCAAAATTGGACGCAATTAGCGATTCGCACTGACAGATATACCCTCAATGGAACCACATACATTGACACTCAAACCGCAGCGGAAACCTTCAGGAGAGCTACAAGACTGCAATCGCTCAGCGCTTGGCTTTCCAATCCGATATCAGGTGGAGAAACCCAAATACTTCCCATCGAAGACCATTTCGATACCCCAATGAAAACAGCCGTGGATTTGCTCGCCCAGACCGAACCCAAGGCGTTTCTCGATCTTCTACAAGCGGCTATGGAGAACTCATCGACGACTCCACTTTCCGATAGCGATAAGACCCTGATAAACATCTTTAAAGAGAAATTTTTTGCGGCCAAGGCGGAGGCGCTTGGAGGCTCTATCTCAAGTCTTTCGGATTTCTGCGCTGGAGTAAGAGCGGCCCATGATGAAATTCTTGCGAATTGGCACTTCCATACAATTGGCAACAACTGGGTCCACTTTAATAACATGGGAAATTGGGGCGAGGACTATACCGATCGCTCGTCCGGCAATTTATTTATCCAATACGGCAACACCAAAAAGGCCGCTTACTACGCACAAGCTTTCTTGGACAACCATAGTGACATGCTCACAGGTGCGGGAAACAAGACTTATACCATTACTTTCGAAGCGGATCAATTGCCTCAATACAAGAGATTCTGGTCAATCACCGCGTATACGAGTGATGCGATTGAACTCGTTCCAAATGCCGCTAACAAATATGCTGTAGCTTCTTACACGCCCGGCCTTGTAAAAAATGGCAACGGGTCCATAACAATCACTTTAAAAACCATTGGCGATGCAGAAACAAGTGTGGGGCCGAATGTCCTGCCGATTCCTGCCGGTCGCTTCTCCGTGATGTTGCGTGTTTATGGACCGCTGGGATCCTCTCTGAATGGCACATATGTCCCGCCTGCTGTGGTAGGCCAGCATGGTCCAATAGTAAATCCCTCCATTCCGATAGCATCTGAGGAAAATGCGAGTGATTGGTGGGGCGGACTGATAGCCACTGCGCCTGCAACGACAGCAAACAGCGGCGCAACAAGTTCTGATGTGTCTCAAGTCCAAAAACCGAAGAAGGGCACAGTAAAAAACAAGCTCGCCTCCAACAAGAAAGCCAACGGGGGATCAAAGCAAACGGTTTCCAAAAAATCCAAGAACTGGGTTAAAAAATACAACGCCAAGAAAATCTGATTACGCTTCGAAAGAAAGCGTCACCTTTCACGACTTTTGATCATAAGGGTTGGAGGCAAAATTTGAGGAAGACCTAATCCGAACTTGCTTTGGAATGCCTCAGGCCCCTATCAAAAATCCTGTGAGTAGTGTATCCAAGCCCATTTTAGGCCTGGGAGTTATTGTCGTCTTGCTTCTGGGGGGTATCCTTCGCTTGGCACTTCACCCTCCGAGTCAAGAGGCACCGCAAAAAAAAGAACACGCACGCAGCTCGACAGGGCACCCGCCCATCGAAAACCACCGGCCACCTGCACCGGAGATGTTATCCGCCCCTCGAAAGCCAAGCCCTGTAGTCGAGGATGCGCCAGAGAAAAGCGAACTCGCGCGCGCTCAGCAACTCCTCGCCTCTACCAATGAACATCAACGCATCGAGGGTCTGAAACTTTTAGGGGCCTACCCAAGCCCGGTGAATGAGCTCATCCTGGTGGGATATCTCAAGAGCCAAGAAAACCCGAAAATCAGAGGCGCCGCCGCGCTCGGCCTCTCCACATTGGGCAAGCCCTCGGTATCGACCATCGATACCCTTCTGGGCGCTTTGGAGGATTCCTCCGAGGATGTGCGCTTCAGTGCCCTATCCACCTTGGAAGATTACTTGATTCTGGTGAGACAAGATCCCGCTGCTCAGCAAAGAATTCGTGAGGGATTGCGCGCCAAGCTACAGTCAAATCGACTTCAGGCCGATATTCAAAAAGACATCGACGAGATCGTCCACGACCGGTAGGCGGAATGCATTCTCCGGATTACAAAAGGAGCTGCTCCAAGCAGGTGGCGTCCTACTTTTTCAAAGCATCAAAATCCATATTCATGATGTTCGCCGGAGCCTGCCGGGCCCGCATGAATGCGGTCATCTGCTTCATGTAGGGGTCCACATGATGGAAGAATTTTTTGTAAGAAGAGCAGAGGTAATTTAAACCATCTTCCCCGTCTGGAGTCTTTGTGAAGCGGTGTTTCGGGCACTCGCCATGGCAGGCGAATCGCACATCGCACTCGCGGCAAAATTTCGGCAGCGTCGAGGATTTGGCCTCGCCGAATTGTTTTTGTTTGGCCGAATTCACCATGCTGGCGATCGACTTGTTCATGATATTTCCCAATTGGAATTTGGGATAAACAAAGTGGTCGCAGGAGAACAAATCTCCATTGTGTTCGAGCGCGAGGCCTTCTCCACAATCTTGGAGAAACAAGCAGAGACCCGGGCCATGGCCGGACCAGATGCCGAGGGAGACATCGAACATTTGCACGAAAACCTTGCCCACATCCCGCCGCACCCAGGCATCAAAGATGGAAATCAGAAACTCGCCATACATCTCGCTGGGGACACTCCAGCGCGTGACGGGAGATTCCGCCTGGCCCGGCTCCGGTGGCTCGGCGTAATCGAGGCCCGTGGATTTCTCGCCAGGCGCTGGCAGCCGCTCCACAAGCGGAATGAATTGGATATAGCCGGATCCCACCTCGCGCAGGAAGTCATAGACATCGATGGCATGTTTCGCATTGGTGGCACTCACGACGGTGAGCGTGTTGAATTCGACGCGATGTTTTTTAAGCAGTTCCAATCCCTGCATGACACGGTCGAAGGTTGGCTTCTGGCCCTTGTCCACACGATATGTGTCGTGGAGGCGACGAGGACCATCGATGCTGAGCCCAATCAGAAATTTATTCTCGGCAAAAAATTGGCACCATGCGTCGTTGAGCAGGGTTCCATTCGTCTGAAGCGTGTTATTGATGGCACGACCATGGGCGTATTTTTTTTGCAACTCCACGATTTTGCGGAAGTAGTCCAACCCCAGCAATGTGGGCTCGCCGCCTTGCCAGGCAAAGGTCACCTCAAAGGTATTTTGGGATTCGATGTATTGCTGGATATATGCCTCCAGCACATCGGGTTTCATGCGAAAATCCTCACCCTTGGGATAAAGGGATTCCTTTTCAAGGTAATAGCAGTAAGTGCAATCGAGATTGCAGATCGGGCCAATGGGCTTGGCCATCACATGGAAGTTCTTGGAAATGGGCGATTGCGTATTCAAAGCGAGACCAGATTCTACAAGTGCATCAGGTTATCGCAAAAAGGTTTTTTGCGATTGCCTGATTCACCGACTTTTCGGCCGCTTTCATAGAGTTTACCTATGCTCCATGGGGAAAAGACCGTAGGAACAATGTTCTTCCAGCACAGAGATCTACCTTCCGAAGTTTTTTCCAGATTACACGAATAGAAAATCAAGCGACTATGATCAACGACCAGCCACCCAGCATCGAGACCGAAAAAACCAAGCCGCTCTTTGATCAAGTCAAGCGCCGCGACTTTTTAAGAATGGTCGGCGGTGCCGGTGCGCTCATGGCGGTTCAAGGCGCTGTCAATCTCTGGCCATCCGCAGCGGAAGCCGCTGAAGCCATCGGCCAACGCCGCAATATTATTTTCTTCACCACAGACCAGCAACAGAATCTCCGCTGGTTTCCAGAAGGATGGGAGGCGGCCAACCTGCCCGGTCTGACCCGCCTCAGAAACAAGGGCGTGTCTTTCACCCGCGCTTACACAAACACAGCCATGTGCACCCCCGCCCGCACGACTCTCTTCACCGGTCTCTACCCGGCACAGCACAGGAATTTCGATACGCTCTCTGAGGGGATGAGCCAGTCCATGCAAGAGCACCAGCTCGACCCGACCCTTCCAAACATAGGCACCATTTTCAAGGCGGCGGGATACGATGTCGTCTGGAAAGGCAAGTGGCATATGAGCAAGGGCGTCGATAACCCCGATGACTCTTCCACCTCGGATGACATCGCACGCTACGGAATGAATAAATGGAACTCCCCCGATGCGGGTGGCGATGCCAAAATGCCCAATTACGGCGGCGGCAATCCGGATAATGATGGAAGATATTTTGATGGATCTACTTGGGTCAAGGAGACTGGTCCCTCCAAGGAGCAGTTTTTAGCTAATCCCGAATTAATTTTTACTCAAGCGGAAGGCACTCCAAATCCGGAAGCGGAACTTGAAAGCGCCTATGCTTTCCTCAAAGAAAAAATTGCCAATCCGGGTGGAAATCCCTTTTGCCTCATGATCTGCTTGATCAATCCCCACGATGTTCTGGGATGCCCTGGCATTTCCGTGGCAGATGGTGGAAATGGAACTTATATCGAAGGCGGTTATTGGAGTTATGATGGTTATTACACAGGCAACATAGGCTCTGGCGTTCACCCTTACTCAGAATCTCCATGGTCAGAACATACGGGACCCATTGAAGCAGATGGCAAGGATTTGAGGATCAAAGTTCCACCAACAGCAGATGAAAAGTTGCTTGTAAACTTGAAGCCCACCTGCCAAGAGGAATTTAAGGTGAAAAGCCTCGGCCTTGGCTTGGTAAATGATGATACAAAAAAGCTGAAATACCTGAATTTCTACGGGAATTTGATGAAGATGAACGACCGCAAACTGTCTAAGCTTTTGGATTTGTTGGACGGTGAAGCTGACGGCGTCGATCCTGACAAGGCCAGAAATCTTAGGGATAATTCGTGGACCATTTTCTCCTCCGATCACGGCGATGGCGCCATGACACATGGTGGACTGCGTCAGAAATCCTTCATGTGCTATGAGGAAGTGCTGAATATTCCTTTGGTTTGGTCGAACCCCGTCGACTTTCCAACCGGCCAAGTCTGCGATCAACTCGTTTCGCATGTGGATTTTCTTCCAACACTCTGTTCGCTGGTTGGAATTAATACCGCCGGTTATGATTTAAGAGGCGTGGATTATAGTCGGTTGATGAGCAATCCCGCCGGTCCGGCCGTTCAGGATTCCATTCTTTTCACATTCGATGATATCTACTGCGGACAGGAAGAATCGAGCAATCCCAACGGACTCGTCAACCCGCCTAATCGCCTCCGCACTTTGATCGAGAAGGATTACAAATACGCTTATTACTTCGACGGAAATGGCGTTCAGGCTCCACAAAGCGAGTTCTATGATCTTCGCAGCAAAGCAAATGGCGGCACTGATACGGATCAGGATAATGGCTTGACCGGCACAACCGGGAAGGCCGCGGAATACACGAACTACTCGGAGTGGGCAGAGAACAAGAGTGGCGATAAAAAAGCCACGCCTGAACTCGTGGCCAAACGCACTGAAATGGAGGCGAAATTGAAAGCGGCGATTGATACGAAACTCACGCCTCTGAATCAGCGTCCAGCCGTGCCGCCGGAGGATTTCCAAGTGCAGCATTTCGAGTATAGGGATTCTGGGTTGATCAAAAACGAACTGCAGATCACTTGGCTCTCCCGTTCAAACACCCAATACCAGTTGCAAACTTCAACGGACCAAAAGACTTGGAGACCTGCGAAGAATTCAGACGGCACGGTTATGTCTCCAATTATTGGCAACAATGGCCCTGTATGGGTAACTTCTGCTGTCACTGACCATAAAGCCTTCTATCGATTGGCTTGGTTCCCCAAGGCAGATGAAAACGCATCAGAACCCACTTCGGTTAGGGCCTAAAAGAAACCACAACTTATGAAGAAATCTTTTTTCGCCCTCCTCGCAGGCTTTCAACTGGTTGCCATAGCCTTTGATCAAGAGTCGGGGATTTCTGGGGTGACTGGCGGTCAACAGTATATCGCCGTAGCTGCACAAGAGACGGCCGTCATCGCACCAGAGTTTCAGCAACCGTCGGTTGCGCTGCTCTCCATCTCAAGTGTCTCGACATCTGGAAATTCAACAACGCTCCTATTAGCCGGCAACCCGCCGCTCGATGCATACAACGCACCGGTCTTGGCAGATGCATACAACAAGAAGGTTTATCCAGTTTATTACGCTCTAGTAACAGCTGGTTCGTCGACGGGGGCTTTTTACAGCGTGATCTCAAACACGGCCTCCCAAATCGTCATTGATACCCAAGGCGAAACCCTGTCCTCCGTAAATATTACATCCATCGATGTTCGGCCGTATTGGACGCTCGAGACCCTTTTCCCAGCCAGCGGAGCCGGTGCGGCGTTCATTCCAACCAGGAATACGGAAAACATCATGACCAAGCTGATTCTCAGCCCAGTCACAGTATCAGGTGCCCAAATACCACAGAACCAAGGGCAAAAGTTTTACTTCAGCCACTCCTTGAAGAACTGGGCCAGTGAGTCCGAGCCGACTGTATCTGCTGGTGGAGTGCCAGTGCCACCGGGCCGCTACCTCTACATGCAAAACACAGGTATCGGGAGTTTCTCCATCGATGCCTATTTCGCCGGCACTGTCCTAAAAACCCCATTTCGCATTACGCTTTATTCCTCCCCTACCGAGGATTTGAAAACGCTCTTTGTGCTGCCGCGAGCTTCTTCGTATCTCATTTCAGATATTGGACTTAATGATGAAAATTTCGCCCCTTCCACTTCTGGATCGTTGAGAGATTTACTGTTCGTGGGTGATTCAGATATCAGAGCGTCAGGCACATACTATAAATCCGGCGCGAACTGGTATTCTGTTGGGTCTGCCACACCCGTTAACCCGATCTTAGCTAGCGGCACGGCCTACGCTGTCAAAAAAGCTAGCAATCCGAATGGCAACAAGCAGTTATTGAACGTAAACAATGTCAGCGCCGAAAGTGGAACAAACTCAAATTCCTCCGATGGAACGCCCTCTCATTCGAAGACATCCGATTCGATCTTGGCAGCTCAGTCCGTCGAGGAGGTGAAATACCTCGTCAAAAGCAAAATCCAGACCGCTTTGGCACAAGGCTCCGCCACATCACGAAGCACGGGTGATGTCGCAGCCATCTTGGGTGTATCCAAATCCAACTTGTCCAAAGCCCTGAAATTGGCCCCGGCAGGAATCAAATCATCCAAAGGAAAAATTAACATCTCCAAGCTCAGTCAATTCCTTTCCAAAAACTCGAAGGCCGCCGGCATCCTGTCGGGAAAGTCGAAGCTCAGCGGAAGCGGGAACAAATCTTCTGGAGAAAAGAATAAGAAAAAATCAAAACAATGAAAAAAACGCAGCATTCACGGGCTTTTTTAGCTGTCCTCTTGGCGCTCAGCGCCACATCATATAGCCAAGGTTTTTCAGAGCCTTATTGCGGAGAAAAGGAATGGGAGAAATACACGCCAACCCCCATCGATGCATCGAGCCCAAAGCTCCACGAAGGTATCGGAAGGGAAAGAGCTGATGAACTCGCTAAAATCTTCGGAATTGAAAAAAGAAAATGCCTCAGCTCGATGAAGTTTCTTCAATTAATCTCAGGGAGCGGAGTCGGAGGCAATATGACAGAGACTCTCATTTTGAACCAAGCAACGAATTGGTTTATCAACTCGAAGGATAATCCCATCATTTGCAATATCAACGGCGTTCCAACGCCAATTGTGCTGGGTAGTTATGGTCTTATGGTGAATGAGGATGGAAAACTTCAAAGCCTCGCACAAGACTCTTCACCATGCAGAAAAGCCAATGAACTTCTGGCACCTGGCGGCTATTTACCAACTTGGTTTAAGGCAAATGGTGCTGAAGATTCCATGATCATGTTCTGGGCATCCAAGGCTCTGAGAGACGGGGTTATTTATGGAAGCATATCCCAAATCATCGCCGAGAAAAATGCTGAGTTGGTTGAATACAAGTCGGGTGCCGCGTCTGCTTATGTGGGAATGTCGATGATTCCTCCGATTTGGATCGTTAATTTTATTGCGGTCTATGTGTTGGATCCCGATTTAGCAGCACTCATGCCCGCTTATTGGACGCCCATACCGACACCAGTTAAAGAAGCTCTCATGGCAAGTCCCACGGGACAGTTAAACTACAGTGATTTTAAACAATATCTTGAGCAGTAAAATCGATCAGAAGAAGATTTCCGAATAACCAATCAAAGTCCCGGATCATGAATAAAATCACTTTTACACTTTCCTTAGCGTTGGCATTCGCGGGGAACACAGCCTTGTTTGGACAAGGATATTTTGCTGAACCGTATTGTGGATCAAAAATATACGAGCGCTATGCTCCGACTCGGGTTGAGTCGACAGACACTCGAAAGATCAATCAGCCAATCGGCCAAACTAAGGCTGACGAACTGGCTCAAGCGTTTGGACTGCAGAAAGACAAATGTTTCACACCAATACAGTTTTTTACCTTCATTACCGGCGGTGGTTACGGAGGTAATTTGACTAATGCATTGATGATCGCAGATGCAACCCTCATCCTGACAAACACAAAACAAAATCCTATCGTTCGCAACATAAACGGCAATGCAACCACCATTGTCCTCGGAAGCTATGGATTAACCGTCAATGAGGATGGATTGTTGGAAAGCTGTGCACAGGAGACTTCTCCTTGCCGGACTGTCAACGAAATTCTTGCTCCAGGAGGCTGGATGGAGACTTGGTGCAAGGCAAATGGTGCCACAAAATCGCTTGAAAATCTCTACAGTTTAGCCTACACAACGGAAGCTGTTTACAGTGTCCTATCACAAAATAGTTCAGGCAAAGCGCAGTTGGTATCTTACAACCTGACCGATAGCTCTTCCGTGAAAGTCGGAATGTCGATGATCCCTCCGCTCTGGATCGTCAACTTTTGTTTGATTTACACGCTCAATCCGGAATTGGCGGCACTTATGCCTGCCTACTGGACTGCCATCCCACAGCAGGTTGCAACAGACATCAGTAATAGTTCCGAAGGACAGGTTAACTACAGTTACTACCAGCAGTATTTCCCAACGCAAAGCATGTTGGATGAAGAAAGCTCCACCCCATCCGTGTTGCCGGTAAGGCCTATGGTGGGTTCGGACTATAGTAGCAAAATCCAAAACGCGCTGGCGCAAGGTTCTGCAAATACACGGAGCGCGGGCGACATAGCGTCCATTTTGGGCGTGTCAAAATCCTACTTGTCCAAGGCCCTAAAATTAGCGCCAGCCGGAGTCAAATCATCCAACGGAAAAATTAGTCTCTCCAAACTCAATAAATTCTTTTTGAAAAACTCAAAAAATACCGCCCTGTTAGAAGGTAAAACCTCAAAAAAACGAAATAAAAAGCAGTAAATTCAAGTTAAAACTCATTTCAAAACATTTAAATTATAAATATGAAATTCTTAAGCACCTTATTAACTACGCTGATCCTTTCCTCCATTGTTCGAGCAGATGACAACCCTTGCATTATGCAATGGGGTATTGCGGAGGACTATGGCTTTGCCTTGGAGGTGACCGGCGGGGTTCCTTATTCTAACTCTGGTTCTAGTCAGGCGTTAAATCCCCCCGTCGGGACAATACTCGTTCCGAGTTCAGGTGCTAGTTGGGGTTATGTTATATTCAATTCATTAAACATGAATATTTGGGCTGCGAACGGGACTCCATTGGGAAGCATTACCGCAAAAACAAAGTATGTAACCTCTGGCGATGTGCCCCCTCCAGGGATTGCATCTGGGCAGAATTATCCGTATTCTTCTGGAAATTTTAGTGGAAATTCCACTTATCTCCAGGGAGCAACTCTTCAATTTACTTACAATGCATCCAAAAGCACGTCTGGTAGTAGTGCATGGGATGAGCGTTGGTGGTATGATTTAAGTATCTATCCTGCCAGCTTTAATCTGGGGCCAGCAGTGATTTCGAACGCCGGGTGGTCGAATGGACTGGGCAACTCCGAAGCGATCGGGGTCTCCGGGTTGAATTTCTGGGGGATCGATTATGGTATGGATTTTACACCAAACACCTCAGAACCTGATGATTATCGGTGGTATGCAGAGGATGGTGCCATCTGGCAATCCACGAAAAATATTAAAGGATATGGTTCCGGAAGCAGGGCTTATGCAGTCCAATTAACGCAAAATTCAACAACAGGCGAATGGAGCGCCACCGATGGAACCGGCGTGGCTTATGATGGCTGCTGGCAAATCGATATCAAAATCGGGTCTAACGGCACCCTCAACACATTGGTTGGCGGAGCGCAGACATTTTGTGAAACATTCTATCTCGCTGAGCGAAAAGACTTGTATCCCGGAGTGAGTGGTTATTTGGATGGCAGTGCTGCAGGGGGGGCAGGGGGATACGGCAGAGAGATTGATATTATGGAAACAAGCTGGAACGGCTATGGCGCAACAACGAGCACTCCTCCCGGACCCCAAGTAAATCTTCCAAATGGAAACGCAACGGGCTGGTTGCAGAGTCCAGTAAATGGGCAGGATGGGGTAAACCAGAAAGCTGCGGACTGGTCAGTGGTTGGCGGGGCGCCTACTTCGGACTTTGTGACTTTTGGTGTTTTAATTAAGGATGATCAAATCTGGTTTTACGCCAACAAACCGAACGGAGACCAGTGGTATAGTATTGGCCCCATCGCCAAGACCAATACTGCGTATCAGCAAGAAGGACCATTTGTTCCGTATATTGGAACATGGAACAATACTAATCCCTCGACCAGCGCACCGAACGGGGGTTTTGTCACTGGCTACAAGAATTTCGTCTATGTTGCGACCTCGGATGCGAAAATCGCCGGTTTTAATCCCAAGGATAATCCAGAAAAATTTGGTAGCGCCCTGAAGCCCCTCACGGTGAGTTCTCAAAAACCGATTTCGTCGACAAACACATCACTCTCCGATGCCTCAACAGCAGGCGCAGTCAGAAGCCTACTCAACATGAAAATCCAAGCTGCGTTGGCTCAAGGCTCTCCAGCTTCAAGAAGCGCAAGCGATGTCGCAACAATCTTGGGTGTGTCAAAATCCAACTTGGCCAAAGCCGTCAAGTTGGCTCCGGCTGGAGTGAAATCGCCTAGTGGAAAAATCAATCTGTCCAAGTTCAGTAAATTCATTTCCAAGAATTCCAAAGCCGCCGCCTTGCTGACCGGTAAGTCCAAAGGAAAGCGATAAAACTCGAGCCGGATAGAGTATAGCCTGCCAGTTTTAACCAACCCAAACCGCGCCCGCTTTTCTCACACTGCTGGCCTGCCCATGAAGCCGATGAGGAGTCGTGTCAGGACGACATCCTCCGCGCCTTGGCTGGTGATGAGTTGGAGATTGGCGTCGGCGCAGGCGTGGAAGGCGCGCTGGAGTTCTTCGAGCTCATAGTGAACGGAACTTTTGGCGGCGATGCCGAGGCCGTAGGCGTTGAGGGTGCCGTCCTTTTTGCGGGGCAGAAAATCTGTTTCTTCGGCTGGGAGTTTTGCAAGTGTCCCTGAGAAATACTGGGCCTCGGCGGGGGGGCGGAGCTTGTGGCGGATGAGGAGGCTTTTCGCGAGCAGTAGGTTTCGAACCGTCGGAACGATCGATGCCAGCAGGATGCCGACACCTTTTTCGCCTTGGTAAAAAAGTTGCTCGAGCGTTTCAAGAGCCAGCGGGAGGTTTCGGGCGGAGATGGCGTTGCCGATATCAAAGACGCCGCTCTCGCGTGTCGCCGGGACGAGGTCGCGCACATCGCGCTCGCCAACGGGGTGGCCGGGACCGAAGGCAGTTTCGATTTTATCGAGTTCGCTGTGGAGTTGTGCGGAATCAAGGCCGACGCGGGCGGCGAGCACTTCGACGGCATCCGCCGAGATTTTCAACCCTCGGGCACGCACCTGCTGCATGGTCCAGGTGATGATCTCCTCCTCGCCCGCGCCGAAGCCCAGCGTTGGCTTGTCGTGCAGAGTAGTGCTCCCGGCTTTCGAGAAGCGCTTATAGGCAGAGCGGCGCTTGTCCGCACCCGGCGCGCTGAGAAGAAAAGTGACGCCATCCGGCAAACCTTCATCGAGCAGGTCGCAAAGCTGCTCGACGACCGTGATGACATTGTCCGAACGGCCGGCGACGCTATCGGCAAGAAAGGTCGCGCTCTTCAACCAGACCAGTTTCGTGCCGCCCAAAAACGGCATGGTGGCGAGGGATTGCATCGTCTCCCGGGTGCGGGCGATGGAGGCATCAACTGTTTCCACTGCCCCATCGATAATTTCCAAACCAAACGCATCTGCGCCTGGAGCCAGCGTGGCGGCGAGTTCAGAGGCGGCGCGCTTGACGGCGGCGTCATCCGAGCCGCTGATGAAGTGAATCGCTGATGAAGATTTTTTTGCGGCCATTGGGAATGCGGGAATCTTGGCGGCAGGCTCGCAGGATTGCAAAATTTCTTCGTCATCGGCCTCGTATCGGCCGTAACATGGCGGCTTCACTTTTTTGCCATGTCACACATCAAGCTCTTCATTCCGGGTCCGATCGAAGTCTCCGAAAAAACCTTCCGCGCCATGTGCACGCCGATGATCGGCCACCGCGGATCGGAGTTCAAAAAACTCTACGGCGGCATCCAGCCACGCCTGCAAACCCTCTTTGGCACCCAGCGCCCAGTCTTTCTCTCCACCTCGTCGGCTTGGGGAGTCATGGAAGGCGCGATCCGGAATCTCACGACAAAAAAAGTCCTCAACGGCATGTGCGGCGCGTTTTCGGACAAGTGGTTTGATGTCAGCAAGCGCTGTGGCAAAGAGGCTGCGGCGCTGCAAGTCGAGTGGGGGCAGTCCATCGAGCCGGACATGATCCGCGCCAAACTCTCCGAGGGTGGATTCGATACTTTCACCCTCATCCACAACGAAACCTCCTGCGGCGTGCGCAATCCGCTTCCCGAGATCGCAGCTGTCCTGCGTGAATTCCCCGAGGTGATGTTCATCGTGGACAGCGTGTCCTCTTTTTCCACCCAGCCGATTCCTATGGATGATCTCGGCATCGATGTGTTGCTCACAGGCAGCCAGAAAGCGCTGGCCATGCCTCCCGGCCTGGCGCTCTTCGCCGTCTCCGAGCGCGCGATGAAACGCGCCGAGTCGATCAAGGACCGCGGATACTATTTCGACTTTGTGGAATTCGCCAAAAACCAAGAACAGGACATGACGCCCAGCACACCGGCTATTTCGTTGATCTATGCGCTCGAATCCAAGCTGGATGACATTTTTAGCGAGGGCGTCGACGCACGCCACGCACGCCACGCCGCGCTGAACACACAGGTGCACGAGTGGCTCTCCGCCCGTGGATTCGAGTTCTTCGCACCCGAAGGCCGCCGCTCGCTCTCCCTGACCTGCGTAAAAAACAACCGCGAGATCGATGTCGCGGCCTGGATCAAACGCCTCCGTGAGAAACACCGCTTCGTCATCGATGGCGGCTACGGCAAACTCAAAGGAAAAACCTTCCGCATCTCGAACATGGGCGACGAAACACGCGAATCGATCGCAACTCTGCTCGCCGCATTGGACGACACGCTCGAATAAGCGGGAAGAAATCGGGGCGAGAGGATTTGAACCTCCGACCTCCTGGTCCCAAACCAGGCGCTCTACCAAGCTAAGCTACGCCCCGCAATCGAGAGGACAATCTAACAGCATGGGAAGGGTTGTAAAGCCCAGCCTGTCTCTGCGCTTACGGATCTCAAGATTTACATTCACTCCCGGGCAGGGCGGCGCATCAAAAAACGCCAGAGCACAGGCAGCAGGAACAGGGCGAAGAGGGCATTCAATGCCACGCCAAGAGCACAGTTGATACCGAGAGATGCCAAGCCAGTGGTCTGCGCGGCGGCCAAAGAGCCAAAGCCCGCGACGGTGGTGGCCGCGCAGAGCCCGAGAGCTTTTCCGATATCCGCGAATGCGGCGGTTGCATTGCCATTGTTTTGCCGCAGGGCGAAAATCATATGAATGCTGTAATCCACCCCGGCGCCGATGGTGAGGGTGACCGAGCAGAGGTTCAGAAAATTCCACTCCAGCGAAAAGAGCCGCATCAGGCCCGTCATTGCCAGAAGGCTAAGGCTTGTGATGCCCAATACGAGCAGCGTATCCCGAAAACTACGCAGCGAGAGAAACAAGGCTGCGCCAAGCACGGCGAGAAATGCCGCGCCAGCCAATAAGCCGTGTCCGAGGGCATGCTTCGCGAGGGCGTCGCCGAGTTTGTGCCATCCAGTCATGTAGATATCCTGTGCGGCCAGCGTGTCGATGAGTTCAGAGACAGCGGAGGGGTTTTGGTCAGATTCGACGGCGACACCGCACGCTGCAAAGTCGGGGCCGAGGAGGCTCATGGTGCGTCTGGCGATCCAGTCAAAAGATGCATTTCCGCGCAAGGAGGGAGAGGCCGATGACTGCCAGCCCTGCCATTGATCAAGGATGCCTTTGGTAAGAAAAGTGCCCGATTCGGAAAAGCCGGCGTCGCTCAGCAACGAGCAGAGGGCCTTACTATCAGCAATAGGCACAGAGGCCGAAGAAAGGTTCGTTTTTAAAAACTCCGCATGTGGCCACAGGGCATCGGGAAGGTCGAAGCTGGAAATAAGGCCGTCTTTCCGCGCCTGCTCAAGGGCTGCGCGGGCATGGGCGAGTTTTTCGGAAACGATCGATTCGGATTCCCCTGCTGCGATGATGTTGAGGACATCGTGATTATTGCCCAGCGCGAGGCTGAGACGATCCAGTGTCGGGTAGGCAACACTCGCGCGAGGTCGCATGGAATTTGTGTCAGTCGTCCAGCGGGGAAAACCGAGCAGCGCCAAGGCGCCCACGGAGATCACAAGGATTGCGAAGGAAAAGGTCTTCCCCAAACCGAGCAGGCGCGGATTGACAGGGCGTGAGTGGCGCGGCGCGGGAAGCGGCATTTTTTGAAGATCGCTCGCATAGAAAAAAATCATGAGCAAAGCGCCAGCCATCACCCCGATTGCAACGGTGGTGCCGAGCTGGGCAATGCCCGGCAGGCCTGAAAGATTCAGGCTGAAAAAGGCCGCCGCTGTGGTTGACGCTCCAGCAAGGATACCGGGGGTTGTCGCCGCGCGGAGTTCCTGAAGAGTGCCTCCATGCTCGATGCGCCGTTGATAGAAAATGAAGCCGTAATCCACGGTCAGCCCAGCAAGGATGGCGGCGAAGCCGACACTGATAATTGAAAGCCCTGGAAAGATCAGCGCCGTGAGGCCAAGCGCGATCGCAAAGCTGCAGCAGACATAAAAAAGCAATCCCCAAAGCGGCCGCAGGCGCCGATAGGCGAGAAAGAAGATGAGCGCAGCGAATGCGAGCGAAGAAATGGACGATCCGCGCATGTCGCTCTCCATGGCGCTTGATATTTCATGCACAAATGCCGGCTCGCCTGTCCATCCCACCTGGGCGTCCATGTGCTCAGGCGAGGCTGATTGCCACTCGCGAATCCGATCAGTCGCTTGAAGCACCCAGTCCCTTGGCGGGTCCGGCGAGACGGGGTTCACATAAAGAAGGCGGGTTCTGCCATCCTCCGAGGAAAACTCGCGGTTTGCCATATCCGGCGAGGCGGAGGATGCGAGCGCCGAAAGCAAATTCAGCGGATCATAGGCAATGCGGGCGATTTCCTCCGGAGCCATGGTGGTAGAAAGGCGTTCGACTGCGGCCGCAGCGCGCTCGCCCGCACTCGCAGGCGATAAGTTTTCCAGTGTCGCCTGAAATTTATCCGGAGCCTGATTGAGCAGCGCATAAGCGGCGAGAGGAACAAGCTCGCGAGGGTCCGAAGCCCAAGGAGGCGCGCTGTGGACTATGAGATCAGGCGAGGACCGAAGTTCTCCAGCCAAGGAATTAGCCAGATCGCCTGCCGAGGCGGCATTCTTGCCCTCGACCACGACGATCAACTCACGCGGCTGTCCGAAATGACCCAGAAAAACCTTGAGCCCCTTCACCGGGACAAGATCCTGCGGCAAGAGATCAAGAACATTGGCATCCACCCGGATGCGGGCCAGCCCGGCAACAGTCGCCACGAGAATAACAGCGATCAAAACGACGCGCCAGCGGAACATTTGTTTCATGAAGATGGAAGGCAGGTCGGCAGCCATGGAGAAAGGAGGCCTTTTTATCAACCGCAGCGCGTCCTGCGTCGAGGGGGAACGCACATTTCAGGATTCCACCTGATATGGAACTTGATTCTTTGGGGCGCATTTTCCAGTTTGTGAACCCGATGACTCGGAACTTTTTTTCGCTCGTAGCTTTACGCCCCCTTCATTCGACCGCCCTTGTGGCAACCCTGCTTTGCGGTTTGTTTTTTGCAGGCTGTAAAAAGAAAGATGCAGAGGGAAATCCCAACGAAATCGTGATCGGCGAGTTCGCCTCGCTCACGGGAGCGACCGCGAGCTTCGGCCAGTCCGCGCACAAAGGCGTTCGCATGGCGGTGGACGAGATGAATGCCAACGGCGGCGTGCTGGGCAAAAAAGTGCGTCTCGTGACGGAAGACGACCAATCCAAAGCCGGCGAGGCGGCGACGGTCGTGCGGCGGATGATCTCACGCGAAAAACCGGTCGCCATTATCGGCGAGGTCGCTTCCTCCCGCTCGCTGGA
Organism: Terrimicrobiaceae bacterium; assembly: GCA_044375335.1. GTDB lineage: Bacteria > Verrucomicrobiota > Verrucomicrobiia > Chthoniobacterales > Terrimicrobiaceae > UBA967. The sequence goes on along the minus strand of JBILMW010000002.1, from coordinate 46,771 downwards.
AGCCGCACCGATCTGCCAGCAAAACAAAATTCCCATGATCTCGCCTGCCTCGACGAATCCAAAAGTCACGGAGACCGGAGACTACATCTTCCGCGTTTGCTTCATCGATCCGTTCCAAGGCTCCGTCCTCGCGAAGTTCATGCTCCAGCGCGGCTGGAAAAAGGCGGCCATCCTCACCGATGTGAAACAGGACTACGCCGTGGGACTCACGGATTTCTTCAAAGACTACTTCACAAAAAATGGCGGCACCATTGTGAGCGAGCAGAGCTACAGCTCGGGTGACAAGGATTTCAAAGCCCAGCTCACTTCGATCCGCAGCGCCGATCCCGAGGCCATCCTCGTAGCAGGCTATTACAACGAGGCCGGCCTCATCGCCAGCCAGGCCCGCGAGTTGGACATCAAAGTCCCCCTGCTCGGCGGCGACGGGTGGGACTCGCCATCCCTCGTCGAAGTGGCAGGGGATTCGATGGAGGGGAACTTTTTCTCCAACCATTTTTCTGCCGAGGACAAGTCGCCCGCCGTGCAGAACTTCCTTGCAAAATACAAAGCCAAATACATTGAGAGCCCCGATGCCATGTCGGCGCTGGCCTATGATGCCACCATGCTCCTCTTCGACGCCATGAAACGCGCTGGAACGACGGAGTCAGCCGCCCTTCGCGACGCCATCGCCTCCACAAGCGGATTCCCGGCGGTCACGGGCAACATCACGCTCGACGCCAGCCGGAATGCGAGCAAGTCCGCTGTGATCCTCCAAATCCAAGACGGCAAATTCCGCTTTGTGGAAACCGTGGCTCCCTGATCCCGACTCCCCGTGGACTGGGCCAACCTCACACAGCAACTCATCAACGGCCTCTCGCTGGGCGCGATCTACGCCCTCATCGCGCTCGGATACACGATGGTTTACGGCGTATTGCGGTTTATCAACTTCGCGCATGGCGATGTGTTCATGATCGGCGCCTTCGCGGGGTTGTATGTGCACCGGTGGCTGAAGCCTTTTTTCCAGTGGATGCCGGAGTTCCTGTCCGCTCTGGTCGTGCTCCTGCTTTCCATGGCGATTTGCGCAGCTCTTGGCGTCGTGATTGAAAAACTCGCCTACAAGCCCCTCCGGCAACGCTCGCGACTTACAGTGCTCATAACAGCCATCGGCGTCTCGCTGCTTCTTTCCTACGGCGCGCAACTCCTCTTTGGAGCGGCCCCGAAGGGTTTCCCTCAACTGATCAAAAACGAAACCCACAACCTGGCAGGAACAGTTTCCATCACGACCGAGCAGATCGTTGTGCTTGCGGTGACGATTTTACTTCTGGTTTCGCTGCGTTTCATTGTTCAAAAAACGCGCATGGGTCTGGCGATGCGCGCGCTTTCGAACAACCCAACTGCCGCATCGCTCATGGGCGTGAACACCAACGCCGTCATTTCCTTCACCTTCGGCCTGGGATCCGCTCTGGCGGCAGCCGCCGGCATTTTCTTTGCAATGCTTTACCAGGCCATCGATCCCTTCATGGGCATACTGCCCGGCATCAAAGCCTTCGTGGCAGCCGTGCTTGGCGGAATAGGAAACATCTCTGGCGCCGCGCTGGGTGGCGTAATCATCGGCCTCGTGGAAACCCTCGTCGTCGGATACAGCAAAAACATCGGCATCCCGCCCGGATTCCGCGATGCCGTTGCATTTGTTATTTTAATTTTGATTCTCATGTTCAAACCAGCCGGACTCCTTGGAAAATCCGAGCGCGAGAAGGTCTGATGCCGTGAAAAAGCACGCCGCCCATATTGCTCTCGCCGCCGGTTTGATCGCCAGTGCCGCCCTCTATGCCATGGCTCCGCAGCTCGATGATTACGCCGTGAACATTCTCGTTCTGGCCGGAATCAACATCATCCTGGCAGTAAGTCTGAATCTGGTGAATGGCCACACCGGCCAGTTCTCGCTGGGCCACGCAGGCTTCATGGCTGCCGGAGCCTACACATCGAGCATCATCACGCTTTCCCTCGCCCCAATTCTCGCGAAGGCGCCGGAATGGCAATCCCAGGCGGCTTTTCTGGGCGCCCTGCTTGCGGGCGGCGTCTTTGCAGCCTTTTGCGGCTTTCTAGTCGGGGTGCCATCGCTGCGACTGCGCGGCGACTACCTCGCCATCGTCACACTCGGCTTCGGAGAAATCATCCGCGTCGTCATTCAAAACACCGATGCGCTTGGAGGTGCCCGTGGACTCGAAGGAATCCCGCCTTACACAAATCTGCTTTGGACATTTGGCATCGCGACCATCTGCATCTATGTGGTGGCGAGCCTTGTGAATTCAACCTACGGACGGGGCTTCATCGCCGTGCGGGATGACGAGATCGCCGCCGAGGCCATGGGGATCAACACCACGAAATACAAGGTCGCCGCATTCGTCGTCGGCGCATTCTTCGCCGGGCTCGCAGGCGGACTCTATGCCCACTTCATCAGCTACATTGCGCCGGAGGGGTTCAATTTCCTGAAATCGGTGGATGTCGTGGTGATGGTTATCCTTGGTGGAATGGGTAGCACGCCGGGCGTTGCTGCTGCAGCAGTTTTGCTGACTTTACTCAACGAGCTCCTGCGCGATTTCGAACAATACCGGATGATCGTTTTTGCACTCCTGCTCATTGTTTTAATGATCGTGCGTCCGCAGGGTCTGCTGGGGAACTTTCAGCGTAAAAAAAGAAAGGCCCCGCAAGGATGAGTGAGTTGTTGAAACTCGAGCGTGTGACCATGCAATTCGGCGGACTTCGGGCGGTCGGGGATCTGGATTTTCACATCGCGCCGAAAGAAATGGTCGGCCTGATCGGACCGAATGGCGCTGGGAAGACAACGGTTTTCAATATCATCACTGGCGTTTACAAGCCCACGAGCGGCGAGGTGCGCTTCGACGGGGTTTCGCTCCACGATAAGAAAGCCCACCGCATCACGGCGCTTGGTATCGCCCGCACTTTCCAAAACATCCGCCTCTTCAGTTCGCTGACCGTTTTCGACAATGTCCGCACAGCCATGAATGGCCGCCTCCGCCATGGCATCATCCACTCGCTCACACGAGGCCCTGCGTTTCGCGCTGAAGAGGACCGCATTCGCGGAGAGGTTCTCGACCTTCTGGATATTTTTAGCCTCAAAGAAGACGCCGCACGCCAGGCAAACGACCTCCCCTACGGCGACCGGCGGCGGTTGGAAATCGTGCGCGCCCTCGCCACTGGACCGCGATTGCTCCTGCTCGACGAACCGGCCGCAGGCATGAATCCCACCGAAAAGGTGCGCCTCATGGAGCTTATCCGCTTTGTTCAGGAAAAATTCCGCATCGCCGTGCTTTTGGTGGAACACGACATGCGCGTCGTGATGGGTGTTTGCCAGCGCATCGTTGTCCTCGACCATGGCCAGAAAATCGCCGAGGGCACGCCGGAAGCGATTCAGCGCGATTCCAAGGTCATCGAAGCCTATCTCGGAGAGGAGACACACCATGCTTGAGATTCGGGACCTCCAAGTCAGCTACGGCGGCATCGCCGCACTGCACGGCATTGCTCTCCAAGTCCCAGCCGGGAGCATCGTCACGCTCATCGGCGGCAACGGAGCTGGAAAATCCAGCACCCTTCGCGCGATTTCCGGCATAGCCAAGGTCACAGGGGGCTCGGTTTTCTTCGAGGGACGCGATATCACGAACAAACCCGCCCACGAGATTGTGGCCCTCGGCATCGCGCACTCACCCGAGGGACGCATGGTTTTTTCGAATCTCACCGTGCTTGAGAATTTGCACATGGGGGCTCACCTGCGGCGCGACCGGAACGCCATCGCCTCCGATCTCGAACGCATATTTACTCTCTTCCCGAGGTTAAAGGAACGCCTCCAGCAAGCCGCTGGAACACTCAGCGGCGGTGAACAGCAGATGCTCGCCATTGCGCGCGCCTTGATGTCGAAGCCGAAATGCCTCCTCCTCGACGAGCCCTCGCTTGGCATCGCCCCGCTCCTCGTCCAAACCATTTTTTCACGCATTGTGGAAATCAACCGCGAGCTGGGCCTGACCATCCTCCTAGTGGAACAAAACGCCAACCTCGCCCTGCGCATCGCCAGCCACGGCTATGTTCTGGAAACGGGCCGCGTCATCCTTCAGGACACCGCAGAAAACTTGCGCTCAAACCCCGCCGTTCGTTCGGCCTACCTTGGGGAATCCCTCCATTCATAGGCCGCATTCCCTATTCCCGGTCGAACACAGCAGGAAGTAGCAGTTGCCACATGGGCCTGCGGCGCAGGATCACATCGGCATCCACCGTTGAACCGATCGCCAAGGCAACAGGGGATTCTGTGACATCCACCGTGGCTTCGTAACGCCGCACGCCGCCGGGAACACTTTCAGGAAACGAAGGCTCGGTGGAAACATTGCGCAGGATTCCATGGGCGTGACCGTATTTGAACCAAGGAATCGAGAGAGGGCGCAGAATGACCTCCTGACCAGCGGCAACCCGGATGATCTTTTCCTCGGCGAGGAAGATTTTGACGCGGTTCGCCGGCCCGCGCGAGATGTGGGCGAGTTTTTCACCGGCGTCCACGGACATCCCCGGGCGGCTTTTCTCGACAAGAGTGATAATTCCATCCTCCGGCGCGCGAATGAGGCAGCGCTCGACCATGGCGGCGGCGTTGTCCCTCTCGACTTTCCAGCGGCCCACGACGGCTTTGGCAGCGGCGGTCTCTGCTTCGGCTTCGGCGATGACTTGTTCGCGGTAGCCACGGCTGAGGACATCGAGCTTTTCCTGAATTTTCTCCACTTCACCCCGTGATACTTCGCGCTGGGCGAGCGAGCGGTCGTAGTCCTGCCGGCTCGCGCCACCGGTTTTAGAGAGCGTTTCGTAGCGATCGCATTCCCGCTCCGCGAGGGCGAGGCGCTCGTTCGCCTGCTTGAGTTCCTCGGGCACATGCCAGAATTCCTTTGGCAACGGCAGGCCGCTCGTCTTTTGGAGCTGGGCCTCTTTCAAGCGAAGCGTGGCTTCCGCCTCCGCCAGCGAGGCTGCGGCAGAAGCCGAGCGCTGCGTGTAAAGAATCGAGTCCAATTCGAACAGAATATCCCCCTTTTTGACGGCCGTGCCCTCCGGACAACGAATCGCGGCGAGGAGTCCGTCTTGCGGGGAAAAAACATGAACATCGTCCTGCGCTCTGACCACACCCGTGGCGGGGACTTTTTCATCCACCGGCAGCAACAACACAATCGCGGCAATCAGAGGAACAATCAAAAACGCGGCTGCAAAAATGAGCATCCGCATGCGGCGAAGGCGCACTTGGATCGATGAGGAAAAGGCGGACATAGGAAAAACCTTCAAGCCGCTGCTTGTGCAGCAACGACAGAGAGTTTCTGAAGATTGCGATAAGGACCCTCTACCGCGATAAGTTCCTGATGTGTTCCCAACTGCGCGAGGCGGCCGGACTCCATCACGGCGATGCGGTTGGCGCGGCGGATCGTGCTGAGGCGGTGGGCAACGATGAACACCGTGCGGCCTTCCATGAGCGTATCGAGGGACTGCTGCACAAGCGCCTCGCTTTCGTTGTCGAGCGCGCTGGTGGCCTCGTCGAAAATCAAAATCCGGGGGTCTTTCAATAAACAACGGGCGATAGCGATCCGTTGGCGCTGTCCGCCGGAAAGCGTTGCACCGCCTTGACCCACCTGCGCTTTGAGCCCGCCATCCATCTTGGCGATGAATTCCCACGCATTCGCCAATTCGGCGGCGCGGCGCACCTCGTCCTCGGTCGCATCGGGCCGCCCGTAGCGGATGTTTTCATCCATCGAGCCCGAAAAGAGAAAGTTGTCCTGGAGGACGATGCCGATTTGCTGGCGATAGATGTCGTAGTCCAGCGTGCGCAAATCATGGCCGTCGATGCGGATCGTTCCCGAGGAGGGATCGTAGAACCGGGTGAGTAGGCTGATGAGTGTGGACTTGCCGCTGCCGCTCGGGCCAACGAGGGCGATGATCTCGCCCGCAGGAACACTCAGGGTGAAGTCGTTCACGGCAACACCGCGGTCGTAGGAAAAACTCACATGGTCGAAATCCACCGCTCCGCGAAGAGCGGGCAGTTCAATGGGATTCGGGATTTCCGTGATATTCGGCCGTATGTCGTGAAGGCTGAGAATGCGCTCGAAGCCGGTGCGAGCGCTGGTGCTGATTTGAATAAGGCTGGAGAGATTTTGCAACGGGCCGAAGAGCATCATGAGGTAGCTGGTAAAAGCCACGAATGAGCCGAGCGACATGGCGCCATACATCACATTGCTTCCGCCCCAGAGGAGCACGGATCCATAGACAACGGCAAAGATTCCAGCCAAGAAGAGCCACATGCGGGTGCCCATGAGGGACAACTCCAGCTCGTGGGGGAAATTTTCGCGAATGCGCTGGATGAAACGCCGGCGTTCATGATCCTCCTGCGCAAAACATTTCACAACCTTGATGCCAGTGAATGTCTCTCCCAGCGTGCCTGCCAAAGCGGACTGGCGCTCCTGCACATCGTGGGAGCGCGTGTGGAGCCCGCGGCGATACAGGTGGATCACGGCAAAATAAACAGGCAGGCTCGCCGTGCAGAAGAGGGCCATTTTCCAATTCAGGAAAAACATGATCGTCATCGCCAGGGCGAGGGATACCAAGCTGTTTGAAATAGTCGTGAGCGCCGTATTGATAAACTGCTGCACTGCGGTGGCATCATGGACAACGCGGTTCACGAGACTCGCCGTGCGCTGGGTTTCGTAAAACGAGAGATGCAGCATCTGAAGGTGGTGGAACAAGGCTCGGCGGATGTCGAAGACCACCCGCTGGCCGGTATAATAGAGCAAGTAGTTGTGACCGTAGCCCACGAGATAGCGAACGCCTTCGAGGATGAGAAAGGCGACCACAATGCCAGCGAGGAACGGCACATTGCGGCCGGGAATCGCCTCATCAATGACGAGCTTCATGAAAAGCGGCGCCATTGTTGCAATCGATACCGTAATCAGGTTTCCAACAGCGGAGACGCCAAGCAGGCCCTTGTAGCGGCGGACATAGCCCCAAAACCGGGCGGCCACAGGCTTCGAACGATCACTCATCGTGAGTAAAAAATGTTCATTTTTGATCTGTGGATCACGATGTCAGCACAGGACTTCCTTGCATGCGAATGAAATTTTCGACGCGCCTCAAGAAGGGTCTTCGATTTTAAGGCCGGACAGATCAGGCAGGAAGAGGTCGGGCGCGAGCTTGGGATTTCGCTCGATGAGGGTAAATTCCGTGGAGACTTCGCTGCCGTCGCGAAATACCATTTCAAAGAGGGAAACGGCACCGGTTGCAGCATCAAAGCGGATGCGCAGGGATTTCATGCCTTCGGCGAGGCGAGGATCCTTGGGACGGAGAACGAGGTCCACCTGTCCGGCAGCATTCTCCAAGGAAAGGACTTCAAATCGGCACTGAAACTCATCGAGCGAGACGGCGAATGGCACCGGCAATTCCTGAAACACGCGGCTCGCAGCGGAAGAGGCCGACAGCCTGCGGGCGAGGGATTTTTTGGGTTCGATGACGAGGAAGTCGTTAGGGGATTTCACCACGAGCAACTCCACAGGATCGCCGACTTGCCAGCGAAAGCGTCCGTCCGCGCCAAACCAGACCGTGCCGGACTTTTTGAGCGGAATCCGTAACGCGGGCAGTCGGCGGGCTTGAGTAAAATCCGCACGGAGCGAGCGGATGGTGGCCTGCTTGGAAATCCAGTCGCGCAGGATGGCTTCGGTGTCGTCCGCGTGAACGGGGAGAGTGAGCAGCGCTATGAAAAAGAGAATGCAGCGGGTCATTGGCGTTTGATTTTGCCGCTTGGTGTGAGCGGGATTTTTTCCACGAAATGGATTTCGACAGGAACTTTGTGTGCAGACAATTCGCGGCGGCAGAGCTTGAGCAGATCAAAACGGGTCGGAGGTTCGACGCCGGCAGCAGCAACAACCTCGGCAATAGGAACCATGCCGAAGTCGGGGTGTTTGCGGGCGATAACGCGGCTGCATTCCACAGCGGGATGTGCATTCAAAACAAATTCGACCTCATCGGGAAAAAACTTCATTCCACCGATCGAAATGGCCGTGCTGGTGCGCCCGAGGAGGGTAATAAATCCCTGCTCATCGATCTCGGCGATGTCGCCCGTCGCAAACCATCCATCCCCATCCAAAATGTCAGCGCGGGGCTTCCAGGGAGACAGATAGGCATCCAAGCAGCCCGGCCCGCGCAGCAGAAGTTGGGAATCCTTCAGCTTGGCTTGGAAGGAGGGTTGTGGACGCCCTATCGAGGCCGGTCGAAATTCGGGTGCGGGCGAGTTTAGGCAAGGCAGGCCGACTTCGATAATGCCAAGCGCCTGGGCCGGGCAGAGGCCGAACTTTTTGTGAAAAGCCTGTGCGGTGGATGTCGACAGCGGAGCCGTTGTGGAAACGGCCAAACGCCAGTGAATTCCCTCTCCGGAGGCCGCGCCGCAAAGCATTTCATAGTGAAAAGGTGCGGCATAAAGAACCGTCGCACCGCAGCGTTTGGAAGCCTCGAGGAGGTCTCCCGGGAGATTCGAGTGGGGAAGCACAATGCCTGCGCCATGCCAGAGGTAGAGCATGATCGAAACGGCGAAATGGTGCGACATCGGCAGCACCCAGAGGATGCGATCCGCAGGCGTGATGCCGAGACCGTCGTTTGCAGCCGTGATGCGGTCCAGCAGGGTTTTGTGGGAGAGCGTGATGCCCTTCGCGGAGCCAGTGGTGCCAGAGGTGAATCGGATAAATGCGGGGCGGATTTCAGTGAGAGGCTTGATCCAATCGGGAGGAGGTGACGCGTGGTCTGGGGATTCAAGAAGCACTGCGCCGGCTTGGGTTTGCTTGACGATGACATCGAGGTGGACTTCCTCGATGAGGCGCTCTCGCTCGGGGGCGGAAAGCTCCGGAGCAATTGGAACGAAACACCCGCCAGCCCGCAGGATGCCAAGCGCGTGAGCGATGTAATCTGCCCCGTCGGGACATTGAAGGCCAACACGCGGGCAAGGCAGGGACTCGAACAGCGGGCGAAGATGACCCGCAATCGAGGCGCTTTTTTTATCAAGCTCCGCATAGGTTGTTTCCTGCTCAGCGTGGAAAATGGCAACCGCAGCGGGATTCGCTTTTTTGAAAATTTCCTCGGCGATGTTCATCTCAAAATGCAGCGGCGGCTTTGCCCGTTGCTTCACCTGTAGCCAAACATGTGCCGGTGACGCGAATCGACGCCTGTGCCTCGTGCGTGCAGGAAATGCAACGGCCAGCGACGAACAGATTCTCGAAAGTCCGCGAGCGGAGACAATCCAACGAAATACCGGTAGGACGGTTCTCAACAGGAAACCTGAAGCGCGGGCCCTTGGCGTTCTCTCGCAATTCCAGAGGCCAGCATGCAAAAGCGACCGGTTCTTTCCCAGTGCGGCCTTGAAGGATGTCCTCCTCCGTCAAACAGCCTACTCCAAGAACCTGACGGCTCTCGCGAACGCCTACCTGTGCGGGAGTGCAGGTGATGCGTGAATTTTCAAAACCTGCCGCATGACTTCGCAGAAAGCGGATGATTTCAAATGCCACTCGGCGTCCGCAAGCCTCCACGCGAGTCAGACATTCCAGCGAGCAGGGGTCGTAGGGATCAGCCTGCAAATCGAGTGTGGCCCAAAGTTCGCTTCGGCTCATGCCATAACGAAAGGCAACGCCCAGGGCTTCGGAGGGAAGATGCCCGGATGTCACAGCGCCACTCAGAAGGTGGGCCAGCTTGAGTCTCGCATCGCCTTCCAAAGCGCTTTCATCAGCCCCGCCAATTCCAAAAATGCAGGCCGGCCGCTGAAGGCGATCCGGCGGTGCGCATTCAAACTCGGCACCCGCGAGTGCGGCCGCTTCGGCATCACCCGAGGCATCGATGAGGGATTTCACTTCGACCTCAAAGACACGCCCCCGCGAATGGAAGCGCGCGGCTTGGATTTGACCAGAGGCTGATTCGATACCTGTGAGGTCGGTGTGGAGAAGAACGGTCAGATTGGGGGTTCGGCGGGTGATGTCATCCGCCACAGCGGCGAGGGCAGCTGGACGGTGCGGCAGGACATCGAGTTTTCCCATTCGCACAGGAGCGGACGCTCCGCCTGCAGCGATGAGACTCTCGGCAAACTCGCGTGGAAAGCCCTCGTTGGCGTAGGCCAGCGGCTGGGTTTCGTCGTCTCGCAGCAGGTAAAGACCACAGAGCGTGTGCACGAGGGCATTCGAAGCCATGCCACCGAGCGCGCTGCGTCGCTCGACAAGGAGGGTCTTCGCGCCAGTCCGCGCGGCTAACACGGCGGCGGCTATTCCTGCAGTGCCACCACCCACGATGAGAATGTCGAATTTTTCCGGGGAACTCACGGAATTACTCAACGGGAATGAGCGAGGCAATTTTGGCCACTGTGGAAAAATTCTCGCGGCTCACCTGGTTCACCGGAATCCGGCATCCGAAAGCTCCTTCAATATGAATGAGGAGTCGCATGATCGACATCGAATCGAGCCCGGCATCGAAGAGGTCGTCTGTGATCTGGAATTCCGGGGGAATCTCCAGAATTTCGGAAGAGAGAATTTCAAAGAGCTTGGCCTCTTTTTTTGCGATGGCGTCCGGAGTTTCAGCCATTGGCGGAGGGATTAAAGAATTCCAAGCCGCTGGCAGATTTCGCGCGTGGCGGTGGATTGGTTGAGCGTGTAGAGATGGATGCCGGCAACGCCTTGATCGAGAAGGTCGGCGCATTGCTCGGTGGCATAGTGCAGGCCGATTTGGCGGAATGCCTCACTTGAGTCGCCAGCGCGTTGCAAGGCCTTGAGAAGACGCCCAGGAAAACGGGCGCCGCCTGCGAGTTCGGCCATTCGGCGCATCGAGGACTGGCTGGTCACGGGCATGATGCCAGCAATGATCGGCACATGAATGCCTGCCAGCGCGCACCGCTCACGAAAGTCGTAGAAGTCGTGGTTATCGAAGAAAAGTTGGGTGCAGATGTAATCCGCTCCGGCGTCCACCTTCGCCTTGAGGTAGTCCATTTCCAACAGGCGATTTGGCGTGGCAGGGTGGCCTTCTGGAAAACCAGCCACACCGATGCCGAAACCGCGTGAATCGGGATGGCCGCTGAAACTTTTGACGAAACGCACCAGATCCACTGCTTGCGGAAATGTGTCCTGCGAATGGTTGTAATCCGGCTTGTCACGCGGTGGATCGCCTCGGAGAGCAAGGATATTGCTCACGCCGGCGGCTGCATAGCGCTCGAGAATGGCAGTGATCTCCTCGCGCGTATGACCCACGCAAGTCAAGTGTGGCACAGGATCCAACGCGGTCGTGGTCTTCAAACGCAAAACCAGATCGTGCGTGAGTTCACGGGTCGAACCGCCCGCTCCATAGGTAACGCTGACGAAGTTCGGGTGGATTTTTTCCAGCTCACGAATTGTGTCGTATAGAGCTTGCTGAGCCTCGGCGGTCTTCGGTGGGAAAAACTCGAACGATACGGTTGGTTTTCCGGGCTTGAGAATGTCGAGGATGTGCATGGAGAGGAGTTTTAAGTTTTAGGTGTTAAGTTTGAAGTTTTTTCGGTCTGGAATTCTTTTTTGCAGACACCGTTGTTTATGCGCTGAGCCTCGTTGGTGTCGCTTAACACTTTCGCGAAGCGCATGCTGGAGGCATGACGCGAGCCAATACTGCACGAATAGATCAAGTCAACCGGCCTGTTCTGGCTATTTTCTGCCCCGTAAAAGCGCCCGTGCCGTAGAAGGTTTTCTCGCAGCATGCATAACAAGGGTAACAATCCATATGTTGGAGTGAAGGCGATAGTAAACTGAGTATGGAAAAGGACGGATCAGTATCTTGCGGAAGTCTTGATAGGCGGCACAGTAAATCTCTCCGTCTTGCTGAATGTGCGAAAGCGACGCATAAAAGGTATCGAGAAAACGATCCCCGAGACCCGGATACTTCTGCTCGTCATACCATGCTGCAGCCTCCGCAACATCCTGCAATACCGCAGGAAGAATCCGAATCTCCCTCATGCGCGAATCGCATGGATTTTGCTTTTGAATACATCAATTGAGAGTGCAGAGGTAGGGTTACTAAGAAACTCCTCCCAGCGACTATCCAATATATCTTTTTCTTCTTGAGTTACTTCCAAATAATCTGGACTGATAGATAGGCTTCTCCATATCTCGTCAACCAATTCCAACTTCGCGCGCGCCGACAGCGCTTGAACCTGAGGAAGTTCCGTGAGTGTCATGTTGTGAGAATAGCACGAACATCGTGGAGAGACAAGACAGTATTCCTAAATTCCCTAGTGACCTATCCCTGCTTGCTTGTAGCGTGACTCCTGCCCGCAAAGCGCGGCAAGCCGACCCTAGGTTTTTCTCTGTGTTCTTTGACTCGCTCGCTCCCGCTCGTCTCGCCCCTTGGGGGCCACCCTTCATTTGCTCTACCTCCCGTCTGCCACGGTGCTCGGTTGTGGTTAATCTCCCTCTGCGCTACCACCCAAGAATTTTAGCGAAAATTAGTGGAGCAACAATTGTTGCATCTGATTCGATGATAAATTTCGGGGTTTTTTCGCCGAGTTTGCCCCATGTGATTTTCTCGTTGGGAACAGCGCCAGAATAGCTTCCGTAACTCGTTGTGGAATCGCTGATCTGGCAGAAATAACCCCAGAGCGGCACATCCGTGCGGCGGAGGTCCTGGTGAAGCATCGGCACCACACAAATCGGGAAATCGCCTGCGATGCCGCCGCCGATTTGGAAGAAGCCGATGGGCGTTTTGTGGCTCGTCGGCGCATACCATTCAGCCAGCGACATCATGTATTCGATGCCAGAGCGGACCGTGTGAACATTTTTCACATCCCCTTCGATGCAATGGCCGGCATACATGTTGCCGAGCGTTGAATCCTCCCAACCAGGAACGAACATGGGGAGGTTTTTCTCCTTGGCTGCGATCATCCAGCTGTTCTTGGGATCGATCTGAAAGCTCTTTTGAAGATCGGGCGAATCAAGAATCCGCCAGAAGAACTCATGCGGGAAAAGACGCTCTCCTTTGGCATCGGCGGCCATCCACTCCTTGAGAATCACATCCTCAATACGGCGCATGGCTTCCATTTCAGGAATGCAGGTATCCGTGACGCGATTCATGTGGCGGGCGAGCAGCGCCTGTTCATCAGCTGGAGTTAAATCGCGATAGTTCGGAATGCGCTCGTAAAAATCATGCGCCACCAGATTGAAGATGTCCTCCTCCAGGTTCGCTCCCGTGCAAACGATGCCATGAACTTTTCCCTGACGAATCATCTCCGCAAGGGAAATTCCCAACTCGGCCGTGCTCATGGCACCGGCAAGCGTCATGAGCATGATTCCGCCCTGGTCCAAGTGACGGGTGTAGGCTTCAGCAGCATCCTTGAGTGCGGCGGCGTTGAAATGGCGATAGTGGAGATCGATGAATTGCGAAACAGGACCTTGAGACATGGTGGTTATGATAAACGAGTCGTGTTTCTAACAGGTCGAATATTCCCTGCAAAGCGAGATCGCCTGTCCAGAAGCCTCGCGAAAATGGGAGGTTGTTCACATCTTCTAATAAAGAAGAAATGATTTTTTAGAAATACTCTTCTTCTTATTGGTGTGAACAAGCGGGGAGAAGTTTGTTCTTCACGCTCCCAGTGCGCGTTCCACGCATTTTTGAGCCTGTGTAAAACCTGTGAATGAAAAAGAGCGACTCTGAAAAACTCGGTTTTTTCCGTCAGTTGTTCGATCTTGCTGGCAGGGATTCATAAGTTGTTCACAGGCTGTTGACATCTTTAACAAAGCCTTGGAGCCGCTCATTTGGTCAAAAATTTCTGCGCGATTGGCATGCGTCGTCCCATGCCAAAAGCACGACTCGTCATCTTGAGTCCCGGAGCGGCTTGTTCGCGTTTGTATTCGTTAAAATCCACCTTGCGAGTCACCCAGCGGACGGTTTCGGCATCGAAACCTGCTGACACAATCTCATCAGCGCCCAAGTTTTCCTCCACATATAATTTGAGAATGCCATCGAGGACATCGTAAGGCGGGAGGGTGTCTTGATCTGTTTGATCAGGGCGGAGCTCCGCGCTGGGTGGTTTATCGATAGTGCGGCGGGGGATGATTTCCCGGTCGCGGTTCAAATGTTCCGCCAGCTCGTAAACGAGGGTTTTTGGCACATCCGAGATCGCTGCAAGTCCACCGGCCATATCGCCGTAGAGCGTGCAATATCCTACAGCGAGTTCACTTTTGTTGCCGGTCGTGAGCAGGAGGTGGCCGAATTTATTCGAAAGCGACATGAGCATGAGACCACGCAAGCGCGCTTGCATGTTTTCTTCCGTGGCATCCTCTGGCAGATAATCAAAGACTGGACGCATTTGTTTTTTAAAAACCTCGAAACTTTCGCCAATGGGTATCGTGAGACATTTGATGTCGAGGTTTTTGGCCAGAGAGAGAGCGTCCTCCACACTATGCGATGAGGAAAAAGGGGAGGGCATCGCGACACCTGTCACTTTGTCTGCACCAAGCGCTTCGACGGCGAGGCAGGCGACAACAGCGCTGTCGATGCCGCCACTCAAGCCCAACACCGCCGAGCGAAAACCACACTTTCTGGCATAGTCGCGCACACCCAACACCAACGCGCGACGCAAGTCCTCAAGGCGATTCGAATGAGGAATAATATAGCCTTCCGAAACAAGACGCGCGCTTTCCTCGAAACCTGGCAGCCGCGTTTCGACTTCTCCCTCCGCGCTGATGGCCAGCGAGTGGCCGTCAAAGACCAGTTCGTCGTTTCCTCCGACAGCATTGCAGTAGTAAAAGGGAACCCCATGACGACGCGCCTGATTTTTGATCATGGTTTCGCGTTGCGAGGGCTTGCCGAGTTGGAATGGCGAGGCGCTTAAATTCAAAATCGCCTTGGCTCCGGCGGCGACAAGCGTTCCTACGGGATCACTCGAATACAACGAGCGGTGTAGGAAGTCCGGTGTCCAAATGTCTTCGCAGATCGTGAGGCCGAAAAGTTGGCCATGGATTTCAACAGGCGTTGGATTTTCACAAGGCTCGAAATACCGGCTCTCGTTGAAGACATCGTAGGTCGGCAGAAGTGTCTTATAAACCCAGCGAATGGCGCGGCCCCGCTCCAGAATCGCAGCCGCATTATAAAAAGGTCGTCCCGAGGTCGTGGGATTTTTTTGCACGCAACCGATGATCCATGCCGCCGAGCCGACCTCGCGGTGAATCTCATCGAGCGCCTGTAGGCTCATCGGCACAAAGTTTGATTGGAAGAGTAAATCCTGCGGCGGGTAGCCTGTGAGAACCAATTCCGGCGTGAGAATGACATCCGCTCCCCGCGCTTCCAGCGAGCGGCAAGCCTCCACAATGCGGCGCGCATTTTCCGCCAAGTCCCCCACCGTCGAATTAATCTGAGCCAGTCCGATATTCATAAAATTACCAAAATCCCCACTGCCGCGTCGCCATAATGTAAACGCCCAGCCCGAGGTTTGTCACCCCGTGCGCGAGCACGCAGGCCGCGAGACTGCCCGTCCGCACCGCCACGAAATTGTAGATCACCCCGCAAAGCAGCGCCGCAAGCCAATCCGCCATGCCGTGCACCAGCATGAAACACACCGCCACCGCAGCGAAGGATTTCCATTGAAAAGCTCCCATCGGCAGAGAGGTGAAATCCTCCCGAATCAAGTAACGCATCAAAAACCCGCGCCAGAAAATTTCCTCCACCAAAGGAACAACAACAACCAATCGTGCAAAGCGTGCCGCGACAGTCATCCAGTAAAGCGCCGAACCCTCGCCGAACACGGTGGGATCGAATCCATCCACTCGCGCCCCCGCTCCCAGAAACGCTTGCGGAGCGATCCAGAGGCCGAGCACCACCACGCCGGCAGCCAGAGCCAGCGAGGTTCCGCCTCGTTTTCCAAAGTCATATTGCCGCCAATAAAAAACGAGAGCCGCTGCGCACAAGGCTGTTTGGAGCGGATAAATCCAATACTCCGGACTCCGGAACCAGAGCGAATCCGCAGCGGGATTTTTGACGAGGGACACCAACATCAACCCACCCATGAAAACGAAAAACGGCATCACATAAGCAGCCATCGGAGAACGCAGCGAAGAAGGTAAATTCATCGCCTGACAATCAATCACACCTCGCCCGACAATTAAAGACGCCGCTTCGCGCAACCCCTTGGAGGGTCAACCTCCGGCTTGACCCAAGACTGAACCGCTTCGTTATCGCACCGTCTCGTTCCCATTACGCCGTGCAAACAAAAACGCCGCTTTGCGGCTGAAATTTGGGTCATGCGAGGACGATGAACCCTCCCAGTTATCGAATCGCGCTACCGCGCGGAAATCTCATCGATGCGCCAACAACGCTCTGCTGAGGTCGTTGGGATGCCGATATCCGAGGTGGTAGGCGGCGGCTTTGACTTGCCAGCCTTCTTTTTGGACGAGTCGACGGGCTTCTTGCCATTTGAGCTTTCTAAAATAGGCGCCGGGGGAGAGTTCTGCCTTATTTCGGAAGAAGCGGTGCAAGGCGCTGGGGGACATTCCCAAGTAGTCGCAGAGGGCGGGCACGGGCGTGTGGATGGAGAGGTTGTTCATCATCCAGGAGTGGGCCAACTCCCACCGCAAGTCGCCGGTGGCGGCTGCCGTGCGCGTGGCTCGCAGGATTTCGACTTCTACGAGTTGGCGCAGCGCGTTGAGGGTAAATGGCAGGGCGCTGTCCGAGACGGCAATCTCCTTGCGGCAGCGGGAGTGCAGTTCCTTGAGCGCATCGAGTGAGGAGTCGCGCAAGTCGAGTGTGCGCGATGCGCCCTCGGTAATTTCGAGTTCAGGGAGCTGGGGACGATCCTTCCATACCCAAACGAGGATGTTAACCGTCTCGCGCCGTTTTTGCGTGATGCCAAAGCGGCAGTCGGAGTCGATCAGGATGGCGCTTGGTCCCTGAACGACTTTTTGCTCGTTGCCGACGGATAGCACAATCTCGCCGCTGACGAGGATGAAGTAGTTTGTGCCACGGTCATAGTGGACGGGGAGGGGATTTTTCGCAAAATCCCGGCGCCCCCAGCCAAGGTAGATGAGCGGGAGATTCCCTTGCCCGCCCCAACTCGGACGGCCAGGCGGGGGATGGACGGTCACTTTGGAAACGGGGTTCGGCACAGTAGCAGTTTATGTCACTCGTAGGAGAATGGCTATCGCTTTTGTGTTTCTATGATGGGCTGAAGCAATGAGAATTATAAAGCTCTCTGCAATTCCTATCGAAGTCCCCAACTCTCAAAACTCCACTATGAAAAAACTCCCGAGATTCACCATCGGCATGGGTGACCGTTTTGCCCATCAAGGCGAGGCCCAGCTTTCCGCCGTCCAATCCGCTGCAGAACGCGGCGTGCCGCTGCACCCAGTTTGGAACAAGTCGAATCGTGAGCACACCCTCATTGGCACAAAACCCGAGGGTCTCCGCGCCGAAGCGGATGCCGCCGTGAAGGCATTGAATTGGACCGCGCCTTACTTTGTGGATGCCGATCACATCAACCTGCACACGGTGGATGGATTCCTCGCGGCGAGTGATTTTTTCACCCTCGATGTGGCGGATTATTCCGGCAAACCCGCAAGCCTTGAGAGCCTGGCGGCGTTTCTCGAAAAGCGCGCCGGTTTGGTTGGCTCGCATCGTCTCCCCTTGCTTGATGCGCCACTGGAAATCACCCGCGCCGATCTAGAGCGCACGGCGGGAAAATTCCTCTGGGCCATGCAGGAGGCAGGCCGCATCTACCGTCATATCGCCGCTGCGAAACCGGCGGACTCTTTTGCCGTGGAGGTCTCTGTGGATGAAACCGACACGCCGCAGACTCCCGCAGAGTTGTTGATCATTCTGGCCATGATCGCCGACGAAGGAATTCCCGCTCAAACCATCGCGCCGAAGTTCACCGGACGCTTCAACAAGGGTGTGGACTATGTCGGCGACATCGCGGCCTTCGAGCGCGAGTTCGATGCCGATCTGGCCGTGCTGGCCTATGCGGTGCGTGAATTCGGTTTGCCCGACACGCTCAAAATCAGCGTCCACTCCGGTAGCGACAAATTCTCGCTCTACCCGATCATTCGCCGTCTGGTTGCGCGTCACAACGCGGGGCTTCATCTGAAAACCGCCGGCACGACCTGGCTTGAAGAGGTGGCAGGTTTGGCGGAATCCGGAGGCGAGGGATTGGAAATCGCGAAGGACATCTACGCCGCCGCACTTCCGCAGGCCGAAGAACTCATCAAGCCATATGCGCCTGTTGTGGACATTGAAATTCCGAAGCTGCCATCGATCGAAACGGTCCGCAGTTGGACTTCACAGGACTTTGTCGAAGCGCTCAACCACGATGCCGCTTGCCCGAAATACAATCTTCAGTTCCGGCAGTTCATCCATGTCGCGTTCAAAGTTGCCGCCGGCATGGGTGCGCGCTACACCGATGCCTTGAAGACCAACCGCGGTATCGTCGGACGCAGGGTTCGCGACAACCTGCTCAAGAAGCACATCGAGCCGCTGTTTTGCTGATCTGTTATGAAATCACGCCCGTTCATCCACGAAGACTTCCTTCTCGACTCACCAGCCGCGCGAGAGCTTTACCACCGCCACGCGGCCGATCTGCCGATTATCGACTATCATTGCCATCTTCCGCCCAAGGAGATTGCGGACGATATTCGCTGGGACAACATGGCCACGCTCTGGCTTGGCGGCGACCACTACAAATGGCGGGCGATGCGCACGGCGGGAGTCAACGAGCGCTTCTGCACTGGTGATGCGACGCCTTGGGAAAAGTTCGAGCAATACGCCGCCACCATGCCGAAATTGCTGCGCAATCCGCTCTACCATTGGTCGCATATCGAACTCGCGCGCTACTTTGGAGTCAGTGACCGCCTGCTCAATCCCGAAACCGCACGCGACATCTACGACCACTGTAACTCGCTTCTCGCGCAGTCGGATTTCTCCTGCCGGGGCCTGATGAAAAAATCCAAGGTCGAGGTCGTCTGCACGACCGATGATCCGGTGGATTCGCTCGAACACCATGCCGCCATCGCCGCCGATGCGTCGTTTGATATCCAAGTGCGCCCGACCTGGCGTCCCGACAAAGCGCTCATTATTGATCAACCCGCCGCCTTCACCACTTGGCTTGAAGCGCTGGAAAAAGCGTCGGGAATGAACATCAGCACGCTATCCGATCTCATGAAGGCCCTGCAAAACCGGCATGATTTCTTCGCCTCCCGTGGATGCCGTCTTTCCGACCGTGGCGTCGACACTGTCTGGGCCGAGGATTGCACAGAGAGCGAAGCAGCCTCGATCTTCGCCAAGGCGCGGGCAGGCGGCGCCGTGACGCCGGATGAGGCGCTGCGTTACAAATCCTACCTTCTCCACGAACTCGCCGTGATGGATGCGGCAAAAGGATGGACGATGCAGATCCACTACGGAGCCATTCGAAATAACAACACGCGCATGAAAAAAATGCTCGGCGCGGATTGTGGATTCGATTCCATCGGCGATCTGCCCGTGGCCGCTGCTTTGGCCAAACACCTCGACCGACTTGACCTCGCGGGCAGCCTGCCCAAGACGATCATCTACAACCTCAACCCCCGCGACAACGAACTCGTCGCCACGATGCTCGGGAACTTCCAGGATGGCATCACAGCAGGCAAAATCCAGTTCGGCAGCGGATGGTGGTTCCTCGATCAACTCGACGGCATGACGCGCCAGATCGAAAGCCTCTCCCAACTCGGTCTCCTCAGCCAATTCGTCGGGATGCTCACCGACAGCCGCTCCTTCCTCTCTTACACGCGCCACGAATACTTCCGCCGGTTGCTCTGCAACATCCTCGGCGACGACATCGAGCGCGGACGCCTGCCCAACGATTTTTCACTCGTCGGAAAAATGGTGGAGGACATCAGCTACCACAACGCCCGTCGCTACTTCGGTTTCTACGAAGACCAATAAGAAGCGCGCCGACTTTTGGAGGGTCAACCGCCGGCTTGACCCAAGACTGAACCGCTCTACTACCACGCCGTCCCGTTCCCATTACGCCGAACGCCGCTTCGCGGCTGAAACTTGGGACATGCGAGACGATGCCCCTCCCAAAATTACGATGCTGCGAGGGTTTCGTAGAGGGCTTTGGTTTGTTTGGCGATGGAGGCCCAGGAGAAGGTGTCGATGGCGCGCTGGCGCCCGGCGTTGCCGAAGGCTTTTTGTTTCGCGGGGTCGGCCATGATTTCGTTGATGCGCGTGGCGAGGTCGCGGGAGAATTTTTCGGGGTTGACCGGTTCGAACGGGCTCTCGGTCATTTGCTCGACGGGGACGAGGTAGCCGGTTTCACCATGGACGACAACTTCGGGGATGCCGCCGACGGCGCTGGCCACGACGGCGCGTCCGCAGGCCATGGCTTCGAGGTTGATGATGCCGAAGGGCTCGTAGATCGAGGGGCACACGAAAACGCCGGCGTGGCTGTAGAGTTCGATCTTGGATTTGTTGTCGAGCATCTGGTCGATCCAGATGATGCCGTCGCGTTGGCTTTGGGCTTGGGCTACGGCGGCTTTCATTTCAGCGGCGATCTCGGGTGTGTCGGGCGCTCCGGCGCAGAGGACGATTTGGAAGCCGGGGTCGAGGTGCTTGATGGCGTTGACGAGGTGTATGATGCCTTTCTGGCGGGTGATGCGGCCGAGGAAGAGGGCGTAAGGTTTGGCAGGGTCGATACCGAAGCGGTCCAGCACGCTGTGTGTTGCGACGGCTTGGTATTCGGCGGGGTCGATGCCGTTGTAGATGATGTGCAGGCGGGAGGGGTCGATCTGGAAAAGTTTTTCCACATCGCGGCGGGTGCCTTCGGAGACGGCGATGACGGCGTCGGCCATTTCGAGGGCTGTGCGCTCAAGCCAGCAGGTGAAATCATAGCCGCCGCCGAGTTGCTCGCGTTTCCAGGGCCGGAGCGGCTCGAGCGAGTGGACGGTGATGACGAGGGGAATGCCGTAGTTCAGCTTGGCGAGGATGCCGCCGAAGTGGGCATACCAAGTGTGGCAGTGCACGACGCCGGCGTCGATGTTGGCAGTGTTGAAATTGAGGCAGCGCTGGAGAGCACCGAAGACGGATTGAAGCTGTTTCGGAGATGTCCACCCGGCTGCGTCGAGGCCGAAGCCTTGGGCGGAGAGTTGCCCTAAGGAGGTGTTTTGGTCGCCGAAGCAGCGGACATCGACAGGCATGAGCTTGGCGAGTTCGCGGCTGAGGTATTCGACATGAACTCCGGCGCCGCCGTAGATGTGGGGTGGATATTCGTTGGTGAGGAACAGAGCTTTCATGGGACTGGATTGATTCACATCAGGCGGCAGGGAATGGAGAACTGGAGTTGGCCGGCGCCGGGCTCAAGCCACGGGGCGTCGATGGCGATGAGGGAGGCTTTTTTGACCAGCACGGCGGCTGGTTCGGGAGTTCCCAGAAGCTCGCCGATGGTTGTGCTGAAATCGGGTTCGTGACCGACGAGCAAGACAGAGTCGCTGGCAGCGTGGGGCGCGAGGCGTGCAAGCAGGGTGGAAGTTTCCATCCCGCAGGCGAGCCAGCTTTCAATGGCGACTTCGCGCCCGAGCGTTTCAGCGACGATCTCCGCTGTTTGCCTGGCGCGGGTCACGGGACTGCTCAAAATAACAGCTGGATTGAGCCCATGATTGGCGCAGAATTTTCCAACCTTCGCCGCCTGCTGCAGCCCTTTGGGCGTGAGTTTGCGGTCGAAGTCCGACTCGGCCAGATCCTCGGCTTCAGCGTGGCGCAGGAAGTAGATGGTCATGGAGGGAGGCTGCTTTTTACATGCTCATGCCGCCATCCACCGCGAGCACTTGGCCGCTGATGTAGGAGGCTTCGGCACTGGCGAGGAAGCTCACGGCGGCGGCGATGTCATCCGTCGCACCAAATCGAGCGACTGGAATCTGCGAGAGAGCGCCTTTGCGGACTTCTTCGTTGAGCACGGAGGTCATGTCGGTCTCGATGAAACCCGGGGCGACGACATTGACAGTGATGCCACGGCTGGCGATTTCGCGGGCGATGCTCTTCGTCATGCCGATGAGGCCGGCTTTGCTGGCGGCGTAGTTTGCCTGGCCGGCGAGTCCCATGAGTCCGCTCACGGAGCTGATATTGATGATGCGGCCGGAGCGTTGCTTGACCATGGCGCGGAGGATGGCGCGGGTGAAGTTGAAGGCGCCTTTGAGATTGGTCTGGAGCACGACATCCCAATCGTCGCTCGACATGCGCATGGCGAGTGTGTCGCGGGTGATGCCGGCATTGTTCACCAGAATGTCGCAACGGCCGAAGTCGGCGAGGATTTGATCTCCCGTCTTCTGCACGGCATCGAAGTCGGCGACATCCACCGCGTAGGGCTTGGCTGCACCTGGCGTGACGGCGTTGATGGCATCGGCCGTGCGTGCGGAGTTGGATTCCGTGCGGCTGACGACGGCGACTTTCGCGCCTTCGGCGGCGAGGCGTTTTGCGATGGCTTCGCCGATGCCGCGACCTGCTCCGGTGACGACGGCGACCTGATTTTCAAATCGTTTTGTGCTCATGCTGGAGGGCACAGAAGACCACCGCCGAAGCGGATTGGAAACAAAAATTTCCATCCGATTTTTTCTAACGCATCGCTCGGCGCTCAGGCGCCGCATCTCCGCTTCGCCAACGATCTCAACCTTCGAATCCCCTCGCCGCCCAAACTCGCAATGACCAGGAATATCCATGTCCGTAACGACCAAAAATTTGGACGATCGTCCAAATTTTTGGTCGCGGCAGTTTATAAGTTACTCCTGGAAAAAGAAGTGCAGGATGTCTGAAGAAAGCACTTTTTTTGAAGGGGTGTCTTTCTTGCAAAAGCAGGAGGTTGAATTTGGAATCCAGGCCAAGAACGCAGGCGGTGAGCGTTTGACAAAATTTTTGGACGATCGTCCAAAAATTTGGTCTTTGCGCGAAAAATCCTGCGCAGCCTGTATTGTTTTTTGACGGATTCTAACGACCCGCGACCGTGCGGGAATCGGGCAGGGCGAGGTTTTTGATGACGGTCATGAGATAGACCGGCTCGGGGTGTTTGTCCCTGTATTTGGTGATCTCGCGCTTCTCGACGACGCGGAATCCGAATCGCTCGAAAAGCTTCGCGCCGCGCCGGGACTCGAAGGTGACGACTTGGCCGAAGACCTCCTTCTCGCCATGCGCGCGGAGGAAGTCGAAATACTTGTTCGTCATGGCCTGCGTCGTGGCGAGTTTTTGCGCCTCGGGGAGGACATTGAAATGAAAGTGCGCCGTGCGGCGGGGTGCGGCAGGAACTTCGCGCCAGGAATTTTTGAGAATCCAACGGATGAAGCCGCGCGTGGCCTCATTGTAGCCCCTGTAGCGGAGCATTCCGATGCCGAAGAGGCGGAGGTTTTGGAAAAATCCATACCACTGGTGGCGCAGCGGACGCCGGGAGCCAAGGAGGTAGCCTTTGACCACGCCGTCCTGCTCAAGCACAAACGCCGCCTCAGGCTCCACATCGGTGTAGTAGGCGGTGAGGTAGTCGGCGAAGAGCTCGCGGTCCTCGAAAACCGGATCGATCGGCTTGCCGAGAAAACCCGTTTCGCAACAAAGCCGCCGCACCGCTGCACGGTCGCGGGGCTCGTAATTGCGAATGATGGTATCAGGCGTATGGGCCACAGCAGGACATCCTATGCAGGCGCTCCTGCTCAGAGAAGGAAATTGAGATCGTTGCAGGTGCCCGCTTGCAGAGCGGGGTCGAGACGCAGTCCTGAATAGTAAAAAAGACCACCGTGTCAGGTGGTCTTTTTTTTGTTGGGGGGAGAATGCGTGCAGGGCGCGTCAGTAGTCGTCCTCGGTCTTTTTTTGCATGGATCTCGAAGGCGGTGGAGGGGGCCGTAGCGCGGTAGCGGGAGTCCGTTGCCGAAAGAGCGATCTCATGCCTTGCGTCAGGAATTCCCGAATGTATGAGGCGTTCAGCAGGATTTTGGAAATGCCAACCATCCCGCCCAAGGCCACGGCGAAGACAAGCAAACCCGCAATAACATGGAACCATGAAGGATCGGTGAGAGGATTTTTGCCAATGGCAAACTCCGACCCGAACACAATCGTGCCAATCGTCAGCATGAGAATCCGCGCCAGATTTCCCGCAATGGCTAGCGGTGCCGAGCACAGGAAAAGAATCCATTTCTGCCACCAATTTTTCATCGCCATATGGCCGTAAAGCGCACTCGCCATCATCAGCGAAAAAAGCGACCTAATGCCAGAACACGGATCCGCCACATCCACTGCAAACTTTTTCCCCGCCGGAATCCCCAGCAACGGCTCCGGCGCCGAAAGGATACCCGTGCCATTCCTCACCACATCGATACCAATGAAATCCAACGAAAAAACCGCCGCATGCGACATCAGCATGCGGAGGGGAAAGGCGATGTAGTTGTCCAGAAACGGCACCGGCCAGGCAAAAGCAAGGAAGATCAGCGGAAAGCCAAAAAATAAAACCGTTCTCCAACCCATCAGAAACCAAATTGTTCCGATCACCATTCCTTGAAAGGCAAAGAATCCGATGAAGTGGGTGCCCATACGCTGCCCCGCCCAAAAGCAGGCAAACGCTGTAATAACCGAAACAAAACCAAGCCAAGAAGACGATGGCGTCGGTAGGGGTTTTTGGTGGATAGTGTGGATGAAGATAAGGACCGCCACGGGAAAAACGAACAAGCAATGCCCCCAGTCTCCGCTGCTTTTGGAGATGTTTAAAAATTGCTTGAACGCCGACTCGGGAACTTCTCCATAGCCTTGGGAATAAGGGATGAAGGCAAAAAGTAAAAAAGGCACAAGCCAAGCTATCGCCAGCGCGATGAGCTGACGATCTGAGGCATGTGATCGCATTTGCGACATGTAACTATCCACAATTGGAATTAACGGGTTGAGTGTTCAAGTGCTTTTCTACGATTGCGAAGGTAGTGGGGTCTTTTACAGGGTGAAGTGTCCAAGCTCCATGTTTTTGTGCATCATAAGGCGAGGGGCGGTTCGAGACCAGATTTTGGACGAATCTGCCCTGCGATGGAATTTCTCTGATCCTGTAGCTCAAGCGATGCGCCGTGGTGGGAATGTCAAGCTCCAAATACCAACTTGCAAGCACACCATCCGCTGAAACGGCCTCCCAAGCCTGGCGTGTCCAAAAGTGGCCGGTTCCAAGCATGGATAGCGCTACCGGTTGGTCGTAGGTCTCAGAGACCGTGGACAGCCAATGCGGGTTCGTAGAGGCATCCACCCGTCCCAAGTGGTATGCGAGAATGTCCGCGTTTTCCGCAGCGAGGCAGCGCAGCATGCGTGCAGGTAAATCGGCAATCATCGGGAGGTGGTCGTATTCCTGAAAAAGGATGTGCGTGAAAGAGCGGCTAGGCAGCCATTCACTGACGCGTAAAAAAATCTCACGATAGCCTTGCCTCTCCCGCTGATGGTCCGATGTTCTATGCCTTGACTCGGTGAGAAGAAATTTGTTGGGGTGGGTGATTTTGTCGAAGGAATCCCGCCCTCCACCATAAGCTAAGAGCACATTCTCGCTCTCAAAACCCGCTTTTTTCCAAAGAGAAATGGTTTTTTTGACTGATGCCGGATCGCGATGATCGAGGAGCACGAGAAGGACTTTGTCTGGCTCGTCAGCCGAAACTGCGTGCTGTTTTGGAAAATCTACCTCCGGATGAGCTGTAAAGCCAATCAATTGCTTCCAATAGGTCAGACGCTTCTGAGCTATGGGCAGCGGCACGACGGCGCAATCGCAGCCCAACAAATGCACTCGCCCGCCCCAATAAAAAATCAAACCCCGTCCGAGCGGCTTGCCCGTTCGGCAGTCGCGAATTTCGGAGCCGATGAGCCGAAAAAATCCAACGCCGATATCGCGAAGGGCTTGTTTGAGTTGTTTCAACATTTTTTAGACAGAATGAACAGAATTAATAGAATTTTTGAGGAAAAAACGGAAAGCTGACACTTGAAGGCTGAAATTCGATCAGCCCTGAGAATCTTTCCTCACATCCTCAAACTCCTTGAGGGCCATACCGACGACTTGGTCCATGTTGTAATAGCGGTAAGTCGCCAGTCGGCCGATGAAGGAAATGCCGGTGCATCCGCAATCTTTTGGCAAATAGGCGTCTGGCTTCAGCGAAGCTTGGTCGGCAAGTTCTTTGTATTTTTTGTAGAGGGCTGAAGAGTCTGGCGCAGGAATCGGGTAGTAGGGCTCCTTGCCGGGACCAAAGTCATCCGGGTATTCGCGGACGATCGTGGTGTTCGGGCAATCCTGACCTGTGGCGTGCTTGATTTCGACAATGCGGGTAAATGGTTCCTCTCCAGGGTAGTTGACTTGCATCGCCGGTTGATAGTGGCCAGCAGGAATGCGAAATTCGGAATGGGGGGATGCAAAATGTTTGGTAGCGAGCTCTTCAGGCGTGAAGGATTCCGCCTCGAAGCGGAGCGATCGGTAGGGCAAGCGGCCGAGTTGGAAGTCGAAGAATTCATCAATCGGCCCAGTGAAGACGAGGTGGTTAAATTTCACTTGCGGAAGAATATCGCGGTAGGAGGTGTTCAAGCGCAGGTCCAGCTTGTCGCCGCAGGCATGGATCATGTTCTGAAAGAGCTTGGTATAGCCGTGCTTCGGGAGAGCCTGGAACTCGTCGATCAGATAGCGGTCATCGCGGTTCGTGCGAATCGGAATGCGCCCGCACACGCTGGCATCCAGCTCTCTCGGATGCCGCCGCCATTGCTTGAGCGTGTAGCCTTTGAAAAACTTCTCATAAAGCTCCCAGCCAACCTGCGAAATGATGACCTCCTCGGAATTCGTGGGATTTTCTATCGGAATGCGCTTCTCCGCAAGCCAGGCCTCCATCTCTTCGGTCTTCGACGCACGGCCGATAAGTTGCTCGAAGGTATTGAGATTGATGGGAAAATTCCAATAACGGCCATCGGTGTGCGAGAGGATTTTGTAGTCCACCGCATGCCACTCCGTAAATTGTGAGAGGTATTCGCGAATCCTCGGAGAATTCGTCCGGAAATAATGCGGCCCATAGGTGTGGATGAGCACGCCATGCGAATCATAATGGTCATAAGCATTCCCCCCAATATGGTTGCGCTTGTCCACCACCAAACAACGCTTGCCCATTTGCGTCGTGAGCCGCTCGGCCATGGTTAAACCGGAAAACCCGGCGCCTATAATGAGAAAATCGAACATTTTTAGACAGAATTAACGAAATTTACGGAATTGAGGAAAAGCCGTAGAGCGTGACGGGTAACTGGTATCTGTAGCAGCGGTCTGCGACCGCCGAGTGAAGGACAAACAAAAACAGAGATTTGAAAGTGGAAAGTAACATTTTGCAATTTTTTCCCAAGGTCCGACGCCACATTACTTCTCATCGCTCGATTCATGTAATTATTTTAGAGTCTATCGGAAAAATTTCATGCTTTTTTTTCGATACACCTGAATTTTGACATGTATCGATGGTATTGACGGAGAGAAAATTTTTTAGACAGGATGACAGGATTTGCAGGAGAAACAGGATTTTTTAGACAAAATTGACAAAATTAACGGAATTGGGGGAAGGGAAACTGGAATCCTGAAACCAGAGACTTGAATACCGGAGATTGCAGTTCTTTGGAGTGGCTGTTCATCAATGAATGAGCGTCGAGCGAGCCAACTAACATATTTGGATAACCCATTTGTCGTCAATATGTGAAATGGTGAGTTTGTGTTCACTTGCAAATCGCTTCACTGCATTTTGAACGCCTAGCCACGACCAGTCATCTCCAAAAAGGATAGAACCCTTTTTCACAACCTGCGAGTAATCCAAAAGATCCTGATAAACATCATCCTCCTCGTGACTCGCATCAATGTAAATGGCGTCAGCTTGGATGCCTCGCCGCATCAGCCACAAGGCGGCAGATGACGAATGAAGAGGAAAAGGGACAATAATTTCCTGAGCATTCGCGTGGCAAACATTCGCCAGAAAAGTGTAATAAACTTGAGGAAATCCGTGATGGCAGTTTAGCGACTGAAAGCGGCTTGGATCATTTTGATCTTCCCAGAATTCAATCGCTCCCAGCCAAGTGTCTATGCACAAAATCGTGCCACCGGAGTGAGCCTGCAGAAGTTTCGCCATGGTTAGTGCTGAACCACCCTTCCAAGTGCCCACTTCAATCACAAAGCGTGGATTGTATTTCTCAAAAATTTTGGCAAATGCGGGCGAATCACTCCCCCAACCAGACGGATCGCTTGGGTATTTCGAAGCATCAAAGTTTTTATAGATATCCTTTCCATGGATTTGTTGCATAAGCCACTTGAAGTCCACATCGCTTTCTTGACCTTCCTTTGCTGTGCGTTTGATACCCGCTTTTTGCTTTCGGACAATATAGCCAAGTTTTGCAGCAATTTTATTTAAAAAGAATTTAAACATATAATTTTAATTTAGAAATAATGAAAGAATTTTATATATTTATTTCATCTATCTGCTGTGCTTTTTGTTTCTCTATGCTTTCCGTGTCGGTGGTTAAATTCTTCTGCTTTTTGGCCTAACCCATCGAAGCAAGAGCAGACTCTATACTATTGCGGAATTTTTCAATCGTGAAATTCTTTTCGTAGCGTCGCCGGCCGGCAGCACCCATGGCTGCTCGCAAATCTGGATCTAAAATGAGGTTTTCCAAGCATTCAGCGATGGATTTGGCATCCTTTGGAGGGACAAGGAAGCCGGTTTGTCCGTGCACCACGATATCCGGGAGACCTCGCCAATCCGTGGAGACGACTGGCAATCCAAACAGCATGGCTTCAATCGCCACTAGTGGGAATGTTTCTGCTGAGTAAAATGTGGGGAAACAGAATAAATCCGCACAAGAATAAGCTTTCCACTTTTCGTCTCCATGCAGAGGGCCTGCGAGTTGAACAATATCCTCCATTTGATTTGATTGTATGAATTCATTAAAGAATTTTTGATCTGCCTCCGAAACTGCACGGCCTACAATCGTGCAGCGGAAATGAAGGCCCTTTGTTTTTAAGTGGGCGCAAGCTTCCAAGAGGATGCCAACGCCTTTCTCTTTGCTGAGCATTCCGCAAAAAAGAATTTCCGGTGCATTTTGAGCTAATGAGCGATGAAGTTTTTTTACTATGTCAGGCTCGGGAATACCGTTTGGTATGACAAAAATGACATGAGAATCAAGAAACTCTGCATCAGCTTTCGCAAAACTGGAAATCGAAATGGAAAGGTCAGGCCGACCATAAGCCCAATGAAATGCTTTCTGGAGAGGCCAGGGAAGCCGCTTATAGAATTCTTTCAAGCCACTGGCGTGAAAGTGAAAAACCATTCTCTTAAAAAGCCAGCGCGTGCCAATGAGTAGCACGCAATCACGCAAAAAGGGCACCATATTCGGACTTGCCGGAGGGTAGTAAAGAACCTGCGCGCCGGTCCGAACCCGAGCCGCCACAATGCCAAAAAAAACTGCCACCAAATGAAATATCTTCTTCCACCTAAAGGTTCCCACCTCCTGGATATCATCCGAAAAAGCCATGCGCACATGGTGGAATTGGATTTCAGAGTATTCCCCCTCGAGGAGATGCTGATTCATCACGGCCTGCCCATGAAACGGCGGCGGCGTTTGCGCCACAGCAATGATGGAGATCACTTGTTTAGCCATAAGTCACAGATGGAAGAATTTAACCACCGATTACACGGATTAACACGGATGGGAAGAATGGGGGGAGACTACTCGTAGATTGCTCGGGTGGCATGGATGATCCCCAGAAAGCGGGGTTGGCGGAGAAAAATCGAAACTCGTGCAAGCTCGCTTGCAGGAAGTTTGTTGTTTCTCCGCCCCATTCGCCCGGCGACTGCATCCAAGCCCTTTTCTATCCGTGCCCATCCGTGGTTCCAGTTCTTCAGGATTTCCAGATCATCAAGATCAATGGGCTGGCCATAGGCCTGAAACGCTTTCTTTTAGGGATTTATATCCAAAAGAAGTATGGATTTTTGTATTCAGTTGGAAATTTTGATAGGCGCCAGCCAGCAATCGTCGGAAGCGGTTATGAATGACAACGAGAGGCTTAAGTGCTCGCGGAGGCCAGCGCGTTTCCGCCCACCATTGGTCCAGTTCTTTACAATTCTTGTCTGCACTAAGATTTTGTCCTGTGAAGGCATAAGCTGCCAGAGGCAACTGGCAGGCGTAGATGTTTTTCCTGCTAAACAGAAAATGCTCCATCAAAACTGCATCACTAACAACCTTCCAGCGAGGATTCAAAGGGGGATTTGGTAGGGCAGACTTTTTAAAGAACATGGCACAACTCAGTGAGTGCAAATGGTCCAGGCGCGTATGCCAAAGGCTGGGAAGCATAATTCGCCTATAGCAAATGGCCTCCAAGGAGGAATTAAGCAAAATCGCATCGCCAAGCAAGACATCCAACTTTGTTTGCTGCTGAAAAATCTGCGCCACTTTGGAAAGGGTCTCGGGCAGATATTGCTCGTCAGAGTTAAGCCATGCACAAATCCCTCCAGCAGAGCGCGCAAGGCCACGATTAATGGCATCATACATTCCAGCGTCCTTCTCGCTGAAAATTTTGAGAGAGTAGACCGATTGATCCTCATTGGTGGGTTTTGAGTGCTGTTGGCTTGTCTCTCGGCGCTTGTCTCTCGTCTCTTTCCGCTCACTAAATACAAGCTGACCATCACGGTAAAACTCAGCACCAAGTTCTCGAGCCAAGTCTTCGATGCCTGGCGTGCCCGCATCTTGGATGATGTGCTCGATGGAGAGGGTTGAGGGTCGAGAGTCGAGAGTCGAGGGCGTGGCAACTACTTGATCCTGCACGCTGGCGATACACAACCTGAGCCAATCGAGTTGGCAGAAGATAGGTGTAACGATGCTAAAATTTGGATTCAAGACGAGTTATGGCAAAATTATTGTTGGGAATTTTTTATAACCACCGATTGCACTGATAAACACGGATGGGAAGAATGAGTGGTGCGCCTACTCACAGATCACTTGGATGGCATGGATGATCCCGCAAAGTGGGATTGGCAGAGAAAAATCGAAACTCGTGCAAGCTCGCTTGCAGGAGGTTTGTTTTTTCGTCGCCTCAGTCGCCCGGCGACTGCATCCACGCTCCTCTTCATCCGTGCCCATCCGAGTCATCCGTGGTCAAAATGTTTTCTGATAATCGGCAGTCATAGAAAGCCGCTACAGTATTTCGAGCCAAGATTTTTCCGATTTTTTCTTGAACGTTGGTCTGAGTTCTACTATTCTTTTTGCCCTCCGTTATCAAAGGTCTAATATAACGCCACTTTGAATGAATAAGAACAAAATTTTTCTTGGGGTCGTGATGGCCGCAGCCTTGCTCTTTGCCATTGTTGTGGGACGGAATGTGGCGGAGAACAATTACAGCCGTCTGGGAATGTATGTGGGTTTCGCCGTGCTTGCGGTCGGGGCATTGGGGCTGAAACAAAATGCCTGGCTGCTCATTCCCCTCTGCTCAGGATTGGGCGGGACAATTGGCGGAGGCAGGTTGCCGGCATCGATTGCCGAAATGTCTGTGGCCTTTTGCTTCGGGCTATTTGTGCTGTTCAAGGCCTTGAAGGTCATTCCAAGATTTCCTCGACTGAACTGGTGTGACAAGCTGCTGATTTGCAATTTGCTGTATCTTGCGACAGTATTCGCTCGAAATCCTGTGGGTGTGGATTTTATCAGATCCAACCTCATCGGTGGGCGGCCCTATTTTGCCATTCTGTTGGCCTGTTGCGGATTTTGGGTTCTCCAGCATGTCACAATCAAACCGAGAGTTGCAATGCTCTTGCCCGCTCTCATGTGTTTGGGATCGGTTGTAAACGCTCTCAGTGGACTCGTAGGCTATTTTGCACCAGGCTTGGGATTCCGATTGGCGACACTGTATTCGGGATTCATGCCGGGCGGCGAAGCCAATCCGATGGAGCCCGTGGACACTGGCCGAGTCGAGAGGCACGCCTATCTCGCAGGCTTCGGGGTGGAAGTCGGTAAGGCGGCAATATCCTATGCGAACATTTTCAAGCTCATATTCTTCCAAAACATCTTCCTTTCCGCATGCTTCTTTGCCTCGCTGGTCGCCGTTTTATTGTCAGGATTCCGAAGCAACTTGATTGGTTGGCTTTTCGCGATAGCCCTCGCCAGTTTTATTCGCGGCGGCATCCGGCAGGTGTTTCCGTTGTTCGCTGCGGCTGTCGCAGGTATTGTCATGATTGTCATCGTTCAAACGGCAGGGTTACAAGTTCCGCTCGCCGCGCAGAGGGCGCTTTCTTTTATTCCCATATCGTGGGACCATAGAGCCACTGTAGATGCTAAGGGAACAGTCGACTGGCGATTAGAAATGTGGCGCTTGGCGCTTACGACGGATCGATACATCAAGAATAAAGTGCTGGGTGACGGATTCGGCTTCGACCCCTCTGAGTTGCGCGGATGGGCTGCGATGAATGCTTTAAGAATGGATACCAGCGAAGGCCTTCAGGATTACTTCTTGGTAACTGGAGGCTATCATAGCGGTCCTGTTTCTGCAATTAGGTTTGTTGGCGTGGTGGGTCTTATATTATTCGTCACACTAATTTTTGCAAATGCTAAGTATGCCTATTCAATTATTTTAAAATCTAAAGGAACCCCATTTTTTACATTGGCTTTATTTTTAGGCTTAGGTGTTATCTACAGCCCTTTAGGTTTTATTTTTATCTATGGATCTTTAGGCGATGATATGGTTCAAGCCATCTCAAATTTAGCACTGCTGAACTTGGCTAACAGATCCTTATCTGCCTATTTAAAAAACGACTTGCCAGCAAGATCACAATAAATTTTAAGATGTTTTTGCGCAATATATTCTGGGGAATAGCATTTTTTAGCTATTTCTCTAGATCTTAATCCCATTTCGGTTGCTATTGAATCCGAACTCAAAAGACTGAAAAAATGCTGAGCCATTTTGTCCATTTCTGCGGGCTTTACTAAAAATCCATTCACCCCTTCTTTAATTAAATCCGGAATCCCACCGACAGATGTGGCCAGGATTGGTAGACTTGCAGCCATCGCCTCAAGTAAAGCAACTGGACAATTATCTTCGATTGATGGCAGCACCATCAACTCGGCCTCGGCAAGAATATTTTGCATCTGCGTTGATGAAGAAATTCCGCAATATTGAGCCCAGTTTCGACTTTTAATTTGCTGTAAAAAATCTACAGCATACGGATCGGAAGTGTTACAATCTCCCCAAAAATGCAAATTAAAGTTTGGTATTAGCGCCGCTATTTGATCGCAAGATTTTAAAAGAGAGATTTGATTTTTTCTTCTTGAAATAGACGCTACACAAACGACTCTGCCGGGAACTGTTTTTTTAACAACGTTAAAAAAAACACTGGAGACAGCGTTTGGTAAGAGATGAGTATTTTTGTTGAGAGATTTTACAGATGCTTCTGTATATTTTGAAATACAAAGGATAGAAGTGCACTTTTTGATTGCAATTGATTCGAGCCAAGCATTAACAGTGTTGTAGCTTATTAATGGAGATGGAAGAATTTTAGAAATTTCCCGAAAATTTCCATGAAGGGTTAGCAATGATGGAGATTTTGAAAAAGCAGCAACGATACCAGACTCTCTCTCAGTGCCTTGTGCATGGACTATATCTGGCTTAACAGACTTTAAATATTTTTTGATTGCCTGATACCTTGCAAGGTAAGACCAACCCATACCTGGGAAGGGAAGAGGAGTATAAAATACGGGTGTATATAAAATATTCCCCTCCTTTCGACAATCATTTGCGTTGATATATTTTTTACCAAATACAACCTCAATATCCAATTCAGGACATTCTGATAATCCTTCTAATAAGTTATCTATAGCAGGATGCACTACGGGAGATGCGCGCGTTAAATCTCGCATTGACGCGCCACTGAGGTCATTAGCGCAAGCAACGGTCATTACAACCTTTATTTTATTCTTTAATGAATGCATATTCCTCACACCAAGGTGAAACATGAAAAAGCTTGAACCCTGAATTTCTCAGTTTTTGAACTGCTAAAAGCGTGTTGCGTAAACCAATTCCTGAAAATCTATGGTGAAATTCAACCAAGATTTGTTTAATATCAAGATGTTCCGAAACTAATTGATCAATAACTTTGTATTCCATCCCTTCTATATCCATTTTTAGGAGATCTATTTTGTCATGCCCGAGCTTGTTCATTATTGATGATAAACTACAGCACGATACTTTAATTTCTGTAAATTCATCTTGGCTATTTTTGTGTAGATTTTTCGAAAATCCAGATATATTAGAATCCCTTGGTATAATAAAATCTAGCTCGCCATCATAGTCTGCAATCGCTAATGGGAAGTGATAAAATTGCTTAGGAATTTCCAAACTGGAAATAAACTTAATTGATGATGGGGTTGGGTCAAACCCGAAAACATTTACATTGTAACTTTTTATTATATTAATGTCAAAAACTATATTATCTGCTAAACCGAAAGAGTATACGATGGAATTCTGAGTTAAAGAGCCTTTTTTGAAATACCATGCCTGCTCCCCTGGATTAACAGTTTCATACGGAATTTTGATTTCTGGCATTAGTCCATAGTATTGATAAATACATTTTTTTATTAGCATCTTTAAGAATCTCATAAAATCAATGATTTGCTACACATTCATAAAATTTAATGCATGGTTAATACGAGAAAAATAATTCTGATAAGAATACTCGCTAGTAATTCTTTTTCTGGCATACTTTCCCATATTTATTATTCTTTCAGGTGAACTGAAGAGAGGCTGTAAAATACTGTCAAATTCATCGTCGGAGAACGATTGCAAGATAAACCCGCTTCTATTATGTTCGACAACTTCGCGGGCACCGGTGTCATTACTTACTATTGCTAATAAACCTGTGCTCATTGCCTCAAGCAATGAAAAAGGTAATCCTTCCTCATACGAAGGAATCGCGTAGAGATCACAATTTTCAAGGAATTGAATTTGAGCGCTCCCCTTAAGAACTCCGTGAAGGTAATATTTAGCGTCAGTCTTTTGTAGAAGGTCATGCGCTTCAATATCACTAATCGGACCGGCAAAATGAATTTCTACATTGTAACCTTTTCTGCGAGCCCAAGAGCCTATTTTTAAAAGTCGCAGAAGCCCTTTTCTAAATCCCACAACGCCCATAATTCCTATTTTTATTGGCCGAGCCTTTGGAATTTTTCTTTGAATATATGAATATTTTTCTGCATCAATTCCATAGCTGCAGTCAAAAATTCGGTTCACTGGATAACCATGGTCTACATAGGACTGGCGCACCATTTGACTGCCCGCAATAATAAAGTCAGCTAGCGAAGTCTTCTCGATTTCATCCAGTATCGGCACAGGTATCTTATCTGTATAAGAATAGCCTGCTTCTTTTCGGGCTTTCTGGTTCAATCTAAAAAACTCACATGGATGCATTGAACCTCTTTCCAGAATGAGTTTTCGAGCTGAGTCCTTAAGTTTTGGAAATAAAATACGATACGCCGTTCCATTGACAATTAAAGTTTCAGACAAATCGCTAAATTTTGCCACCCAGTTTCCTATTATCTTCGGTTCATCCAACATAAGTGATGCAGGCAAACCGATTTTTGAGATTACAAAATTCGCAAGACTTGCGGTTGGATTTGTTTGTAAAATTTCCCTTGGTATTCCAGCGTTTATGTAGCGCCATTTTGGAAAGCCCCCATATAGGGTTCCCATTTTATTCAAGTTGATCAGGACCTGCACTAAATTGCTTAGCGATGACCATTGCCTCTCATATACGATATCAATCATTTCAAAAGTTTTTTTCGATAGGAATTTCAGCTAAGCATAAAAGTAGTTTGCTACTGATGAGTTTTACCTACTGCAGATAGAAGGAGATCTTGCCAGCGATCATAAACCATATCTGTTGAAAATTCAGTAGCCCATTGGCGCGCCCCTTCTTTCCCTAGCTGCTTCCTAAGTTTTTTATCGTTTAATAGTCTCAATAAATTTGACGTAAGATTTTTAGTCGAAACTTTTGAGATGATACCTCCTTGAAGTTCGCTAACGCTCCCTACATTTGTGGATACCCAAGGTCTGCCGGCGGACATAGCCTCAAGGAGAAACAGAGGTTGCATTTCCCACTTGGAAGTCATAAGTGCGATGTCGCAGGCTTGGATCGCAGATTCTGTGAATGAACGGGAAACGCCATGAAATAGAGCAACGCGTCTTTCAAGACCCCATGCCTGAGTTCGTTTTTCAAGCTCTCTGTAATAGGCATTCTGGTCACCTCCGATGAACGCAAAAAAAAGATCCTCTTTTCCAGTCTGACGAGCCACATCCAAAGCTAGGAATTGGTTTTTACGGTCGCAATAATTTGCCACGCAAAGCACAATATGCTTATTGAGAGCAAGGGGACAGGTTTCTAAAAATTCCAGCGGTGAACTTTGTATTTTTTTGACGCCATTGGGAATTGTTACAACATTTTGACATCCAAAATGTGAGCCAACCCAGTGGTCAAATCCCTTAAGTAATCTTGGTTCCTTGCTCAAAACGGACAGCGCAGATAATTTTCGAATGAACGAAGGCAAACGCAGAATAAACGGCAGATAACCTGCCCAAGCCTTAAGGCCAAAAGGTGGTCTCCAATGCCATGGCACTCGATGCATTCCAAATCCATGGCTTTGCAATACGATAGGGATTTTTGCGGAATATAAACGCGGCACGGTTCTTGTGCACCACCCCTGCCAACCATGAATGACTGCGACATCTGGTGAGAAGTCAGCAATCAAGGCTTCAACTCTCGCGACTTCACCAGAAAGGGGATTCCAGCAACTGGAATCTCCACTCAACGATAATCTGTGGATGATTCCCTCTGGGACCTTCTCTCTCGATGCTTGGCTATGAGTGGCTACAGTGATAATTTCAATGACCCACCCGCGTGCGGAAAACTCTCGAGAGAATGCTGCTGCTGCATTGCCCACTCCGCCTATGGACGGAGGGTATTCACTTGTGAGAACAAGGCATTTCATGCTAGAAGCCGGTCGTGCCAATTCTTGCTAATTCCTTTATAAATTGGGCCTCGAAGGCTTGAAAAGATAGATCGGGCAGCTCTATATCGCTACGCAAACCGCTGAGTCGAATATCTGCTGCCTTTTGAATAGCATCAGCGGCGGCTGCTGCATCGCGGATCGGCACAACATAGCCATTTTTGCCCTCCAGTATGAAATCTCTGGCCCCGGTATGAGGAGTGACAACTGCTGGAAGTCCGCAGGCCAGAGCCTCTGATACAGTTCTTGCAAAACCATCTTCCAAAGAAAGCAGGGCAAAGACATGCGCTTTTTTTAGACGGTTTGCGAGATCTCTATGATTAAGGCTTGGAGCCCACTCAATGGGAATATCATCGTATGTTTTTAAAATAGTGATCATTGAGCTTTCAATAATGTGTGTCAGCATCAAGCGCACATCGCGGTCTTTTCTCAGCAAGCGAACCGCCTCGAGTAAATACGGGAAGCCCTTTCTTAAACTGACACTTCCCGTGCAAATAACCCAGAGGGGATTGGCAGGAGGAATAGTTTCCAAATCTGGTTTAAAAAGGCTTAAATCTGTCGGAAATGGAGCGTAAAGCAAACGATCTTTGGTAAATCCCCGTTCCAGATAGGTTTTTTCCACATAGCGACTGGGACAAATGATATAATCTGTAGAGTCCAGCATTTGCCTTGCGCGCTGATTCCAATGCGGAGGATAGGGGGGGCGCTTTACTCCCCAGATATGATGTTCCTCTGTAATAACATCCCAAAAATGTGCAGGATGCGAATTTCCTGCATCAAGGAAGGTTTTGCCCTCCAATTTTTTAACCTTTTTGAAGCAGTAATTTGCATAGCCGTAGCTGGATATGATATTGTCTCCAGGTTGGATTTGAGGTAAAACCCACGCATCATACAGTGGATGAATGGCAGATCTAACCCACTCGCCCTGATACGAGGGTAAAACCATGGCGCTTAGTGTAGCAACCGCGCCCCAAGCCTTGATAAAACATGTTAACTCCTCTGGTATACCATCGGTAGGTCTCCGTGTGCCAATGAAGTATTTGCGAAGCATGCCATGCTTCACTAAAACAGCAGCGTGGTAGTCTGCCGAGGTTCTTTGTGGACACGCAACGATAAAACGCGGTTTCTTCATGGTATTTCCTTATAAGAACAAACAATTTTCAAAGCCTTATTGTTCTTTGGCCTCCTACTTCTCTGTTTTTTATAATCCCGCCACCAAGATCTAAGTTTACTTAAAATAGAATAATTTAAAAAATTTTGATAAATGGAAATAGGCGTTTCCTTTAAACAATCATGTGTCTCGAATTTCCAAGCGGCGCAGTAATCGGATTGCTGTGGCCAGTTTTCGAAGATTTTTGAAATCGAAGTTTTTCGTGCCGTTACGAAAAGTAAAATTTCCTCGTCAGTTTTAATTTCTACGCGCTCATTTACTATGGAAGGATTTTTTACCGAATACCAATATCCTTCTACTGCAATCAGCATCCGCTCGAGCTGAAATCCGTTTGCATCAGAAAGAGTGCTATAGAAAAGCTCAGGGCTAAACTGGTAAAAACCGTGTCCTGAAAAATTATGCCATGGAGTCATAAAAATTAGGGATCCACCCACCTTTAACATTTCCATGCAATTTTTAATTGCCATTGGGAAGTTAAAAACATGCTCAAGAGTCCCTCCATCAATAATGGTATCAAATGAGTCATGGTATTTTTCTTCCACTGGAAAATTCATGTCATGAATGATTTGCGCCCCCTCGTAAGCTGACGCATCCATGCTCAGCGAGGGAATCCCAGCAAGGTATGCCAAAAAATCATCTGCAAAGCTCGAGCTAAATAATTCAATATTTATTTTATTTGAAAGTTCAGCAAGCTCTTGCTGACTCATATAAAGACTTTGTCGGCCGAGTGTAAGCGTTTTCCCAAATTGTATACCTCGGGCTTTTTCTCCCAGAAGAAATCGGATTGCTTTAATATCAAGGCCCATAAAAAAATGTTTTCGTATTTATCTTTTCGTTGCAAATGCCAGCGCAGTGCCTTTTACGAGATTTAAATTTAGCCCGCATTCTTTAATATACTTAACTACATCTTTATGGTGCGGAGCGCAATCGTGCCATGCGAGTATTCCGCCAGAGCGAAGCATGAGCCAACCCTTTTCCGTATCGTTTTTTACATATTCGTAACTATGGGCGCCGTCGACAAACACGAGGTCCATAATCCCGTGGTAGGGTTTTTCATCGAAGCATGCTGAGTCAGATTTCAGGAAAGTTACTCGGTCCAGTAAGTCATGCGGAACAAGTGTGCCTTTACCGGATTCAAGGGTAATCTCCTGTTCATCGAGTCTTGGAATTGGCAGCCTGTAGGCTGGATGCTCTTCGGGAAGATCAAGGGTAAATACCATGCCATCAGCGGCGATATTTAGAGCGAGTTGGGTAGTGGAAACACCTTTGTAAGTCCCAAATTCAAAAACTCTTTTAGCAGTTACAGAGTGCGATAGGGCCGCGAGTGCGGCGCACTCTAATGGGCTAATTGAAGATCTAATGCCTGGGAGGGATTGTAGTGTCAAACGCGTTCCTGGGCATATATCAAAGAGATCGACTGATGGTATCGATCGAATATCAACCATAGGATCAAGAATTTCTCCAGCTGCCCAATTTGTCACACCTAGAATATGTTTAAGATCTTGGGGATTTCGCAGTGCAATTTTCAGAAGTCGGCTGATAAGTTGATTTATTTTAGAGCTCATTTATAATTAAATAGGTTTACGAATTTGAAAAATTTTTCGAAATATATTACAGATGGTTAATTTGATTTCTATACGAAGCTCTTTAGTCGTCGATATAAACCAAGCTGAAGGAAACACTATCATTCCAAAGGCAAGGCCCTCCAAGCACAGCTGCAATTTGGTGTCGAGCGCCGAGAAGGAGGGAATAAATGACAAGGAAAAAAGTCCGGCAATGAGCATGATGAATCCGCCCGAACGCGCGACCCATGCAACAACTTCGAGGCGAGGGATTCGAAAAAATGCACCTGTTCGATATACTCCATAAGTTCCAGTAATTCCCAGGTTACAAAGTAAAGCGGTCGTTAGCAGACCGATAAATCCCATGCTAGGCACAACGAGAATTGAAACAGAGACAAACACAATGCCCTCGATGAGATAAACATACTTCATGCCACTAATGTGTTTTGTGATTCCGCTAAGCCCTATATGGCAGCGTGTAACAGTGGTAATAAACAGCACGCAAGCCAGAAGGTAGTTGTTCCAAGGAGACCATGTCACTTTTCCCGAAGTCCAAAGCTCTACGAAGGAACCATTCATGAGAGCGATGCCGGCACCTACTGCGCTAGCCATGATTGCAGAGATCGCAACTAAATCCCGAAAGCGTTTTTGTAAGCGACTGAATTCGCCGCGGACGACCATTTCCGCCAAGCCGCCGGCAGAGGAATCAAAAATACGCGAGACAAATTGTTGCGCCATAGTAAAGACCTTGGTGCAAATCGCCCATGTTGCTGCAGCTTCAATGCCGAGAATGCGGCTGATGATAATAACTTGACTTGCCGATGCAAACTGAGCTCCCAAATTCATTAAAAAAAGACCGCCTCCAAAATGAAACAATTTGCGGAAAATCGCAGGATCAAATCGCCCCTTGTATTGGTGCGAGGGATACAATCCGAGTCGTTTGCAGGATAAATAACAGAACGTCAAGGTAACGATGGATCCTATTGCTGCTGAGATCAGCAAACTGTAGAGATGCCACCCCATGTAAAAGCCAAGCCATAAAACAAAAAAAGCCACTACGAGGCTCAAGCTGGTGGCAAGATTGCTCAAATCAAGGCGTTGGTTACACCATAAAGGAGAGCCCAGAGTGGTCAGCGAGAGGCGTATTCCACTCAGCACGGCTTGTGCCGCCATTAGAATCGTGAACGAACTCTCCATTGAGGGCGGGAGTCCAAAAAAAGGAGCGGCAAA
Organism: Terrimicrobiaceae bacterium; assembly: GCA_044375335.1. Lineage (GTDB taxonomy): Bacteria > Verrucomicrobiota > Verrucomicrobiia > Chthoniobacterales > Terrimicrobiaceae > UBA967. The sequence goes on along the minus strand of JBILMW010000002.1, from coordinate 5,758 downwards.
CCAAGCAAGAGCTATTCCTGAAATTGCTACGAGCCCGCCCTGAATCGCAAAAACAAGCGAACCTGTGCGCAAGATGCTGCCATAGATACCATCTTCAACATGGTCCTTGTGATCGGAAAGGGAGCGAGCGACAGCGCCATTCATCCCAAATTCGAGAAGCATCAAATAACCCGAAAGCTGCGTCACCAAGGCCCAAAGCCCAAACTCATCTTTGTCAAGATAGTGTAATGCCAAAGGAACCGATGCCAGCGTATAAAGAATGTTGACGCATATTGCCGCATAACTTGATAGCAATCCCGTAATAAAATGCTTCGAGCGTGACATAAATTACAAAGCGTTAAATTCTTTTCTTTAGGGCAGAAACTACATTCGCAGCTTTTACAATAGGTGTATGCACAAAAGGTCCACCTGCAGGTAAAGTAAACGATTGGTGATTTAGGTTTAGATGGCATGCTATCAAATCAACAAAACCATCTGGCCAAAAATCAAGAACAAGAGTGGTTACTTTACATCCCTCCTGACAGAATATGACATTAGACATGTTACTCCCAAGAAATCCACACACATTCGTTGCCTCGGAAAACAACTTGATCGTTTGTGAAAAATTGAAATCCAAGTCATTAACTACAGTCCACCCCATGTTTTGAATCTCATTGGTGATTTCCGCAATATTACCGATGGACCTATTTTTTCCACTTCGGGCAAAAAAGAATTTTTTGGGCCCGTTAAATCTTTATCGGCTTTAGGAAGAAGTTTTTTTCGCATCCAATTAATGCCATATGGGTTATAGCAGGTAATCATTGATGTTGGAGAAGAAAAATAATACTTTTAAACAATAATATTGGTTTCTTTTGTAGGCCTGCAGCGATCTTTTACACCCAGTAATTCTAAAGCCTCCCAATGTATTGGCTTCAATTCATTAGGAACAAGAATTCCGGTGTCTGATGGCAGTTCATCCAAATAAGTAAGTCGTGGAAGCGCATCATGAAGCCAATGACCGTAAATCGGAACTCCATCCAATCGATTCCAGTTCGACACAATACTTGTCCATTTTCCAGAAAGATAAGTTTCCTTTTCCCAAAATAGATATTTGCTAGCTGGGTCATCTCGCAATCTTTCATATCCATAAACTGATTCTATGCATAGCTCCTTATCTTCATTAACTAAAGCAAGTGAATGAGAGATCAGTCTTTGATCCGTGTGCTCGCTCCATACGACAGGCCAAGGTTGTTCCAAATGCTGTCTTAATCTTGATTTTATGACTACGGAATCTTGTTCTACATATGGTGTTCCTTGATCTTCAGTTATTACTTTTCCGGAGTAAGCTGGATTTTGAGCACGTAATTCCTTATAAATTGAAAATGTTTTGGAAGGGGGGCCCAATTTTTTGCAATCTTTCAAAATAATTCTTAAAAACTCCCATAGACCTTCTTTTAAACCATGCCAAATAGACCTTCTTAAAAATCTCAAAATCGAATGAACCTTTCTTAGTCTTCTCAATTCAAATGCAAAAGAATTTACTAAACTCTTAAAATTAATAATAACAAACATAAATTATTAATATCTCTTTCAAAATGATTATAGCATGCAGCTTAAGTTAACGCTATCAAAGCGATAAATTGAAAAGGCTTTGATTTTTCGCACAGACGCCAAGTTTTTATCAACTAAAAAATCTGTGATGAAGCAATTCGAATCGTAAATGTCCGATTTGGAGACAAGAACGATATCTGGTATTGGAATGTTTTGGAGTTCCTCTGCTGATAGCCCCACGACATTTATCACTTTTTCACTGAATTCTAACCCATAATAGTTAGCCGTGGCCGTGTCTGCAGCCCACCAGATTGTTTTCTCGTCTTCTTGGCTGGATTTAGCGATCTGCGCAGCGGTGCGGTAGTCGTCTTTTGCGAAGCGTGGGCTGAATCTGGTTGACAGGCTGGAGAGAATGAGCAGCAGGCAGATGGTTAAAACGACCGCTCGGCTTAGTTTTTTGTCGGATTGCCATAAGTGCAGAAAGCCAAAGCTCACAAGCAAAAGAACGAACGGAAGGATTGGCATCAAGTGGCGGCCCAGCACTCGGAAATGTGCGATGTAGCCAACGGCTACCATGGACACGGCTCCACAAAATACCGCAGCGAAAATGAAAAATTTTGTGCGATGCATTCGAGAGCTTTTCGTGATACAAAGCGCGCTTGAAATCCCAAAGGCTGTGAGGGCTATTACCAGAGAGGTGAGAGGCAAGAAGAAGGGCTTCAGTGAAGTGATGCCGTGCTCGCGGAGGCTCAGACGATCTGGGCCCAGGCCACTGAATCCGAGCAACTCATAAAGGCAGAATCCTATGCTGAGCAGGTCTGTTTTGCCAACTCCCGACGCGCGGGCACCTTGGCTGAGAGTCCAGAAATAATACATTCCTAAGCCACACATGCCAATGCTTGTCAGTGCCAAAATGAGTAGATTCTGCTTCGAGCTAAAAATGCTGCGCCAGGCATGTTGGCGAATGAGAATGAAAAGAAAAGCCAGCCCGAACCAAAAAGTAAAAATAACACCTGTAAGGCTGGATCCACAGAGCGCCAGAGCTCCTATGCAGAAGACGGCTAAGTTTTTGTTAAGATGAGGCTTCTTTGCCTGATTCCACAGTGCTACGAGAATGGAGGTCGCTCCAAAAAACTGAAAAATATATGGCCTGGCTTCATCGAGATACACCCAAAGCATGGGTGAAAAACACATCAGGAAAATAAAAGCCAACTTGAGGCGGCGTTCGGCGTCCCACAGATAAAGAAGAATTCCTGCGCTCAAAGTGAAAAAGGGAATGTTTAAGGCGCGCAAGGCATACTCACTATGTCCCAACATCTTCTCCCATAACCACAATAGGCCCATGTAAAGCGGCATCTGCAAATCGGAACCGCCGAGTTCTTTCATTTTTCCCCAGAAAAGCACAAAATTTGGCTGGATAGCCTTCATGGCGCTATTGCCTTCATCAATCCAGAGGGATTGGTTGGATATCGCAATCACTCCGATAAGTGCAACAAAAACAAGCGCGGCTGCCTGTATAAAATTGCAGTTCTGGAATTTCTCAGCGGTATTCACTTTGGTAGATCTGCAAGCTGTTTGACCAGTTCAACAGCTTTATCTGTAAATTTCCCCAAGCGCACGCTTGGTTCGCCACCATATCTTTCCCTGAAGCCAATGGGGACATACCCATGAGAGACGGCGGATTTCTTAAGCAGCACAGCAAGTGCGATATTTGCCAAGAAAAAAGTGCGAGGGATTTTTTCAACTTCTGCTGTCAGAATCTCGCGTTTAATCAAGCGGTAGGGAACATTGGCATCTGGACACCAAACTCTTTGCGTGGTTAATAAAACGCCTTTCAAAACCCAACTGGCCATAACGCGCCGCCATCCATCATCGCGGCGTGTTCTGACGCCATAAACGACATCGTAGTTTTGTCGCAGACGCCAAAAGCGGAAAAAATACTGTGGGTCGCATTGGCCATCTGAGTCGATTTGAAAGACCCAAGGAATTTCTTGCTTGCAGGCCCAGTTGTATCCCTCAATGCAGCTTTGGCCGTGCCCTTTATTCTCTCTGGTAATGATTTGAATGCGATTTCCAAGTTGTTGCTGGAGGCGTTGCAAGATCTCAAGGCTTTTGTCTCTGGAACCATCATCAATGCAAAGAAAAACAAAGCTTTCAGTCCAGTTTTCAATTTCATGAAACCATTCTGTGACCACCTTCCGGACGGAGGCCTGCTCGTTGTAAACGGGCATGATGATGGCGAGTTCGGGCGCGTTCATGGTCTACCATTGATGTAGTTTTTAGTTTTCAACAGGTAATACAAGAAGAGCGTGTTCCACTTGAAATAGCGGGCGGCGAGGCGGCGGGGTTCGCTGGCGAGGCGGTAGGTCCATGTGAGGCCTGTGCGTTGCATCCAAGCTGGGGCATCGGGTTTGGTGCCGGCGTTGACATCGAAGGCGAAGCCAACGGCAAGGAGGATTCCGCTCGGGAGGAGGGGTTTGAGGCGGTGGAGGAGGTGGTATTGCTTGGGTGTGCCCAGACCGATCCAGAGGAAGTCGGGGCGCAGTGATTGAAGTTCTTGGATGACTTTGGAATCATCTTCCAGTGTCCCTTCGGCGGTGCAGTTTCCGTGGTAGGAACCAATAATGTTGAGTTGCGGATTTTTTTCGAGCAGGCGTTCGCGGAGTTTCTTTCCGCATTCTGGACTGCCGCCGAGGAAGTAGTGAGAGAATTTGGAGGGGCAGGTGGCGAGGAATTTTCGCAGAAAGGTGGGGCCGTAGACGCGGTCTTGAAGCGTAGCGCCTTGGCGGTTCAGGCACCAGATGAGGGGCATTCCATCGGGGACGAAGAGGTCGATGCAGGCTGTGGTGGCTGCAAATGCGGGGTCGTGACGCCGCATGGTGGCGATGTGGGTATTTGAAAAATCGACGGCGTAGGGGCCGGGTTGACGGCAGCGGGTGAGGAGGTGCGCGCCAAGGGCCTCATAATCGGTGCAGGCGAGGTCGGTGGAGAGGACGCGGCGGGTGGTGGGCATGAGAAGAAGGAGGAAGTGATCCGCCTACGCGCTACGCGACTCCGGCGTGACGGGTCCGCCTATGGGCAGGAGAAGTTACGAGGGTTGAGGGTTGAGGGTTGAGGGTCGAGAGTCGAGAGTCGAGAGTCGAGAGTCGAGAGTCGAGAGTCGAGAGTCGAGAGTCGAGGGTCGAGGGTCGAGGGTCGAGGGTCGAGGGTCGAGGGTCGAGGGTCGAGGGTCGAGGGTCGAGGGTCGAGCGCCCGGGGGGGCGATTTTCGGCGGTCATAGACGCGCCGCTACAATTGTGGGCGTTGGAATATGGACCAGATGTCTGTGAGGGCGTGGGTTTTTATGGCTTCGTTGAGGAAGTCTTGGTGTGGAAGAATGGGCTGAATGTCTAGGATGCGTTGGATGTCGCGGATATGTTTTTCGCTTTTGCCTTCTCGGTAAAAGATCATTTTCCAGAGGATAACATATTCGGCTGGTGCGATATGGATCGGGCCGAGCGGTGTTTGTTGGGTGAGTCGGTTTTGCCAAGCCCATGCGAAGGTGGCGTCGCGATTGCCGGGGTAGAAGTCTGCTTTGAGCCCTGTCGGGATATGGATGATATTGAAGTGGCTGCGGCAGTCGCGAGCAATTTCCGAGGCGATCACATCGGCAGGCGGACAATAATACTCGGGTTCTTGAAAAAGGGATAAGAGCGTGGGAATGTCTTTGATACTGAAAAGCAAAGGGATATCGATATCGAGCGTGAGGCGGGGTTCGCTATAGTGCATGGAACCGACCGATCCAGCAATAATGTAGCGGAGGCCGGCATCGTGGATGGGGCGCACGAAGAGGGCGAGGAGATTAGGTTCTGGTTCGGGCGAATTCACGGGCAACAGATTTTTGGTGTTCTTCTTCGGTGAGATCGGGATTGGCTCGCCGGCTCGCCGCCAGGCGGGCATCACGGGCCATGAGCCACAATCCTTGGGCCACAGCCCATTTCTCAGCAAAAGTCATTTCGCGGAATCGCTGAATCTGAATGGGATGGAGTGGCTCGAGTTGCATCGGGTAGGGATTTTCACTAGTGTCCGGTTGAGAGAAGAAATGGGTTAAATTAAAAATTTAAGATGAAGCAATTGCAACCGAAAATAGGTGTGACGCATTTGAAGATCACAGCGTTTGATCGCATTAAAATGCGGAATCTATACGCCCATGAATTCTGGTCGCCATGTTCTTGCTCAAATTTTGGAT
>JBILMW010000133.1:0-7439 GCA_044375335.1 Terrimicrobiaceae bacterium | reverse complement strand
ACATTCGACTTGCCGCAACCATTCGGGCCCACGACGGCTGTGACGCCCCGGTGGAAGTTGAGGACGGTTTTTGCGGCGAAGGATTTGAAGCCGATGATTTCCAGAGATTGCAGATACATGGGATACCGGTTAGAAGTGCGATCAGCCTAAAAATGCTGCTTGGCGGCGCAAGGAAAAAATACCACATCCTGTGCAGTCGGCTCCAATAAACCACAATATATAGTTTTTTCTATGAATGATCCCCGCGTTGCCGAATTGCTCGAATTTGTGCGAATTCCCAGTGTTTCAGCCCAATCCGTCCATGCTGCTGATATGGAGCGTTGTGCGGACTGGCTTGTCGCGAAGCTTCGGCAGATCGGTTTGGAGGCTGGCAAGCAACCCACGCCGGGAAATTCCATCGTGCTGGGAAAAACGCCGCGCGATCCTTCGAAGAAAACCGTCCTCATTTATGGACACTACGATGTTCAACCACCCGAGCCGCTCGAGCTCTGGACATCGCCGCCTTTTGATCCCGAGATTCGCGACGGCAAAATCTATGGACGCGGCGCCTCGGACAACAAGGGGCAAATCCTCGCGCATATTCTTGGAGTCGGTGAGGCGCTGGCTGAGGGGCCGCTGCCAGTGAATGTGATTTTTTTGATCGAGGGCGAGGAGGAGGTCGGGAGCGGGCATCTGGCGGACTTTTTGGAAAAATACCGCGCCGAGTTGGCCTGCGACGCCATCGCCATCTCGGACACCGGCATGGCGGCCGATGGCTATCCTACCCTGAGTTACGCCTTGCGTGGCATTGCGGCGATGGAGGTCAGGGTATTCGGTCCATCGCATGACCTGCACTCCGGCATCTACGGCGGAGCAGTGGCGAATCCCGCGACGGCGGCGGCACGGCTCATTGCTAGCCTGCATGATTCGCAGGGGCGCGTGGCGATCGAGGGATTTTATGATGATGTCCAGCCCATGCAGGCTTGGGAGCGCGAGGCTGCAGCCGAGTCGCCTGTGAGTGACCAAGCCATTGCCGAGCAGGCGGGCGTCAGCGAACTCTGGGGCGAGGCGGGCTATTCCTCGGTCGAACGCATCGGCGCTCGTCCCACGGCAGAGATCAACGGCATCGGCAGCGGCTACCAAGGCGAGGGGAGCAAAACCGTGCTTCCCGCCGAGGCTTTCTTCAAGGTCACCTTCCGCCTGGTCGCGAATCAAACTCCCGAGACCGTGCTGAATCAGGCGCGGCGTCATTTTGAAAAGCACAAGCCGCCCGGCGTGAAGCTTGAGATCACCGATGGTCACGGCGGAGAACCGTTTTTTCTCGATCCCAAAGGCGCTCAAGGCATGGCTGCCTGCCGGGCTTTGGAAGTCGTCTTTGGCAAAAAACCTGCCCTCACACGCGAAGGCGGATCCATTCCGATCCTCGCGGATTTTGAAAAAATCCTCGGCCATCCCGCGCTGCTGCTCGCGCTGGCATCGCCCGACTGTCGTGCCCACTCGCCGAATGAAAATTTCCCGGTGGAAAATTTCCTCACCGGCATCCGGCTCAACAAAGCGCTGCTAAAGGAACTCGCGCATTAGAAATTCCACATCTTGCCCTTGGCGGCATCTGTGAAGACCTGCGGACTGTGGAGGTAGGATTTCGGGGGATTCGGCAGCGGGCCGTCATCCAGGACAGGGAGATTTTTGCCGATGGTCTCATCCCAAGGTTGGCTCTTGGCGATATTCAATGGAGCGCCCTTCGGCACAATGGCGAAGACCTCCTTGGCGGCGATCAGCGGCATACGCACGCAACCGAGGGTCGCAGGTGAAGGCTTCATGAATCCCCAGTGGATGCCGTAGGCTGGCTTGAATTCCATCCAGTAGGTCATCGGATATCCTGCATCGGGTTGGCTCACGCGACGGCGGTGGGCTTGCTTAGAGTAGATTTTGAAATCACCCTGCGGCGTTGGGCTTGCCGATTTGCCGACTGTCACAGGTGTGGCAATGAGGACTTCATTTCCCTCGACCACATACAAACGCTGCGCGCCGGTGCTGATTTTCACTTTCACAGCGGAGGGATTTTTCGGGGTCTTGTCTGGTGGGTCGAATTTGAAGGAGTGCGAGTGGGATGCGGTTCTTGTGGTTTCACATCCGGTGAGGCCAAGGATGGCCGTGGCGGCAACTGTTGCAATGAGAAGGCGGAAGGTGGATTTGATCATGGGATTTGGGGATGTATGAAGCGGCAAAGAAGACGCCCGTCAAGCCATTGGGTCGGTTTTTCGAAGTTGCAGTCGCGGTCCTGATGTCGGTTGCCAAGGGTTGATGCGAAAGTCGGAGGTTAGAATTTGTTCTCTCCAGTCGGTGCAGAGCGCGCACACGGCTTCGATGTCGAGGTTCATGTGGACTGGCCCAAACGGGGTGATGTTTTTCATTCCCAGCGCAAGCAGTCGTGCTGCGGGATGGAGCCTGCGGCCATCGGTCGGATGCCATGGGCGGGCGTGTTGTTTTTTCAGATGCACAAAGGCTCCTGCGACCTGGATGAGGCCTTTGAAGTAGAGGTGGTTTTCGTCCCGGCATTCCAGCCAGAGGTGTTCCAAGACATCATGGGCCTCGTAGTAGTCACCCCGGTTGAAGCACTCGAAGTAGCCCGCATAGCAAGGATGCAAGCCGCCGCTGTGCGAGGCTTCGAGGGATTCGACAAAGGCTGAGATGCGCTCGTGCTTCGACATAGCTTTATTTTTCAAGAAGGGCGCCGAGTCCGGCCAGCGTGTCTGCGTCGAGTTTGCCGGTTTGGGGTAGGTTTTGGGCGGACTGCCATTCCTTTATCGAAGTGGTGAGCGTCGCATTGGGCAGGCCATTGTGTGGTCCGGCGTAGAAACCCGATTCCGCCAACAGACGCTGGGCGTTGCGAATCGCCTCGACTTGCGAGGCGGAATCCATCGCGGCGAACGGTCCGCCCTCGAAGATTGCACTGATCTTCGTATACTCCGGAGCCGGTGCTGGCGCTTTGACTCCGAGCGCGTCGAGAGTTTGCTGATTCAGAGAGCCTGTGACCTTGAGATTTTCGGCGAGCTGGAACCTGCGGATGGCCGCACTGGTGATGCTTCCCGCAGAGCCGTCGACTCGGGCCTTGTAATAACCCAAGACCGCAAGCCGCGCCTGCGCCGCGCGAACCGTCTCATCCGCCCCCAGTGGGCCGACGGTGAGGATCAGGAGTAAAAAAATCCACCTCATGCAAGGATGCGATGTGGGGGCTTGTTTTTTACCGGAATGAGTTCGCACAGGAGACAACGAATTTGATCCGTTTGCGGCGTTTCGTCGAGCATCTGGAGGGGTCATTTTTCGAGCTGGATTGGAAAAATCGAATTCGGCTCGAGAGCTTTTGCCGTCAGAGCCATCTGGGCATCCCTCGCGCTCTCCGCGCAGTCGATCGGGCCACCCGGGATGGATGCTGCAATTTTGAGAAACGCATCCGCATAGCGCGAGGAAGCTGTGGGCCACGGAGTGGCCTTGAGCGGGGTTTTAAGGAAATCCTCAAGGCGGGGGTTCCAAGTTTTGCACAACTCCCAAGAGGTCGGCGAGGGATGCGAGAGCACTTCCAACTGCGCGCGTCGGCTCAGGCGGCTGAAGGCCACGGGCCCGTCCGCATCGAACTGGAGCGCGGGAAAGATTTCTTGCAAGGCTGGGGGTAGGGCGGCTCTTGCAGATGCGCCGAGCAGAGTTTGCCGTTCAGCCTCGGCCTGCGCATCGAAAAGCCCGGGAGGAATCAAGATTTCTTGGTAGAGTTGCGGAAATTCAAAGCCGAGCGCGGTGAGATCGGGCATGACGGATGGAATGGCCCGCGCAACAAGGGGCGTTCCCGCTGCCGCCGCTTCGACAAACGCCATTCCAAAGCCTTCTTGCACGGAGGTGTGAATGACCGTTTCGGCGATTTGAAGGAGATCCGCCACGCGAGGGGCTCCGGGCTTGTCGAGCAAGCCGAAATGCACGCGCCAACCATGCCGCGTCGCCGCTTCCTTGATGTCGTTTGCATAGCCGGTTTCATCGAGCGAAAATTGTCCTGAGGTGGTCGCCAGAATGGCTTCCGGCCTGAGCCATCGCGTGAGGAGGACAGCCTCGAGAAGGTTTTTCCGCCGAAGAAACCGCGTCGGATAAACCCAAACGGGAGCATCGGTTTTCAGCTCTTTCGCAACCCACGCGCGGGCGGCTTCGACATCCGCCGTGCTCGATGGAGAGGGCCTCAAAACGGGGTTGGGCAAGTTGAAAGCCCGGCCTGGGAAATATTTCTTGAGCGTCTGGCAATCCTGAAGATTGATGCCCGCATGGACGGCGCGGGTGCCGGAAGCGAAGAGCAGTTCCGCCGCACTGGAAAAGTCGCGAGAGCCGCAGCGTTCGAGTTCCTCCCAGCGCGCCCAGCGGCCGGCGCACCAAAAATCATGGTGGTGCAAAACAAGTGCCGCGCCGGTTTTTTTCGAGAAATTGAAAATCTCCCGGCAGAGCATGGCATTTCGAGCCAGAGCCGGGTTTTGAAACCAGATCAGCGTGCGTGTGGGGTCGTGGCCATCCATCGCTCGCGAAATGGCCTGGCGGATTTTTTCTGAGATTCTTTCGGGGGTGTCCTGCTGGTTGGAAAAGTAATCGCACGCCGACTCATGAATGAGGACAGCATGGTCCGCGAGCCCGCCCAAATCGGGCGCTTCGTCAGGCGTCCCTCCGCTCAGCAGGGTTACCTTTTTGAGTGTGTCGCCCGCCGCTGCGGCGATGGCAGGCAGGGTCAGCTCCACAACTCGTCGCACACCGCCGGGACGCCAGTGGTAGTGAACCACCATGAGGTGATCAAACGGAAAGGCTGGCGTGCTCATCGACGCAGATTAGCAGTTCCGCAGACTTGCTCAATGCCGCGCAGCCAATGAGAGTGTGCCCTGTTTTTATGGCGGATTTCTACCAGCACGGCACGATTGCAACGCTTCATCGGCTCGGGAACCCCGACTACAAGCGCCTTGAGGATGAGATGGACATGCTGGTTCAGGACTCTCCCCTCGCCCTCGTGCTGCCCTGCCATGCGAGGGATTTGCAATCCCCCGTCCTTGCGGACATCGTGGCCGAGCTTCGGGAGGCGCGGTTTTTAAGCCATGTCACGGTGGGTCTCGATGGGGGAAGCCGAGCTGATTTCGACACGGCCCGCCGCTTTTTTTCTGCTTTGCCTCAGAAGGTCGCGATCCTTTGGAACGATGGCCCCTGCATAACCGACCTGCTTGATCAAATGGAACGCGCAGGGCTTGATCCCGGGCCGATGGGGAAGGGGCGCAATATGAGGCTCTGCATTGGGCAGGTTCTCGCTGCCACGAATGCCGCTGCCGTTGCCATCCATGATTGCGATATCCTCAATTACAAGCGCGAGCTTCTGGTCCGTCTTTGCTTCCCTGTGCTGCATCCCGAGATGGCATTCCATGTCAGCAAGGGCTTCAGTGCCCGGTTTTCCACGCAACTGAACGGCCGAGTCATGCGGCTTCTCATCACTCCGCTTCTCCAGGCCATGGAGGGTATCGAGGGCTTTGCCCAAACGCTCGCGCCGCTTCAGTTTTTTCGCTATCCAATCAGCGGCGAGGTTTGCCTGCACCGCAGTATCGCGGAATCCGTTTGTTTCCCCTCCGACTGGGGCGTGGAGACCGGCATGATGGCGGATGTTTTCCGCACGGCCGCCATGGAGAAAATCTGTCAGGTCGACATCGCCGAGAGCTACGATCACAAGCACCAGAGTCTCTCCGAATCAGACCCGCGCGCCGGCCTCAACAAAATGGCATGCGATGTCGCGCTCTGCCTCTTGCGCACGGTCTCTGCGGGATTTGCATCCTCTTCTGCGAACCCTTTCGACGGCCTCAAAGAAAAATACCTGCGAGCCGCGCAGGGGATGCTGCGCTTCTACGCAGCCGATGCCCGCATCAATACTCTGCATTACGATGCCGAACTCGAGCAGTGCACTATCGAATTGTTTTCAGGCAGCATCGCGCGGGCCGTCGAAATGCACCTTGCCAATCCCCACACGCCAGCCGGGGCGCCATCCTGGATTCAAATTGAATCGAGGCTGCCGGGCTTTGGCGCAGCCCTGAGTGAAGCCGCCGCGAGGGATGCCCGAATGTGATTTTCCATCTGGAAAAAATTTTACCGAAAATCCTCTTGCCAAAATACGGTAAATCCCTAACTTGCCCCTCCCGCTGATTCGGGGGCTCAAGAAAAATCCTCAATCGCTCTTTATCATCATGGCAGCACAAACCAGTCAGAAAATCCGGATTCGCCTCAAGGCATTCGACTATCGCATTCTCGACGCCTCGGCTTCGGAAATCGTCGAAACAGCCAAGCGCACCGGCTCTAAAGTCACCGGCCCGATCCCGCTCCCCACACGTATCGAGCGTTTCACCGTCAACCGTTCTCCTCACGTTGACAAAAAATCCATGGACCAATTCGAGATCCGCACCCACAAACGCCTCCTCGACATCGTCGAGCCCACTTCTAAGACGGTGGACGAGCTCCGCAAGCTCAACCTTCCCGCCGGCGTCGACATCACAATCAAAATCTAATTTAAAGCCATGAGCATCGGACTTCTCGGAAAAAAACTCGGCATGACCCGCATCTATGATGAAAAGGGCCGTGTCACACCAGCCACCGTCATCGAAGCAGGCGGCAATCACATTCTTCAGGTCAAGACCGCTGATAAGGATGGCTATTCCGCCGTTCAAATCGGCTACGGCGAACAAAAGCCCCAGCGTGTGGGCAAGGCCATGACCGGCCACTTCGCCAAATCCTCATCCACCCCGAAGCGCTTCATTCGCGAGTTCCGCCTTGCGGATGGCGAAGCCGCACCAGAAGCCGCTGCGCTTCCCGTGACAAATTTCGAGATCGGACAGTTTGTCGACATTATTGGCCAGTCCAAGGGCAAAGGATTCCAAGGCACTATCAAAAGGCACAATTTCGCTGGACAGCCTGCCAGCCACGGTTCCACGATGCATCGTCGTAACGGTGCCATCGGCAACCGCTCGACTCCTGGCCGTGTTTGGAAAAACATGGGCATGCCAGGTCACATGGGCGACGAGCGCATCACCGTTCAAAACCTGCGCATCCTTCAAGTTCGCGGAGAAGAAGGCGTGCTCGTGGTCGCAGGAGCGATTCCCGGAGCCATTGGCTCGTTCGTGGTCGTTCGCCCGTCCAAGAAAAAGTCCCTCAAAAAGTAAAAAAATTTCCCGGAGTTGGTTCGGGGTTTTCATAGCAAGGTGCCCGTGGAGGAAACTTCACGGGCACTCTTGTTTTCCGCGCCCATTCAGGCGTGAGCTCTGTTTGGATGTCCACACGCAGTTCTCTCCGGCGCTCACAGTGCCTCCGCCACAGAACCCGCGCGGCAGCGCGCAAAACCTTGGGAGGGTCGACCTCCGGCTTGACCCAAATATCCCCTCGGAAGCCGCCGAATTACTCCCGGACACCAC
>JBILMW010000019.1:0-23724 GCA_044375335.1 Terrimicrobiaceae bacterium | reverse complement strand
AACGCTTACCGCGAATATGACCACTGCGGTCGCCGCCCGTGCCACCAACACCGGTATTGGCCGACTGAACCTCCTGAAATTCGAAGGCGACACCGACAATGACGGGAAAATCGATCTCCCAACGATGATGGGCACTCGCAGCTTCTCGATCTGGAACAGCTTGAATGGAACGCTGGTTTACGACAGCGGTAGCACACTGGAAACGTTCGCAGCAGCGAACGATCCCGAAACCTTCAACACCAATAGCGGATCTCTCTCAAACACCGATACCCGATCCGATGACAAAGGCCCTGAACCCGAGGCTATTGCTTATGGCTCCATTGCTGGACGAAGCTATGCCTTCGTTGGAACCGAGCGGCAAAATGGCATCTATGCCTTCGACATTACGGATTTGAGCAAGGTCAAGGTGGTTGGATATTTCAACACAATCTCCAGCACCGAAGACTCCGGAGCGGCCTACATCTCGCCAGAATCCATCAAGTTCATCCCAGCTGCTGCCAATCCGAGCGGAAAGAACCTCATCGTGGTCGGCTACGAAGGAACCGGCAGCAATGGATCCGTGGGTGTATTCGAATTTGTCCCTGCCGAATCGTCAACGCCAACGACCCCAACGATCACGACACAACCTACAGCAAGCTCCATCACATCTGGTCAGACGCTTGCCAGTTCGACCTTGAGTGGTGGTAACGCGAGTGTGGCAGGCAGCTTCGCCTTTACTACGCCAAGCACAGTGCCTGCTGTTGGCACAACGACACATTCGGTGACATTCACGCCAACGGACAGCGGTAATTATACAACTGCGACTACTAGTGTGAGCGTTACGGTTGAGAAAGCCACCCCAACGATCACGACACAACCTACAGCAAGCTCCATCACATCTGGTCAGACGCTTGCCAGTTCGACCTTGAGTGGTGGTAACGCGAGTGTGGCAGGCAGCTTCGCCTTCACTACGCCAAGCACAGTGCCTGCTGTTGGCACAACGACACATTCGGTGACATTCACGCCAACGGACAGCGGTAACTACAATACATTAACCGCCAATGTATCAATCACTGTAAATGACGCCTCGCCAACGCCGGAACCGACTCTTTCCCAGAGGTCGTTGTCCACGGCAACGACCCGCGAGGAAGTGAAAGCCATTGTCAGCAGCAAAATCCAAGAGGCCTTGGCTCAAGACCCTGTGAAGGTCAAGACCGCCAGCCAGATTGCAGGGATTCTGGGTGTTTCCAAGAGCACTTTGTCGAAGATCGCGAAGTTGTCTCCTAGATTAATGACCGAGGGTGGCAAAATAAACATCGCCAAACTCGAAAAGCTGATAAGCAACAATCCAAAAGCCGCCGCCTTGCTCACGGGCAATGCGAAAATCCAAGGCGGCTCCAAAAAGTCCTCAGGTAAGAAATAGACAGACGAGATCCGCCAACCGGAATGCCGGAGGCGGAACCCTCTCCACAAGCCGCCAAGCGGTGGGGAGGCTTGGGAAGGAGTTGTCGCCGGATCTAAAGCGCCTTGCCGGTCAGCGACCGAGGTATTTGTCGCGGCCGGCGACGAGGGCTTCGATTTTGCGGTCGGCGATGGAGCGTTTGAGCATCCAGAATCCGCAGTCGGGGTGCACCCAGCGGACGCGGCCGTGTCCGGCTTTCTTGACGGCGCGGTCGATGCGGGATGCGACTTCGTCGGCTGTTTCGACATGGTTCACTTTGATGTCGATGACGCCGATGCCGAGTTTGATGCGGGGGTCTATGTCCTTGAGCACATCGAGGTCGGTTTCCGGGCGGTGGGCGAGTTCCAGCACGAGGTGGTCGGTATGCAGGCCGTTGAGGAAATTCAGCAGGTGTTTCCATTCCCCTTTTTGGATGGTCTGGCCTCCGTAGTTGCCGAAGCAGAAATGCACGGCCTTTTCGACCTTCACCTGGTCGAGGATGCGGTTGATCGCCGCCTGCGCGACGGGTGCGCCTTCGGGGCTGCCGGGGATGTTGGCTTCATCGACTTGCACACACGCGCAGGAGAGATCAGCGACTTGGGCCGCGAGGACATCCGCGATCGCCATGGTGAGCGCTTCGAAGTTGCCGTAGTGGTTGTCGAGGAGTGTGCGGGCCAGCATGTAGGGGCTGGTGAGCGTGAATTTGAAAGCGCCACCGGCGACGGATGCCGAGCGGGCGCAATCTTCGGCGAGGTCGAGCACGCCTTCTGTGATCGGGCCGCGAACCACGCCGGCGGGTTTGCGGCGGAAGCTCATTTCCTGTTTTGCCCTGAAGGCCTTGGCATCAGTCAATCCCACGGCGGTGGAGATGCCTCCCATGCGTGAGATGAAATACTCGATCATTCCGTTGGTGTCGGGATGGTTCACATCGAAGCGGTAAAGCTCGCCGTCTGTGGGCAGGTCGATACCTGCGCGTTGCTGGGTGGAAATGACGACGGATGTGGCGTCGAGAACGGCTTGTTCGCTTGGCAGCGCAGCGAGCCAGTCGATCGGAGAGTAGGAACCGACAGTCGTGGTGAGGATTTCAGGAGTGGATGGGATGGTTTGGTTTGTCATGGTTTTTTTGGGTGGGTGTTTGGAAGTGGTGGTTAAACTGGCACGGCTTGCTTGGCGGAACGCATGAGCCATTGGCGGTGGGTTTTCTGGAAGGTGTTGGCGAGCGTGTCGCCGGGCATCACCAGCACGCCCCAGCCGCCTTTCACAGGGTTCACCGGCACCTCGTGAGGGATTTGGTTTTCACACATTTCGCGGTCTTCATTGAGAACGGCCGTGGCGAATTCGACTTGGGATTCCGGCGTGGGACCACGGAAGCCGGGCGAGATGGCGAGGGCCCAGAAGACATTGCATTCCTCGCGTGAAATCGGGCTTGGGATGTGCACCAGCACGCGTTCGTCGCCGTCGGCGAAGCTTTGGCGGATGGTCGTGAAGTTCGGCAAATAGCAACGCTGGCGGCGGCGGTGGGCCTCCTGGAGTTTGCCGGGCTGTTCGTGCGGACTCTCGAGCGCGGGGAACGGTGCATCCATGAGGAATCCGTCCTCATACTCCTCGATCTTCATGGGTGGAATGATGGGATTTGCCGCCACGCCCAGCGTCGTGCTGTGGGCAAAGGCGAAATGCGACATATCGAGGTAGTTTTCGACTTCCCTGCGGTAGCCGGACTGGAAGCGCATCGGCGGCGCAACGATGTAGGTCCAGTCGGGATTTTCAAACTCGGGCACTTCGGGCAGCGGGGCGGATTCATGCTCGGAGAGGCGCACCCAGATCATGCCGTAGCGCTCTTGAACGGGGAAATTTTGCAGATGCGAAAGCTGGAGCTTGTTGGCGGGAGGATTCACCAGAGATGGAATGTCCTGACACTCGCCAGCGCTGTTGAACCGCCAGCCGTGGTATCCACACTGCAGGCGACCATTGCAAATATGGCTCTTGCTGAGGTCGTAGCCTTTGTGCGGGCAGGCATTCCGCGCGGCGAGGAGCGAACCGTCGGGAAAACGGGCGATGACGAGGGACTCTCCCAAGAGCGTGGCGCCGGTGACTTTTCCCGCAGGAAGGTCGGCGGAGTTTATCACAGGCTGCCAGGTCGTGCGGAGGACTTGAAACGGCAATTCTTCGGAGAGAGGGGTGGATTCGGTGGCCATGGAGTGGAGAGGGTTGAGACATGAGCGTGTGACGGCGAGCCCGCAGGTGCGAGATTATGTCATTTGCAGATCGGGCAAACTTTTGGAAAAAGCATCCGTGGCAAAAATCTCGAAAAATCTCACCAGCCGTCCCGTCGAACCCGTTTTTGCTAAAACAGGCGTGGCTGTGATCGAAAGCCACCACAGCGCGGGTTTTTTTATGGATTGGCGGAGAGATGCCTTTCCGAAATGGATTCTCATCTTCGAGGGACAAGGCGCATTCCATCTGCGAGGCAGAACCCATGAGCTTCGAGCGCCAGTTCTGGTAACTGTTCCCGAAGGAGCCGAACATCGCCTGGAAGACGATCCTCGCGCCCCCCTCACCCTCTATGCACTCTGCTTGCACCGAAAAGTATTTCCCTCGCAGGATTTGCCCGAGGCGGTGTTCGGGCAATGCCGCATCATCGAGGATGGTCTATTTGTCGATCAGGCACTGAGCACTCTGCGGCGCATTGTTTTTGAATCCCGGCAGGGTGGCATCGGATCGCAGGAATTAAGCCTGAGCCTCGCTATGCAGTTGGTCGTCGGCGCGGCCCGACTCAGCGAGCAAACCAGCACCACCCGCACAGCCGAAGCAAGGATTTTGGCCTACGGCCGGGAGTTGGAGCAATCGTTCTGGATCGACGAACGAATGGACGCCGTGGCCGCCCGCATGGGCATGAGCCGCCGCTCGTTCTCCGGTCACTTTCGAAACCTCTTCGGCAAATCCTGGTTAGACTACATCCACGACCTGCGCATCCATCACGCCGCCCGCTTGCTCAAAGAAAGTGCCCTTCCGATCAAAACCATCGCCTTCGAATGCGGATACCACGACATCTCGCACTTCTACCGCCGCTTCAGCCTCCAGATGAAAATGTCCCCGCAGCAGTGGAGAAAAGCCGTCGCGCCAAGCCCACGCATTTCCGCCACATAAACCTAAACAAATGCGTCGCCACACGAAAGAGGGGAGCGCGACCGTCCCGGTTGCGCAGTTGCAGAGTTTCGCGCGGCAGCGCGCCACCATGGGAGGGTCCATCCTTTGCCTTGCTCGCGCCCTGCTCGCTGCGCCCTTCGGGCCATTGGCGATGTGCTTCCTTCGCACTTCCCAGTGCTTCGGTTGGCATGACCCATTATTCAACTGCGCAGTGGCGTCTCAAGAGAGCCTTGCCGTCACGCAAGGCGAGGTCGGTCATCGATGAGGTTGCCACGCAGACCGAGAAAAATGGGTCATGCTTGAGGATGTCCATCTCCAAGGCAAACGAGCGCGCTGCCGCGGAGCACCGTGCGACAATCGCTTTGCTAACGCAATAAACTCACGACCGATCCGACAACGATTCCATAGAGCATGTGGGCTCCCAGTTGTGCCAGACCGGTGGAGGGTCCGCGGTCGTGGTAACGGGGCTCGGGGTGGTGTTCCATGATCAAAATAGAAACCAGCAACATGGCAATGACGCCGTGAATGCTGCCGAGCAGCAAGCCTGTGAGGGCGTTGAAAGGCAGCGAAGACAGACTCAGAAATGCGGAGTAAACGAATGCGAAGCCGATACCCATGGCGATATGGATGGCCAAGCCCACGGGAAATGCGGACCGTTTGCCTGAGCCAACAACTAAGGATCCTCCCGCCTGTATGACATCCACTTGAACCCGGCCCAGCCAGCGGGGAAGCAGAAGGAAAAATGTCATGGCCACAGTTCCGGCAAGACCGCCCGACAGCAACAATATGGAAGTTTTCATGCTTCAAGATCGGATGGAGCGAGCCGTTTCAAAATGGGGTGATTGCCCATCGACATGAGCCATTTCACGAGCTTCGAAACCGCAACTGTGGCGCAGCCTGCGGGAAAGACCCCATTGGTGGGCAAGGGACTGCGTGTCCATATTCGCGGCGCAGAAATCAACAAAATGAAAACCCTAAAATCTCTCACCCTCACCGCATCCTTGTGCGTGCTCTTCATGTCATCCGCCTTCGCTCTTCCGCCATGGAAAGGCGGGCCGGCGTTGGAAACCATTCAAAAGAAATCCGATGTCGAGAAGCTCGGCCCGAAATCCCAACTCGTCCTTGTCTGCAAGTCGTCGAATACCATTACGATCATTGATGTCAAAGACGAGAAACACGCCAAGCAATTGTGTGCCGAGGGGGCGATGATCGAGTGCAAGGATTGTCACAAGCACTACAAAGTCGTCTGGAAAAATCCGACGGGGAAGAGCGGCGGACCTGAACTCAAAATGGATATCGTCAACGCCAAAGGCGAATCGTGCATGTTTCTTGCCAGGTTGAAATAGTCCGTATCTGAAAAATCGCCCCTCTGGCGGCGCAGTCGCTCGCTGCCGGAGGCGAGTTTTTCATTTCCAATTGGTTTTGAAGGTGCAGGCTATGGCCAACAAAATCGACCATGCGCATCGCCATATCCGGATCCCATTCCTTGGGGAAATCGACTGTTGTCAACGAATGGGTTGCAAAAAATCCTGCATTCCGTCGCGAGGAGGAGCCTTACCGGGCGCTCGGGCTTTATGGACCGTATGAAATTCTCTTCCGCGATGCCTCTACCAAGCTGCACAACGGCATTCAGATGTATTACAACATCAGCCGGATTCATCGCTATGCCGAATGGACGGATGATGTGATTTTCGACCGTGCGCCTGTGGATTATATCGCTTATTCCCAATACACTGCGAACCAAGGCGGCACGGATATCGATGCCGCTTTTGTGGAGTCGATGGTTCCTGCCGTGAGGGAATCGCTGGATCATTTGGACATTCTGGCCTTTGTGCCGAAAGCCGTCGTCTGGCCGGTCGAGATGGAGGCGGATGGCATTCGCCCAGTCGATCATGCTTATCGTGATGAGGTGGATGCGATTTTCAAACAAATTTATCGCGAGGGTCGGTTTGGCGTTTTGCCGGAGAGGAATGGTCCGCTCTTGGTTGAGTTGTGGGGACCGAGGGAGCAGCGGTTGGATCAATTGCAGGCGGCGATCGACGAAGTGAAATCCGCAAAAATCGCTATTCCATGAGAAATGAACTCCCGGAAGAGATGTTGAGTGGTCCAGCGACTTGGCACTGCGGCAGAGCAAGTGAGTTTGAAATCTTTTGAAACCAACCCGCCGCCTTGATCCGCTGGGAATTTGGATGTTAAGTAAAGCATGACGTTTGCTCTCCGACTCGCTCTGGGTCTTGCTTTTTTGCTCATTGCGGCCCGACCAGCAGAGGCACAGGTTTATCAAGGCAAGGTGCTGGTGAAGGCCAGCCTGCTTGCAGATACTGCGGCCATCGTGCCCGGGCAGGAGTTCCAGGTCGGCGTGCTGCTGGAAATGGCTCCGGGCTGGCATACCTACTGGCAATACAGCGGGGATGCGGGTCTCCCCACGAGCATCGATTGGGAGTTGCCGCCGGGCTTCACGGCGGGGCCGATCCAATGGCCCGTGCCGCAGAAAAAAACCGAGCCGGGGGATATCCAGGTTTACGCTTACGGTGGTCGAGTGCTGCTCCTGACGAGTATCACTCCGGCTTCGACCGTCTCAGGAAATGTCACGCTGCGCGCAGATGTCTCGTGGCTTGTGTGCGAGGAAATTTGTGTGCCGGGCGGGGCGAAACTCGACTTGACCCTGCCGGTTGCGAAGTCTGCGGAGCCAGCCAATTCCTCGCTCTTCGAGGAGTTCCGCTCGCAGTTGCCCTTGAGTTCGCAGCCTCCATTCGAGCTGGTTTGGAAGCGTGCGGGGGATGTCCTCTCGTTGCAGGTGCAGGGAGTGCCGCAGGGGACGCCGATCGAACTTTTTCCTCTGCCTGCAGAAAACCAAATCGTGGGGCATCCCGTCTTTTCACCGCCTGCCACGCTTAGCATCAAGGCGGGCAGTCCATTCAGCGGTGTGCTTTCGGTCGGGGAAGGTTCTCCGCGGCGTGCATGGCTTGTCTCGGACTCGGCTGCGAGCGCGGCTCCAGCGAACGAGGCCGCGACCCTCTCGCTTGCGATGGCTCTTTTTTACGGATTTCTGGGCGGTCTGATTTTAAATCTCATGCCGTGTGTGCTGCCGGTGATCTCGCTGAAAATTTTCGGCTTTATCAAACAGGCTGGCGATTCGCGCCGCAGCATTCTGCTGCACGGGCTGGCATTTGCAGGTGGGATTTTTGTTTGGTTTCTCGGGCTGGGAGCGGTGATCGTCGCGCTCAAATCCGGCGGCAGCGAGGTGACATGGGCGTTTCAGTTTCAAAATCCCTGGTTCAATGTAGTGATCGGCTCCGTGGTGTTTGTCTTCGCGCTGAACTTGGCGGGAGTGTTTGAATTTGTCCTGCCGGGCCGGGCATCGAATGCGATGGAATCCGTCGGCTCGAGCGAGGGGTTGGCGGGTTCGTTTTTTCAGGGTGTATTCGCCACGCTTCTGGCCACGCCTTGCACGGCTCCCTTTCTCGGCAGCGCCTTGGGATTTGCCTTCAGCCAGTCGGCGCTGGTGATTTTTGCGATGTTCGCAGCCGTGGCCTCTGGAATGGCGCTGCCATACCTCCTGTTGAGCGCGAGCCCGGGGTGGTTGAAATTTCTCCCGCGCCCGGGCGCTTGGATGGAGAGGCTGAAGCAATTCATGGCCTTTCCGCTCTTCGCGACGCTGGTCTGGATTCTTTCCATTGTCGGTGGACAGCGTGGCATCGATGGGGTCGTATGGTTTTGCGCGTTTCTGCTCTGCCTGGGTTTCGCGTGCTGGCTTCTGGGGGCGTTCTGCGGTCCGCTTGTTTCCACGGTCAGACGCATGACCGTCTTGGCGCTCATCGCATGCTCTCTCGCGGGCGGCGGATGGTATTTTCTCGGAAAAAAATTCGCCCAAGTTGGCAAGGAAACGGCCGATCGCTTGGAGTGGGTGCCATTTTCCGAGGCACGCATTCAAGCCGAGTTGGCCGCCGGGCGTTCGGTCTTTGTGGATTTCACTGCTGACTGGTGCATCACCTGCAAATTCAACGAACGCACGGCAATCGATACCCCGGTGATTCGCGCGATTCTGAAGGAAAAAAACATCACGCCGGTAAAAGCCGATTGGACGAATGCCAACTCTGAAATCACTCGCGCGCTCAAAGGCTTCGGACGGGTGGGAGTTCCTCTGTATGTGCTTTATTCCGCCTCCAACCCCACCGAGCCTGTCATTCTTCCCGAAATCCTCACCGAAGGCATCCTCTCCGAGGCGCTGAAAAAAGCGCCCTGAGGTGTCTGGCGGAGGGGATTTTCCTTCAGCGCCGCTATTTTTTCTGGCCTGATTTTCGGAGAACGCCGGGAAGCCAGGTCCACACAATCTGTGTCGAAACCGCGTAGTTCCACACGGCGCCTACGAGTGCTCCAGCGGCTCCTGAAAACCACCAGGGAATATTTTGATCAAAAAGATATTCCGCTGATTGCACATTCACGATGGCACCCATGCCGCAAATGACCATGTAGGCGACCAGACCGGGCAGTAGCAGACCGCCTTTGAGTCGCTGCTGACGGAAGGTCAAAGAGTTATTCACCAGGAAATTCGATGCCATGGCAACAATCGTGGCCAAAATTTGCGCGGTGACAAATGGAGCGGACACCAACTTGTGCAAAACGCCCAGCGTCGCAAGGTGAAGCACCAAGCCGCTCAGTCCTGCCAGCACATAGAGCACAAAGCGAACCGGAACGAATCGGCCGAATATTTTATCCGCTAACAGGTAGAGGTATTCAAACGCCACCACGATATCCAGTTTGCTCTCCCCATGCTGCCTCGTGCGGAACTCATACGGAAACTCCCGCACGCGGAGCGGGCGACCCGCCGAAAGCACGATGTCGAGCAGGATTTTGAAGCCCTTGCCGGTCATCTGCCGCACCGTTTCCTCAAAGATATTACGCCGAATCGCAAAAAAACCACTCATCGGGTCGGTTAGCTCCGTCTTGCGAACTATCGACCCGATCCTCGTCGCAAACCGGCTCACAAAAACCCGCGATTTTGACCAATCCCCAGTCCCTCCACCCTTTCCCGTATAACGACTTCCAACAGCCAACTCCAACGCGGAATCCTCCTTAAAAGCCCGCAGCATCGCCGGAAGAATCGTCTCATCATGCTGCAAGTCACAATCCATAACAGCAAAAACATCCGCCGCACTCGAAGCCATCCCCTCCAAACAAGCGGACGCCAATCCCCGCCGCCCAATCCGCCGAATAAATCGCACCCGCGGCTTGTCACGGGCCAGTTCCATCAGAACCTCCCGCGAACCATCCTGCGAATCGTCATCCACGAAAACGATTTCCCAATTGTCGCCAGGCAGGAGTTTTTCAAGTCGCTCGACAACAAGCGGGATGTTATCGCGTTCGTTATAGGCAGGGATGATAATACTAATCTTTAACATTAACGATATTGAGGCTAGTGGATTCTCCGAAAGCAGCGTTTTTTCTCTCGATTGTGTCGCCTTGATGAATAAATGAAACTTCAAGTTCCTGATTATTGTGAGAGTCGTAGGCTATGTCTAAGGTTCCTCCATGCGAATCGGGAATTGGTAAAGATCGAGGCGCCATTTGCAAGTCCAACTCAACGCAAAACTTTGGGAATTGTTTGCGGTCATGTTGAGGAGGCATCACAATTTTTAACAGAAATCTATAATCTGGCGCTCCGCCTATTCGATTTGGAAAGTTGTTAAATACAAAAAAGGGATTTTTTCCTTCGGGTGCCTTAGCATGGGCGTTGATCCAAGCTTTTCCATCACGGGAAGCAGCCACTTGGATATTATCGTCCTGCGCAGTATCGCCGGAAGAATCAATCGCAACTTGTGCGCGAAGGATCGGAAAAGGCAGATCGAACCAACAAGAAATTGTGGCTTCTTTACTCGGATCAGAAACCAAAAAAGCATGTTTATCACCTATTTCGGAAAGAACGACATTGGTAAGCGTAAGCCCTTCAGGAAGATTTTTTGATAGGTTCAATACAGGTTTATATCTCCATAAACCATTGGCGTATTCTCGAGGGACTTCTAAATAGCGCGAGACAAAAAAGAGGCCTTTTTTTTCGAGAGAGAATTGGAGTTCTTCGCCGGGTCGAAGTTTGGGAAGTATTTTGTGTGGAGTGAAATGAGAGAACTTCTCTAAAGGTGTAGTTATAAATTTATGATTAGCGTAAATTTCTTTGAGTTTGGCATGTGAGTAGATGGGGCTTTGTTGAGTGAGCACGAGGTCGGGTGTCGCGCAAATCTCATCCACCGAGGCGATCTTGCCATCCTTGGTTCTATAAAAAACTTCACCATCTGCATCGAGCATCGCCCAGTGACCATTAATCAGGATCTCACAAACGACATGCTGTCCTTTTGCGTGGCGAATTCTTGATTCAAATCCGGCTTTATTTGCAAGAACGGCAAGAGCCCTTGAGGCATGACTGCAAAAGCCGTATCCATATACTGAAAAGAGTTTGACAGGGTCAAACACCTCATTGCCTGAGTGGGCGGGCCAATCATGGCATCTATTTTTTACAACATAACGCCAAAGACCTAGAGCTTTTTCTTCATCGCAGGATTTTCCGGCCGTGGCGACTTCAACAATTTCATCGATGGAGACAGGATTTTTTATACCATTTAATGCGATTCTAAGATCGGAAATGGTATCGGGTCCTGGGTTTTTTATGGAAACGCCACTAGGTATTCCCATGTCCGGCATTCTCCAAACAATAGGCCTGCCATTTTGGGTTCGGATTGGTTGGTTGTGGATTATTTGATTCGATGGAGTGCGATCAACGATTCTGCCTTCGATTTGTCGGAGAATGATGCGTCGGATTTTTAGTAATTGAGCATCCAACTCATCCCTTGGAGTGCTGGAAGGAAGTTCCGCAGTTATAGGAATAACTGGCATGTTTGCTGGGTCTTCGTGGAGTGATACAAAGGTGGCTTCAGAGTGTCTCCGAAGGGAATCCATGTCGTTTTCTAACAACAAGAAGGCTTTAGCCAAATCTGTTTTTGACAGTTTGTTTTTTGAAGCTCTTTCATAAACCATCCCCGAAATAAAAGCTCCAGAAGCAAGGGCTAACAGGATAATGGTAAAAAAAAGCCTTCGATTCATTCGTTTAGATCGTAGAAAACATCACTGATACGCTGGCGTCAACGGATCCGGCACTGGCAGTCCTTGCAGCGATGCCATGTCGGCATCGACCATGATTTTTACGAGTTCCGGGAAGCGGACTTTGGGCTCCCAGTTGAGTTGTTTTTTGGCTTTTGCGGGATTGCCGATGAGGAGGTCGACTTCGGCAGGGCGTTCGTAGCGGGCGTCGTATTTGACATGGTCTTTCCAGTCGAGGTTAACGCGGGCGAAGGCGTGTTCGACGAATTCCTGGACGGTGTGTGTTTCGTTTGTGGCGATGACATAGTCGTCCGGTTGATCCTGCTGGAGCATGAGCCACATGGCTTCGACATATTCGGGGGCGTAACCCCAGTCTCGCTTGGCGTCGAGGTTGCCGAGGTAGAGGTGCTGCTGCTTGCCGAGCTTGATGGCGGCGGCGGCGCGGGAGATTTTGCGAGTGACGAATGTCTCGCCGCGGCGGGGGCTTTCGTGGTTGAAGAGGATTCCGTTCGAGGCGTGCATGCCGTAGCCTTCGCGGTAGTTCACGGTGATCCAATAAGCATACATCTTTGCCGCGCCGTAGGGGCTGCGCGGCCAGAAGGGCGTTGTTTCGGTCTGTGGCACAGCTTGCACCTTGCCGAACATTTCGCTGCTGGAGGCCTGGTAAAATCTGGCATTCACACCGGCCTCGCGCATGGCTTCGAGGATGCGCGTGGTGCCGATGCCGGTGACATCGCCGGTGTATTCTGGAATATCAAAGCTCACACGCACATGGCTTTGCGCGCCGAGATGATACACCTCGTCTGGCTTCAGGTCGTAAATGAGTTTCACGAGGTTCACTCCATCGGCCAGGTCTCCGTAGTGGAGAAAAAGCCTCACGCCGTTGACGTGCGGATCCGAGTAAATGTGGTCAATGCGCGCCGTGTTGAAAGTGCTCGCCCGGCGAATGATGCCATGGACTTCGTAGCCTTTGTTGAGAAGCAGATCGGCGAGGTAGCTGCCGTCTTGGCCAGTGATGCCAGTGATGAGGGCTTTTTTCATGAAATGGGATTTATTTTAACAAAGTCTGCTGGAATCAGCGCGCTGTCGACTTGGAAACTGATCGCCACACACAAAAACTCAAGCCTCCATTGCCGCTCACCCAATACCCAGCACAAAGCGCATGTAGAAAAACAGCAACGGCGCCGTGAAAAGAATGCTGTCGATCAAGTCGAGCGTTCCGCCGATACCCGGCAGCATGGCGCTGGAGTCTTTGGTGTGAGCGCCGCGCTTCACCACCGATTCCGCCAGATCGCCGACCACCGCTGCAAACCCGAGCAAAAGCCCGAGCACGGTCAGGTCGCCAAAACGAAACGCCGAGAGCTTTTCCGGCATGAGCGCATACATCCAGTAACTACAAAGCAGCGACGAGATGAGCGCGCCTGCAAAACCCTCCCAAGTTTTTTTCGGGCTGATGTGCGGCGCGAAGGGTCGCCGGCCAAAGAGACTGCCGAAGACATACGCCCCCATGTCGCTGAATTTGGTCACCGCGACGAGATAGAGCACATAGTATTGACCCGTCGTGAGCCCGCTCTCCAGACGCGGAGTCAAGTAGATGATTTTTGTCAGAAAGCTGAAAAGCCACGGAATGTAAAAAAGCCCGAACACCGTATAGCTCATGGCGCGCAGCGGATCGTTCTCCGCGCCGCGAAACATCTGCCGCGTAAAAATCGTCAGGAGAAAAAGCACGAGCACAAGCAACTCGAAGTCGTGGCTGTTTTCCGGTCCCTCCGACCGCACGATGAGAAATCCGCCCACCAGTAACACCGCCGCGCAGATCAGGCCCGTGAGCGTGAAGACGCTGATCCCGTCGTGCTCGAGCATGTGGTAATATTCCCACAGCGCCCGCAGCGCCATGAAGGACAGCAGCGAGAAGAAACCGATATCCCACCCCGCAAAAACGGTGGTCAACATCAGCGCCCACAGCACCAGCGTGCTCGTAAGTCTGGAAAAAAATGTCAACCGCCCCGGCGTCATTGCAGCCACTCTGTCCGAGTCGGTGGCGTTTCGCAATGCGGGAAGAAAGAAGCTTGCGGCGGATGCTTAGGGCTTTTCCCCCTTTCCAATTCGCATTCCCCCCCCTTAAATGTCGCGCTCACCTTTTTTCGCCATGTTCAGTTGGATCCTTAAAAAAATCGTCGGCTCAAAAAACCAGCGCGAGTTGCGCCGCATGATGCCGATCGTAAAACAAATCAACGAAATCGAGGCAGGCCTCCAATCCTTGTCCGACGAGGCCCTGCGGGCGAAGACGCAAGAGTGGAAAGAGCGGCTCTCGAAAATTTCCGACTCCGGCAAACTCGCTGCCGAGTTGGATGCGATCCTGCCCGAGGCCTTCGCTGTGGTGAAAAATGGCGCGCGCCGACTCTGCGGACGCGAGTTCATGGTGTGCGGATATCCCCTCACATGGAACATGATTCATTTCGATGTGCAGCTCATCGGCGGCATGGTGCTGCATCGTGGCCGCATCGCGGAAATGGCCACTGGCGAAGGCAAGACGCTCGTCGGCACGCTCGCCGTTTACCTGAACGCCCTCTCTGGTCGTGGCGTCCATGTCGTGACGGTGAACGATTACCTCGCCCAGCGCGATGCGGAGTGGATGGGCCAACTCTACACTTTCCTCGGGCTTACGGTCGGTATCATTCAAAATGACCAAATGCCACAGCACCGGCGTGAGCAATACCAGTGCGACATCACCTACGGCACGAACAGCGAATTCGGCTTCGATTACCTCCGCGACAATGGTATGGCCACAAGCCGCGAGCAGCAGGTGCAGCGCGGGCACTACTTCGCCATCGTCGATGAAGTGGATTCGATCCTCATCGACGAAGCCCGCACGCCGCTCATCATCAGCGGCCCGGCCACCGTCTCAACCCACCAATACGACCGCTTCAAGCCGCTCGTCGAGCAGCTCATCCGCAAGCAGACTATGCTCTGCAATCGGCTCGCCACAGAAGTGAAGGAACTTGCCGACGCCGGCAAACCTGCCGAGGCAGGCCGCACCCTCTTCAAGCTCAAGCTCGGCCAACCTCGCAGCAAGGCCCTCCTCCGCCATCTCGAAGATCCTGAAATGCGCAAGCTCATGGACAAGGCGGAGCTGGAATTTTACAAAGATACCGAGGGCAAGGCCGCTCTTGTCGCGCTGAAAGAGGAGCTATTTTTCACCATCGAAGAGCGCTCCCACGAGGCCGACCTCACGGAAATGGGACGCACCTACTTGAATCCCGATGACCCGAATGCTTTCATGCTGCCGGATCTACTCACCGAGTTCGCTGATATCGAGAACGATTCAGCCCTCACGCCCGCCCAGAAGCTGGAGAAAAAAGCCGCCCGCCAGCAGCATTGCGACGCCCAAGGGGAGCGCATTCACAACATCACCCAACTCGTTAAAGCTTACTGCCTCTACGAAAAGGATGTCGAATATGTCGTCGAGGAAAACAAAGTCGTCATCGTCGATACCTTCACCGGCCGCAAAATGGCCGGTCGCCGCTGGAGCGATGGACTCCACCAGGCCGTCGAGGCCAAGGAGGGCGTCCAGATCGACCGCGAAACCCAGACCCTCGCGACCATCACGATCCAGAATTACTTCCGCCTCTACCACAAACTCGCCGGCATGACAGGCACCGCGGAGACCGAGGTGAGCGAGTTCCACGACATCTACCGCCTGGATGTGAATGTCATTCCCACGAACCGCCCGGTCAAACGCGCCGATGAGAACGATCGCATCTACAAAACCCGCCGCGAAAAATACAACGCCGCCATCGAAGCCATCAAAGAAGCCCACGCCAAAGGCCAACCAGTCCTCGTCGGCACAGCCAGCGTGGAATCCAGCGAGCTCCTCGGCCGCATGTTGAAGCTCCAAAAAATTCCGCACACCGTTCTGAATGCGAAATTCCACATGCAGGAGGCCGAAATCGTTTCCCGCGCCGGCCTCAAAGGCGCCGTGACCATTTCCACCAACATGGCTGGCCGTGGCACCGACATCAAACTTGGCGAGGGCGTCGCAGACCTCGGCGGTCTCTTCGTGCTCGGCACCGAGCGCCATGAATCCCGCCGCATCGACCGCCAGCTCCGAGGCCGTTGCGCCCGCCAAGGCGATCCCGGACGCTCCCGTTTCTATGTGAGCTTCGAGGATGACCTCATGCGCAACTTCGGCGCGAGCGATCGCATGACAAAAATCATGGAAACCTTCGGCCTCCAAGAGGGCGAGGAACTTGAGCATCCATGGCTGAACCGCAGCGTGGAAACCGCGCAGAAACGCGTCGAGCAGCGGAATTACATGATGCGCAAACGCACCCTCGAGTTTGACGATGTCATGAACCAGCAGCGCGAAGTTGTTTACGGCTACCGCAACGAAGTCATGGACGCCGAGAACCCGCGTGATCTCATCCTCGAGGTCATCGACGAGGTCATTCCCAAAAAAATCTCGCCATTCCTCGAGGCCGGCGAAGGCGAAGAACCCGATCACGACGCCCTTCTCCACTGGATCAATACCACTTTCCCGCTCGGCCTCACCAAAGAGAAGGCCGCTCTGCACACACGCTCCATCGAGGAGAATTCGAAATTCCTCATCCAAACCATCCGCGACGCCTACGAGCGCAAGGCCGCCCTCGAAAACCCCGACGCCCTGCGCGGCCTCGAGCGCTACATTATCCTCAACGCGATCGACCGCCTCTGGCAGGAGCACCTCTACGCGATGGATGGCCTCCGTGACGCCGTCTACCTCCGCGCTTTCGGACAAAAAGATCCGCTCGTGGAATACAAAAACGACGCCTACGCCATGTTCGTGGACCTCATGGACACCATCAAAGGCGAAGTCCTCAGCAACCTCTTCCGCAGCACCACAAATCTGCAAGCCTTCGAGCAAATGCTCGCCAACATTCCGCAAATCCTCTCCCGCCCCGACTTCGCCCTCAACCCCGAAGCCGCACCCGAAGGCCAGTCCCAGTCATCCACGCCCGACCAGCCGCCCGCTCCGAAGTTCGAACTCCCCCTCAAGCGCGAACTCCCCAAAGCCGGCCGCAACGACCCCTGCCCCTGCGGCTCAGGCAAAAAGTTCAAATCCTGCTGCGGCCGCACAGCCTGATCTCCACTCCCGCGCGGCAGCGCGCTTCGTTCCCCAAGGTAGGGATGGCGCGCCGCCGCCGTCCCACTTTCGCGGCGTGAGCCGCCTTTGCATCTAGAAAGAGTATCCCCAGCAATCCTCGCGAATCACCGCCTGCCCCATCCTCAGCAGTATCTCCAATTCCCGAGCCCTTCCTCCGTGTCCTCCGTGCACTTTGACTCGCTCGCTCCCGCTCGGCTCGCCCTCCGGGCAAACCTCCGGTTGCTCTATCTCAAAGGTCCCGCCTTTTCGATTGTGGTTAATTCCGTTTGAACAAACCCCACGCAAATTTGTCCAATCATGCAGGCAGGAAAATCCAAAACCCCGCCTCACATTTTACCCCACCCCAAACCGCTCGCGAAAAGATCAACATGAATCCTTAGAGCCCCACTCCACTCAACCCCCCACAACACACTCCTGAGGTCCGTGCCATGATAACGAATGTTTTCAAATCGGTCTCATATGCGGGAATCAGCATGACTCTCACATTGACCACACCACTAGAGGTCGACACCCACACGGTCACAGTCCACACCCCCGAGGCACCGCTCTCAGGCTACTTCAAACTCGGCACGACGCGAAATCCGGCGGGGGATGAAATCTCGATCGACAGCCACAGCCTCCTTTTCAACGGCAAGCCGTGGTTCCCCATCATGGGCGAGATCCATTTTTCCAGATATCCCCGCGCCGAGTGGCGCGAGGCGCTGGAGAAAATGAAAGACGGCGGCATCAAAATCGTTTCGACCTATGTTTTTTGGAACCATCACGAAGAGGTCGAGGGCGAGTGGCATTGGGAGGGGAATAAAGACCTGCGGGCTTTTCTCGAGACATGCCGCGAGGTCGGTTTGCTCGCCATCGTGCGCGCTGGGCCATGGTGCAACGGCGAAGTGCGCTACGGCGGCTTCCCCGATTGGGTGGAGAAAAGCACGCGTTGGGCGCCGCCAGCCCGCTGGGGCCTGCGCCCCGAGCACCCCGAGTATGACGAAGCCGTCAGGCGGCTCTACACCCACATCGGCGAGCAAATGCGCGGCCTGCTTTGGAAGGATGGCGGTCCGGTCGTCGGCATCCAGCTCGACAACGAGTATTCAGGCCCATCGAGCTACCTTCTCGGTCTGAAAAATCTCGCGTTCGAGGCCGGCATGGATGTGCCACTTTACACAAAAACCGGCTGGCCCCGCATGGAGGATCCTATGCCGCTGGGCGAGATGATTCCCTTCTACGGCGCGTATCCCGATGCCGCCTGGGAGGGCTCGGTCGAGAAGTCGGAGAGCCTTCTTTACAACTACATCTTCCGCAAGCAGCGCATCGACGAATCGATCGCGAGTGATGTCAACACCGTGCGCGGCGGTGAGGACGAGTCGAGCCGTTCGCAGTATCCCTTCCTTACAGCCGAAACTGGCGGCGGCATGTTCGTCTCCTACCATCGGCGAAACAAGGTGGAGCCCCGCGATGTCGCATCCCTCGCCCTCTGCCAGCTCGGCAGCGGTTGTGTGGGCATCGGCTATTACATGTATCACGGCGGCGAGAATCCCGAGGGACGCCTCACCCCGCTGCACAAATCGAACGAAATCGGCGATGTCTTCGACACACCCATTAAATCCTACGACTTCCAAGCACCCATCGGCCAATACGGTCAGATCCGGCCGCACTACCATTGGCTGCGGCGCTTGAATTTCTTCATGGAAGACTTCGGAGCCGAGCTGTCCCGCATGCCGGCCTTCCTCCCCGGCCGCGAGGAAATGGATTTCTCGAACCCCGCAACCCTGCGCTGGAGCGTGCGCTCGGATGGCCGCTCTGGATTTCTCTTTGTAAACAACTACCAAAGGCTCGAACACATGCCAGGCAAGCCTAATACCCAATTCCGCATCGATCTTCCCGTCGGCAGCCTCACCATTCCAAGCAAGCCCACCACGATTCCAGCGGATTCCTTTTTCCACTGGCCCTTCCATCTCGACCTCAATGGCGTGAAGCTCATCTACGCAACCGCCCAGCCCATCCGCCGCACACTCGATCCGGATGGCGGCCTCACCGTCGTCTTCGCCGAGGTTCCCGGCATGAACGCCGAGTTCGCGTTCGACCCCGCGACCATCCAGGCCCCGCTGCGCCGCGAGCCGCTCATTTTCAGCGGCGTCCAAGCAAGCCGCAGCCCAGCCATCCGCGTGTCGGGAAAAAACGGCCGCGAAGTCAGGATCATCCTGCTCAGCGAAGCCGACTCCCTGGCCCTCGCCCCCAAAGCCAGCGATGGCCACCTCGCCTTCGACACGGAACCCAAAGTGCGCTCCGTTCCCGTCGTTCTGGAACTCCTTGAAAATCCCAAAGCCCTCCGCTCCTGGAAATCCAACGATCCTGAATTTGCCCTGCCAGTCTCCCCGGGAAAAAACGACTTCCAATCCGCCGCCGTTTGGAAGGTAAAACTCCCCGCCGACTTGGACATGGCGTCAAACCCCATCCTCCGCATCCACTACACAGGCGATGTCGCTCGCATCACCCTCAACGGCCGCCTGCTCAACGACGACTTCTACAACGGCTCCACCTTCGAAATCGGCCTCCGCCGTTACGCCGCCGAACTCGCCTCCGGCGAACTCCGCCTCGAAATCCTCCCCCTCCAAAAAGACATGCCCGTCTACTTCGAACCCAAGCACCGCCCCGAATTCAACGCCGACGGCACCGCCCTCCGCATCGACCACGCCGAAATCCAATACACCGAACCCCAACTCCCCACCCGTCTCGCGTCCAACATCCCCGCCCTCCCCAGCCTCGAGTAAAAGCGCAGCGTTCTCAGGCTTGGCAAAATCATGGACAGCAAAATCATGTATTTCGGCGTCAGCGCAGCGAGCGGATCGAGGGGTTTTGGCGTGAATTGTGTCTGAAAGCAATTCCGCGCTGCCGTGGTTGGAAAATGGGTCAGGCGAGGACGCTGACCCTCCAAGCAGTCGACGCGCGGCGTTCCACGGGCCATCGTCTCGCATGGCCTAATTCTCAGCCGCGAAGCGGCGTCTCTGCTGGATGCAAAGGCGGCTTCGCCGCAAAAATGGGACCCCGGCGGCGCGGCGTCCCTACCTTGAATTACGAAGTGCTTGTTACAGCCTAACTCGGAGGAATTTGCTCCATAAACTATGGAAACTAGGGGTCAGTGTTCATTTTCTTGCATTTTTATGATTCATAGGGAGGCGCCGCAGGCGCTGTGGCGGATGGTTTGAAGAAATGCTGAACACTCGCACGACAGCGCAGAGTTCAAGGGCGCCGCAGGCTCTGAGGGCAGCTGCTCAAAGGCGAGTAGGGCGGGAGCGAACGAGTCAACATTGTCGAGTGTGTAGGCGAGGAGCGCTGCGGGCGTGTCTTATTTATTAGGCGTTGATGCCGACGAGGACGTTGGCGTTCCGAGGGTGAGCACCATGGAAATTCAGGGATTGAGCCAGCGGCGGGTTGTTTCTTCGATGTGGGCTGTGATGAGGAGGCGGGCATCGGCGCGGTCGGCGCCGCCGGACATGAGGCGGTCGTAAGAGGTGTGGTGGTGTCGTTTTTGAAAGTGACGAAGGCGCTGCGATAGAGCGGGGCGGGGCTATGGGCGCAGTCGCCCTCTCCTTGGCTGGGGAAGACGAGGATGGCGTCTGAATCAGAGGGCGGCTTCATGGGAGGTCCTCGTCGTCCAAGTCGGGATGTTGGTCGGCGGCGTTGAGAATGAGGCGGACTTCGGTGATGAGGTGCTCGAGTTGGGGGAGAATTTCGGAGGTGAGGGCGGCCGCTATGGAGGTGGTCCATTCGGTGGGTGCGAGGTGGTCGGCTGCGGCGGTTTCGATGGCGAGCAGGGCGTCGCGGAGGAGGCGTCGGGCCGTCTTGAGGCGGTGGAGTGCGTGTCCGGCGAAGAGTGGTTCCGGGCGCCAGTCTTCGGGATCGTGGATGTTGACGGCGCCGGCGAGCTTGGCGGATGCCGTGGCGATGCAGGACCAGGCTTCATTCAGGGGATGCTCCGGCGGTGAGCCTTCGGGAATCCAGCCGGCGGCTTCGGCGGCGTGGTGCATGGAGATGGCGAGATCGCGGGCTTTTTCGACAAGGGGATGGTCTTCGGATTCACCGAAGGGTGGATTATCAGCTTGGTCGTGGATGGCCTCGTTGGAGAGGGCGTTGAGTTCGTCGATGCGGGCCTCCATGGCGGCCTCCTGCTCGGGCGTGAGTGGCGGGGGTTCGGGCTCGCCGCGCTCGATGCGGAGCCTTTCGCGTTCCTCGTCCCAGATTTCGTCGAAGTCCTCGGGATCGGCATCCTCACGGAGCATTCGCGCTTGGATGCGGTCGAGGAGAAGGTTCATTCGGGCGGCTTCGGAGTCGGCCTCGGCTTCGAGGCGGCTCTGCGGTTCGTCGTCGGATTCGTCGATGGCGGGGAGTTCCACGAGGCCGTTGGCAAAGGCGGTGCCGAGGGAGTTTGCGAAATCGAGCATGGCGGAGCGGTTGTCCTCATGCTGCGCGGTCTCGTCTTCGGGCGTCATGATCCAAGCGGGCTCGGGGTCGATGGAAATTTCAAATCCAGTGGCCTCGACAACGATGCGTCCGTTGGTGTCGCCGAACCATTCGAGGTAGAGGGAATTTGCCCAGTGGTGGGGGATGGGGCGGTTCTCCCTGTGGAGGGCGGAGAGTTCCTCGAGAGGGCAGTCGAGGACCTTCACTTTGCGGGAGGCGGTGATGTCGCCGACGCGGCCGGTTTGTTTTTTAACGAGTCTGGAAGTGGCTTCGCGGGCGGGACCGGGTGATGGGTTTTTGAAAACAACGCGATGGCCTGCGAGGTCGCGCCAAGGGTTGCCAACGAGGTCGAGGGTGAGTGGTTCCTTGTGGCCGACGAGGTGGAGAATGCCGGTGGTGCGGCTCGGGTGGCGGTTCTCGAGTTCGCCGTGGAGTATCTCGGTGCAGAGGCGGAGGGCCATGGGAATGGATCAGTATTGGCCGGACTCGATGGTGAGAGCCTGGGCTTCGGCTTCGCGGGCTGCGGCGAGGAGTGGCTCGGCTTCCTCGGGGAGTCCTGCGGAGGTAAGGGCTTCGGCAGCGCGGTGTTTTTTCGCGGCGAGGGCGCGGAGTGTGGCGATGCGGGCGAGTTGCTCGGGCGTGAGAGGCGGGCGGAGAGGTTCGCCTGCAGCGGGAATGAGCGGGCGGGCGGCGCGGCTTTGGATGGTGATCATGCCGGCAGCGGCGAGATTTTTCAGGGCATCCCACGTGGAGGCGTCGAGGATTTGGAGGGCGGGTTGGGAAGTGCCCGGCCAGGGGTTTTCGCGGTGGAGGGCTTGGATTTTCTCACTGGATACAGGGTCGATTTTATCGACGACGGCGAGGAGGATCGGGGTGTCGCGGCCGGGAATCCAGGTCTCCTCGCAATGCTGGAGACGCGTGCCAAGGGCCTCGCGGGACCGGTTGGCAAAATATGCGGCGGGGTCGGTAACGGGTGCGGGCGGCGCGGTTTTTTCTGAATCTGTTGGGGCGAGGATTTGCTCGAGGCGCTTGAGAAGGGAGTCGCGGCCGGTTTTGAGTTTGATATTGGCAAGGTCGGCCCCGTCGAGGACGCCTTCGGAGAGGCCGGTCTTTGCGGCGAGGGAACCGAGCATGGCGTGCTCGATGGTGTGTTCGGCGACGAGGTTGATGACGGTGACGGGGCGGAGTTGGCCTTTGCGCCAGGCGCGTGCGATGCGCTGCTCGAGCTTGGCGGGATTCCAAGGCAGGTCGCAATTGATGACGACGCTGGCGTTCTGGAGATTGAGTCCCACGCCGCCGGAGTCGGTGCTGAGGAAGAGGCGGCAGGCGGGGTCGTTGCGGAAGGCAAGAATCTCTGCGCGGCGGCGTTGTTGCGGAACGGAGCCGGTGTGCCAGGCGAAGTGGACGCCGAGTTTTTTCGCGAGGTCGCGGACGAACTCGAGCATGCCGGTCCACTCGGAGAAGACGATGATTTTGACATCCGGGTCCGAGAGGAGTTCGTCGAGGATGCCGGCGAGTTCCTCGAGCTTTGGGCAGTCGCGGGAGGGGTTCTTTTTGATGAGGCAGGGCGAGTCGCAGACCATTCGCATGCAGTTGAGCGAGATCATCAGGATATCTTGCTCGCTGGGCGTGAGAGGGCGGGTTTTGGATTTGTTGACGAGGCGGCTGGCGGTGGCTTTGTGGTCGTCGTATTCGTCCTGCATCGGCTTGGTGAGGCGGACGAAGTGGTTGCGGTCCGAGCGGTCGGGGAGTTCGGTTTCGACATCGCGCTTGCGGCGGCGGAGGAGAATGGGGCGGACGCGTTCGCGGAGCTGGGCGAGGTTTTTGTAGCCGGACGGTCGGCCGCGCTCGTCGAGTTCGTAATACTCGCGGTTGAAGCGGAAGAGCGGGCCGAGAAGTGCAGGGTCGAGGAAGTCGACGAGGGAGCGGAGTTCGTCGATGCGGTTTTCGATGGGTGTGCCGGTGAGGACGAAGGCGTAGCGGCTCTGGAGGCGTTTGACGGCTTGGGCGGTCTTGGTGGGCCAGTTCTTGATGCGCTGGGCTTCGTCAAGGACGACAATATCGGGGCGCAGGTGGGTATTGATCTCGAGCGAGTCGGAAACGATTTGCTCGTAGTTCGCGATGGTGAAAAAGGCGGGGTCGGCGTCGCGGTAAAGCGCGGCGCGGGCGGAGCGGCCGCCGAAGACGAGGCGCAGCGGGAGGGTGGTGAATTTTTTGATCTGCTCCTCCCATTCTGTTTTGAGGGAGGCCGGTGTGACGACGAGGACGCGGCGGGACTTGCCGAGCGAGTGTAAGAGCGCGCAGGCGGCGATGGCTTGAATGGTCTTGCCGAGGCCCATTTCATCGGCGAGGAGGGCTCTCTCGCGGAAGGCAAGGTGGAGCATGCCTTCGCGCTGGTAGGGAAAGAGCGGATGGAGCGTGACCTGCTCGGGATGGCGGCCGTCGCGGACACCGATCTCGTAGTCGCGGC
>JBILMW010000132.1:0-7461 GCA_044375335.1 Terrimicrobiaceae bacterium | reverse complement strand
AAGGTTTTTTGAATTCTTTCAGGACAGCGCGGGTCTGGCCCGCGAGAGAGAACTTTTGCGACCGCGAAAAGTCGCGCCGCTCGTAGTGCAAAAAGCCGAGGTAGTTGACCAGTGCGTAAATGACCAGCACGGCAAGAATCTGAAGTCCGATGCTGATTTTGATTCCAGTGCGCGGCGGTTTCATGATTTCCAGCGGCGGTATTGAAAAATGTGGTATGTCGCGAAGAGGACCAAAAGCGTGGAACTGAGGTAAAAGACCACCGGTCGCGTGTCGAAAAGTCCCTGCGAAAAATCCATCATGTGTTCAACAGGCGAAAGGTAGTAGGTCAACTCCCGCAGGAATGTGCCCGTCGAAGGCAGTAGAAAGGAAAGAAGTCCCAGAAAAAAGAACCCCAGAATTGCCGCGAAGGAGATGACCGCTGCGACGATCTGGTTGTCCGTGAGTGCCGAGGCCAGGCAACCGATCGCGGTGAAAAGCAGACCCATCAAAAGAAGCATGGCATAGGCTCCCACATAGCTTCCAACGGCTTCAGCGGCCTTCACGCCAGTGATCTCCTGAAAGACCAGAAAGTAAATCAAGCTGGGCGCCCAAAGGATGATGTAGAAAAACAAACATCCGGCGTATTTGGCCAACACGACTTGGAAATCGCGCACGGGAGCGGTCATCAGCGTTTCGATGGTTCCCATTTTTGCCTCCTCCGCAAAGACCCTCATGGTGATGAGAGGAAAAACCAACACGAAGGGAAACCAGAAATACACGGTGTTGAAAAAGGCCTGAACCATCGTCACCGTGCCCCCGCCCGTGTTCAGCAGTGTGACTCCGGCTTGGAAATTGAACCCTGTCACGATCAGGAAAAAAAACAGCACCACATAGGCCAGAGGCTGGTGAAAGGCACTCGAAACTTCGCGGCCGAATAGAATCAAAAACTTTCTCATGGCATCAGCTTTCCTCTCCTCCTGTGACTTCGGCAAAAACCTGCTCCAATGAAACCGGTGGACGACTGATCTCTCGGACCCTCCATTTGTTGTCCACCGCCTGCTTGTAAAGAGACTCCCTCGGGTCATGGCCCGGTTGGGGATAAATCATGAAAACAGTCCATTCGCCATCCGCACGGTGCGACACGCTTTGAACGGATGCGAGCCCGCGCAGTGTGGACGCCGCCGCTTGAGCATCGGGAACGATGGCATCGAAAAGAATGTGCCCGGCCTGACCGAGGTGGGCGCGGAGGTTTTGAGGTGTATCGAGCGCCTCGATGCGGCCTTTGTTGATGATGATGACCCGCGAGCAGAGCATTTCCACCTCGGGCAAAATATGAGTCGAGAGGAGAATCGTATGGTGGCGCCGCAAGTTGCGGATCAGGTCGCGAACAAGGCGAATTTGATTCGGATCCAATCCAATTGTTGGTTCGTCAAGGATCAGCAGATCGGGTTCATGGCTCATGGCATCCGCCAGACCGACGCGTTGTCTGTAGCCTTTGGACAGGTTCCCGATCAGTTTCTTCTCTACATCTTTCAGCCCGCAAAGCTCCAAAACATCGCCAACGCGTTCCTTGAGGCGCCGGCCGGGAACGCCCTTCAGGGCCGCTCGGTAGCGAAGGAACTCATGCACGCGCATATCCAGGTAGAGCGGGACATTTTCCGGCATGTAGCCGATGTGCTCCCGTGCGCGGAGTGAATCCGAAAAAACATCGAATCCAGCAACCTCGGCCTTCCCGGAAGTAGGAGGCAGGAAGCCAGAAAGCATTCGCATCGTCGTGCTTTTGCCGGCGCCATTGGGTCCCAGAAATCCCACGATTTCGCCTTTCTGCACCTCAAAATCGATGCCGTCCACAGCGGTAAATCCGCCGAAGCGCTTTGTGAGTTTTTCGACCTTGATCATTCGTTTCGAATCCTAGCCAGACACGCTCGAACGGGGAAGAAAAAGCCTGCGCTCAGATATGCCCGAAAACCTTCGCCGGGTTCATGGGAGTGTTGCGGCAGCTTCGTGGATCGCGGATTGCCAGCGGTTCAAAAAAGTCCACTCCTCGGTCAGGTTCGACAGGGCCTGCGCGTTAGCGAGGTCGAGTGATTTGGTTTTTTGTTCCAGGGCCTTGGCGTGCCGGGAGAGTTCCTCATTTAAAGCCGTCAATTTCCGGCGCACATCGGCGGCTTGTTTGTTTGCGACGGCCCGGGCGAGGGGATTGGTGGTCGAGGCTTGGGTGGATGAAACCTGCGCGGCGAGCTTGGCCGCTTCGCCGGTTCTCGAAAACAAGTCCCAGTCGGGTTGTGGTTTTTCATTCGATTGAAATCCCGGGAACCCGAGTTCCAAAAGATGGCGAAGTCTTGTCGCCGGTTTTTCCAGAATGCGACGCGCCTCGTTCAATCGTGTGGCGCGGTCTCCATCGCCCTCCGATTTGTCCGGGTGGCACGAAGCCATGAGCTGGTGATGTCGGGATTTCACCTCCTCGGGGTCGATCCATGCGGCTCGAGGCAGACCGAGTTCGGCGAAGTGGTCGCTCACGCCGAAAAACTCTCGCCGCAGGAGCAATGGGCCACGGCATTGGGATTCGTCACTTTGAATCCGCCTTTCTGCAGGTCATCGCTGAAATCCAGTTCCGAACCGCTCACAAAGAGTGCGCTCTTGGGATCCACCACCACGCGCACTTGATTCGATTCGACCATGATGTCCCGGTTCGCGGGGCCATCCACCAGATCCATCTTGTATTGAAGTCCCGAGCATCCGCCGCCAATCACAGCCACGCGGAGCGCACCTTGGGGACGGCCCTGCTTTGTCAGCAGCGAGCGCAAACGATTGCTTGCGGCATCCAGCACGCGGATGAGTTTTTCATTACCGATGCGGTATTGGACGGCTTCCATGAGAGCTTAAATAGGCACGCCTTGCCGGAATCTGCAAATCACAGGGTGTCGAAGACCATGCCGGGATCAGCCCATTCGCCGGGGAAGCCGTAATCAAACGGAGCCGCTCCCCAGAAGAATGGGTCGTTGAAATACGGATGGCGGTCCCATTTGCTTCCACCGAGTTGATTGCGCTTCGAGGCCTCGTAGTAGCCGACTGATTGTCCAAGATAGTTCACAAGAGTCGAACCCACACCGGCATTGGATAGTTGTTCGAGTTGGGCGGTGGTGAATTTGTAGGGTGCCTTGGTGCTCTTCAGGTAGGCCACGATGGCTTTGTCGGAAACCCCAGCCTTTGCCAGACTCATGATGTCGTCAAAATCCAGCACACGACCTGCCTGAACACGCTTCTGAGTCGATGCCGGGACACCGTGTTTCGACATCTGTGCGGCGATGCCTGCGGGTGCCAGAGACTGCGGCGAAGTCGCGCAGGAATTCAAAAAAACAGGAAGGGCAACGATCGAAAGAACGACGGGAATCAATTTCATAAACGAGCGCAGCTTGTCACAAGCGTTTCTCGGTTTGCACGGCTTTTTTGCGATAAACAAAAATGCCATTGACGCCCCACATCAAATTTGGCATTTTTGCCAAATAAATGATGGATTTGGAAACAGCCAGACGCTCCGCACATGATAGGTCCACTATCGTCAAGGCGATGGCCCACCCCACACGCCTTCTTGTAATGGAAGTGCTCACACAGGGGGAAAAATGCGTGAACGACCTCACTCTTCTTGCGGGATGCGATGTCACAACTCTTTCAAAGCATCTTGCTCTCATGCGAAAGGCGGGGTTGCTGCAGTGTGAAAAGCGCGGGGTGAGTGTCTTTTACCAGATCGCCTGTCCGTGCTTTTTGGAGTTCTTCCGCTGCATCGACCTCATCAAACTGAATCAAAGCCTACAGCAACGCTGTGAGGCTTGTTAGACAATCCCTATCCTTGGCAAAAATACCAAATAAAATCTTATGAAATCCAGCGCCTTCGTTGCTTCTCTCAAACAAAATCCCACACTCAACCTCAGATTCGTGCTGCCGGATGGCGGGATTGTTCCTGCACACGCCCACATCACCGAGGTAGGGCGAGTGGACAAGACCTTCTTTGATTGTGGAGCCACCTTCCGCAAAACCTCGTTTCTCTGCCTGCAAGCCTGGGTGGCCGACGACACGGACCACCGTCTCCCGGCTGGAAAACTGGCGGATATCATTGACCGGGCCGCTCCGCTCTTTCAGGGGGACGACCTTGATGTGGAACTCGAATACGAAGACGGGCTCATTTCGCAATTCCCTGTGGAATCTCTTTCTGTCGATGGGGATTCTGTTGTTGTTTTTCTTTCAACGAAACACACGGACTGCCTCGCGAAGGACATCTGTCTTGCTCCTGCGCAGGAATCCGAAGGCTGCTGCTCCGGCTCCGGTTGCTGCTGATTTTTTAAAACATGACCACCAAACCTCTCGTTCTCATCCTCTGCACGGGTAATTCCTGCCGCAGTCACATCGCCGAAGGCATCCTGCGGGCTGCTGCGGGCGATCTCATCGAAGTCGCCAGCGCGGGTTCAAAACCTGCCGGATATGTCCACCCCATGTCGATTGAAGTCCTGAAAGAAATCGGCATAGACATCAGCGCGCACCACTCGAAGCATCTCGAGGAGTTTTTGAGCCGTCCGGTCGATACGGTCATCACGGTTTGCGGCAACGCCGATCAAGTTTGCCCGATGTTTCCCGGTCAGGTCAGGCGCTACCACTGGGGTTTCAGTGATCCCGCCCATGCCGTGGGTTCCGAGGAAGAGGTTCTTGGCGAGTTCCGCCGTGTGCGTGATCAAATCCGTCTCGTCTTCGAGGCGTATTCCGCAGGCCTCCGTCAGGGCCAAGACCTCGCGAAATGAACCATCTCGAAGCGCTCCGCAAGTTTCTGGCGGAATTCTTGGGAACCTTCGCTCTCATTTTTGCAGGAACGGGAGCGATCGTCATTAACGCCGAATCCGGCGGGGCGATCACCCATCTCGGCGTGGCGCTGACTTTTGGTCTGATCGTGTTGGCCATGATCTACACTCTCGGCGATGTCTCTGGGGCGCACATGAATCCTGCTGTGACAGTGGCCTTCGCCGCCGCAGGTTTGTTCCCCTTTGCCAGCGTCCTGCTCTACATTGCCGCCCAGGTGTCCGGTGCCCTCCTGGCCAGCCTGACGCTCCACTTTTTATTTCCTCAAAATGCAACCCTTGGCGCCACTCTACCAATCGGCTCGCCCATGCAATCCTTTGTGCTCGAATTTATTTTGTCCGCGATCCTGATGTTCGTCATTCTGAATGTCTCCCACGGGGCCAAAGAAAAAGGCATCACCGCCGGTATTGTTGTTGGTTCAGTCATCGCTCTCGAAGCGCTCTTCGCTGGTCCGATCTGCGGTGCCTCAATGAATCCCGCCCGCTCACTCGCCCCAGCTATCGTTTCCGGGCATCTCGAGCACCTCTGGATTTACTTGGTGGCGCCTGTCCTCGGAATGCTGGTGGCGATTCCGTTGTTCCGACTCGTTCGCCACTCCTCGGCGAGCTGAATTTTTAGACAGAATGAACAGAATTATCAGAATAGGCACTGTGGCGGCGCCTCTTTTTCCGCAGTGAAGCCGCTTTGCGGCTGAAGTTTGGGTCATGCCGGAGGATGAACCCTCCCAAGTTGCGATGCGCGC
Organism: Terrimicrobiaceae bacterium; assembly: GCA_044375335.1. Taxonomy (GTDB): domain Bacteria; phylum Verrucomicrobiota; class Verrucomicrobiia; order Chthoniobacterales; family Terrimicrobiaceae; genus UBA967. The sequence goes on along the minus strand of JBILMW010000132.1, from coordinate 1,891 downwards.
TGCCGCGCGGCTTCTGTAGCGGCTGTCTATGACTGCCGAATCGAAGGACAATCACGGCGCTCACGCAAACTACGCCATGTGCTGCCTCACGGATGAGACGCCGCCGGGGTCCGACTTGTGCGGCAATGCGGATGCGGTCCCCAAGATCCTTCAGTGGTGGTAAGAAGCAGCGCTCCAATGCTCATCCGCGAGCAATAATCACTACCGGCCAATAATCGACACACCCTCGGCAAACAACGATGCCAGCAAATTGACATCATCGTATGCGGAGCAAATCTTGCGGGCTTTTGACAAGCTGACTTTTGATGCATTCGTCTGAAACAGGGCCAGACAGAGTCCTGGGCTGTGGCGGGTGGATTCGTAGAGTATGCCATCAGCTCCGGCATCGTGGAGAGCCTTTGCCCACATCCGGGAGACGGCGTGGTCCGCCGAGAAACAAGCTGCCGTTTTTGCGCCGATCGATCTACGAGCCGCTGCGTCGCTCGCGTTAAAGATTCGAAGACTTTGGGGTTCGATTTTTACGCGGTATTGGAAACGGGATTTCAGATCGGACTCGCTGATGGCCAAATCATCAGGCATTCGGGCGTTGAGGTCGCGGCCAAGACCACTTTCCCAAAAACAGGTCACTGGATTTGCGCCCAGATACAGGACACGAAAAGGCAGGTCGGGTCCGCTGAATCGCCCGGTAGTTTGAGTGAAGGCGAGAGGGAGAGGGGATGCCTTTGGATGGTTGCGCCACCAATCTACGGGAATCGCTTGTTCCCAACGAATCTTGCGGATGTCGAACTGACCGGGAGGATTTGGTCGGCCGTGGTCTTCAACTGACATAAGCATCCGCTGCGGCGAGCATTTCCGGTATCTTTGAGGGGTCTTGCAGGATGTGCATCAGAAACGAGACTCCTCCAAGCTCTTGGCGGCGGGCTGTCAAGAAGGCAAGGGCCGACCAAGAATCTGGAATTCGTTCAAGGAGTTCGGGAATCCAGTCGCGAATACTTGCTCCATCGAGTTGAAACTCGGGGAAGTAATCGCCCCTGCGATTTTCAAACGAGATGGCGAGTATCTTTCCCTTGAGCTTGAGATTGTGGATGCTCTGGCGAGAGGCCAAGCCAAGGCGTGCTTTGATTTCGTCGGATGTCAGCAAGCGTCCGGCTGTTTTTAGAACTTCGATTTGACTGTTCGTGCCTCGTTTTTTTAAGGCGCCACGGAGGGAGTCGAGGTCGTTTTCCTTGGGGGGATGAATCGTGAGGTAGGACGCAAAGACATCAGCAAGATCGCCTGCGGAGAGGTTGAATCTGGCAAGCAATTGAAAAACAGATTGTTTATCGAAACTTGGATCGAGTGCGAGCTGTTTGGACATAATGGACGAATATTTCTGATTCGTCTATTTGTCAACCCGCCGTTGGCCTTCTAAAGTGCCGAGGCTTTTTGCAAAGCTCGGAGTGATGCCATGGCGCGGCCTTCGTTGAGGGAGGCTTCTGCCAAAAGCCATGCGTCTTGGAGATTTGCTGCGGCGCCGGCGACGACCAGGGCGGCGGCGGCGTTGATTTGCACGGCTTGGCGGCGAGGTCCACGGTCCGAGCCATCGAAAATCGAGAGCAGGATTTTTGCGTTTTCGGCAGCATCGCCTCCGAGGAGGGCTTCGGGTGCCATGGCGGTGATTCCGACATCTTGTGGATGGATTTCAAACTCGCTGAGAGAACCTCTGTCGAGGGCCATGACCTGAGTTTTACCGAGGGGCGAAACTTCGTCGATTTGGAGGGCGTTTGGACCTGTTCCATGCGCGGCCCAGGCGCGTGTGCGCTTCAGTTTTTGAAAAACTCCGGCGTAGGTTTTGATGAGATCGGGATTGAAGACTCCTGCGAGTTGGAATTCGGGTCTGGCGGGGTTCAGC
>JBILMW010000018.1:0-24011 GCA_044375335.1 Terrimicrobiaceae bacterium | reverse complement strand
CGATTCGCAAGCCCGTGATGAAAAGGTTCCCGCAGGATAGACAAATCCCATTACCATCGCGTCTGGTTGACAGACTGCCATTCATGGACCTTCGAGAATTGGAATCCCTTTACGACGAATTCGCTCCTGCGGGTTATGCGTTTGCACTGCAACTGACACGCGATTCGGATGCAGCGCAGGATCTGGTGCAGAGCGTCTTCCTGCGCTTGGCCAGGCGTCCGAGATTTACCATTCTCAACCCGCGCTCATTTGTGTTGCGGTGCATCTACCGCGCCCATGTGGATGTCGTGCGCCGCGATGCGACCCGGCGACAGATGTTGGAAAATTTCGCTTGGGAAGCGCAGACCGTCTTCCGACCTGAGCCCTGGGAGGATGAAAAAATCGCGGAGTTGCTCGAACAGTTGGCTGCCCTGCCTGAGGAGCAGCGCGTGGTGGTCCATTTGAAGACATGGGAGCAGAGGACCTTCCGGCAGATCGCCAGCATCCTTGGCATCCCGGCAAACACCGCCGCGAGCAGATATCGCTACGCTTTAGACAAATTGCGCGACGCCATGCGTCTGGAGAATGAAACATGAACAACGAGGAAATCGAATCCCTTCTCCGCCGGGCCCGCCCGCAGGAGCTGCCAGCCGGGTTGAAGCGCCGAGTCCTGCAGGCCGCGCGACAAAACGCGGAGCCCATCGCCTGGGCTCCACGGGTCACTTGGGCTTCGCTGGCCGTGTGCTGGATGTTGATCGTTCTTCTCCGGACCACCACGCCGGATGTTCCGACTGGAACTCTGCCCTTCGACCGCGAGGCGTATCTGGCGCGAAACGCAACGCTCAAGTGCATCATCGCGACCGGACAATTTCCTCAGGAGATGGATGACTCTCCGAACCAGCACCCGCTTCAGATGGAATTGCATTTTCGCCTGCCAAAGGCCACTCCCCAGGCACCCCAACCTGCAACTTAGAAGATTCCCAAAACCAATAAATATATGAAATGCCCCAAATGCCATCAGCGCGTTGCTCCGTTTAAGTCTTGGGTCCTGTGGCCCGGCCCGACAAGAGAATGTGGAAACTGCCATGCACACTTGAGATATGCCGGTTTCTACCTGCAGGCGGTGCTGCACTTCGTGATCGGAGTTCCCATCGTTTTCGCTTTGGGAGGTATGATCTTCTCCCGCACGATAACGCTCTGGCAGGCTGCGCTGATCTTCCTCGGCATTCTTGCGATCACCGCAGTGTTATTACCATGGAAATTTGGGCGTTACGAGGAATGCGACCGGCGAGGCGGATGGACAAAAGGCCTCCTATTCGCCGTTGTCACATTGGTCTCCCTTGTCACCCTGTTCTATTCATGGACAAACTGGTGGGGCGCAAGAAAGCTGAGCGCCGCCCTGGCCGTGCTCCGGGACAAGAACGAGCCCACGCGATTCGAGGAATTCGTGCCGGCACCGGTGCCTGATGCCGACAACGCGGCCGCAGCACCGGTCTTTCAGGAAGTCTTTGTTTCCGCAAAGGATTCGCGACTTGGAAAGCTGGATGTGCCTTGGAAAAAAATCACTGGAAAACCTGAGTCAGGCGAGAGCACGATCCATTTCACAGCAAGGTTCTTGAATTCCGATTTCAAAGGCGACGATCAGGACGCAGGGGAATTGGTTTTAAAGAGTCTGGCCCCCTCAGCCCCGCTGCTTCAGGAAGTCGCCCAAGCGGTCCGCCGACCGGGGGTTTGTTGGCCACTAGATTACTCAAAAGGTTACGAGATGCCCTTGCCCCACATTTCAGCGACGGTGAATGCCTCCAATGTCTTCCAAGGGAGAGCGCTCGCTGAACTGGCGACTGGCCGCCCGGACATTGCCTTTCAAGATGTCCAGACGATTTTGGCTCTTGCACGCGCCGCAGGGTCCTCCCCTTTTCTCATTACGGTGCTTGTTGAACGCAGCATCTTGGACCGGGCATCTCAGGTGATTAGCGATGGTCTGGAGCGGCACGCATGGACCGATGTTCAATTGGCGGCCCTCTCCAGCGAGCTCTCCCGCATCGATCTGCTGGCACGCCTTTCCGACAGTCTTCGCGGGGGAAGAGCAACGGTTCTCCAACTCGATGGCTCCAGAACAGATTTATTCACGCTGCGGGGACTCCCCGACACCCGCACGCTGAGACTGCAAAATGCGGCACTCCGGGCCGGATGGGTAATCTGGCCTGCGGGATGGTTCAACGAAGATAAAGCCGGATACATCGGCACCATCCAACGATACATCGATGCCGTGAAGCAGCCAAAGGAACTTCCATCAACCCTCGCAGAGATCGAGGCCGCGCGTGCCGGTTCCTCCGTTTGGAATAAGATCCGGAATCCCTTATCTCAGGTGGCGATGCCGGCTCTTACCGGTTCGGCCAAGCAGATTGCAGCCACCCAGACAATCCTCCGAAGCCTCGCCGCCGCCTGCGCGGTCGAGCGCTACCGCATGGCCCACGGGCGTCTGCCCGCAACCCTTGAAGATCTCGTGCCAGCCTTCCTGCCATCGATCCCCACAGACCCGCTCACCGGCAAGCCGCTCTGCTACAAACCATCAGAGAGCAGCTCATATCTCATCTACGGCACCGGCTGGGACCAGAAGGACAACTCCGGCTCCAGCGTAACTGCCATCACAGGACTCTCCACCAAAACTATGGATCAAGCCGACTGGGGCGTCCTGGTGAAGTTTTAGGAACGCCGACATTTCGAGTCTCGACCTCAAGCTCAGGCGAGTTTCATGAACCGATTGGCGATCGCGAGGGCCGAATCAAGCGGCCTCGGCGGCGAGCATTTCGGCGACAATCTCGCGGATTTCGCGGAGGGCAATATGACCCAAATACGCAGAAACCAGTAGGCGCATTTTGAAAAAAATGAGCAATTCTGGCCAAAAATCTGTGCTTCCACATTTACTGGGCGGTAGCTTTCAACCATTGGCCGATTGATCGCTGAAAAGTTCCTCGATGTTCCCGTCCAGGATATCCGCTTCAAGTAGCATCAGATACTTGTCGAGCGCTGAACGAAAAGCTGGATTTGCGATACTGGCATTTCGTCCGACCGGATCGTTTTTACCTCTGTAGAAAAGCAGGAACATGTCGCCGTCCTCTACGGCGAGGAGATAGACGATGCGTTTGGGGCCATGCCTAGAGGTGGCATACGCCTTGATCAAGCGGGTGTGCGGCGGCAGTCCCGGGGCTGCTATCGGAACACCCAAGGCAGCGCGGGCCGATCGGGCTACAACCGACAAGTCGTCTTCAGAAACTTTTCTACCGAATTCCTTTCGTCGAATTTGAGCAGAAATGAAGACCCTCACCGCCGAGGTTTCGTTTTTTTCCAGACTTTGGCGATGCGATCCATACTGGCTTGCGTAGAGGGATCGACTTCCACCACTTCAGCTGTCGGATCGGCTTCCAATAAAAACGGTATGCGCCGTGTCTTGGCGACATTTGTGAAAAAAAGACGCACGGCAGTGGGCAAATCCAGACCCATCTCTTCAAGGGCTGATGCCGCATTGTCACGCAGTTTCCGGGAAAGACGGATTTGAAGCGTTGTCGAAGTTGATGTCATGGTTTGTATATTACTTGTCATGCATATCATGTAAAGTTCACCTCGGCAGATTGCCTGTTCGGGTGAGCGATTTTGTGTGGCACAATCATGCCAAGCTGCTTTGCAGGCGATGAGCCTCAAGGAACGCGGTTTGGCTCGTTGCTCGATCACCCGACTATCCGCGACTCGACCTGTTTCATGGTTTCGCGGAGGGCGGCGTAGCCGAAGTGGCCTTGGGGGACTTGGAGGAGGCTGGAGCCGGGCCAGCGGGATTGGAGAAGTGTGAGGTCTGCGAGGGGTGAGATGCGGTCGTGGAGTCCGCCGGTGAGGAGGATGGATGAGGGGTCGCAGAGCGGAACCCCGTGGAGCGGGGAGATGAGGTGGTCGAAGCGGGCGGTGTTGCCGCGCGAGTGGCCACGGCTGCGGAGTTCCCGCCGCATCATGGCCGATCCGGGGCTTTCCCAGATGGCCTTGTCCATGTTCACGATGGGCTGCACCAAGGCGACGAACCGGAAGTCGGCTTCCAGAAAGGACAACAGCGCGCCATTCCATCCACCGTAGCTTGTGCCGACGATGGCGAACTCTCGTGTGCCGCGTGTGCGGAGCAGGGCCATGAGTTGGCGGAGTTCGATCACTCCTTGCCGAATGCCCTCGGCGTTTCGGACGAGATCGGCGGTGATGGCCAGTTCGCCGTTCCAAGTGCGGCGCGGCGTGCGCGAGTAGTGGTAGGGCAGGTGAGGAAAGGCAACGCTCCAGCCGTTGCTGTTGAACCACGCCGCAAGCCGACGGTAGCCGATGTCGCTCGCGCTCATAAGGGCGTGGAGAAGGAAGACAGTCGGAGCATTTTTATCGCGGGCTGGAAAAAACCCTACGCGCACGCGGTCGTTTTCAGGGTGTCCGCTCGATCGGGGCGAATCCCACTCGATCCAACCATTTTTAAGACTCGGACGCTGAGCAGGCGGCATGCGGTAATACTGCTCGCGGCTTTGTCCGCCCCACTCGGCCAGATACCGTTCCAGACTGGCGACCGAGCAGGCATCCGCCCTACGCCGCCATTGGATGGCATGCATCATGTTGCACATCGTGCCATCGACGAGCCACGAAAGGAGACGGTTTACAAGGGCCTTCATGGTTCGCGCATGCGCTGCTGCGGGGAGTGCGGGAGGTCATCGGCTGTGAGGTGGCATTTCGTAACGAGCTCGTCCTTGAGGCGGATGAGCGCGGCGGCGACATCGTCGCGGAGTTTTTTCCGTCCGCCATCCGGGCTTGGGAAAACCGGCTCACCCACCGCGATGAAAACCTTGGCCCTCCGCCATGGAAGCCAGTTGCGGCGGTTGTAGAGGCGCTCGCTGCCGAGGATCACGACCGGCACAACCGGACAACCCGCCTTGGCTGCGATGAGAAATGCCCCCTCGCGCATGTCGGCGCCGGAGATGATCGATTGCGCGCCATCGCGGATGCCGCCCTCGGGGAAAACACCAATCATGCGCCCTTGCTCGAGCCGCCGCAGCGCGTGCCGCAAGGCCTGCCTGTCGTCGCCGTGGCGGTCCACCGGAATCACATCCAGCCAGGTGAAGGCCGCCTTCGACCACGAGGCGCCGAAAAGCTCGACCATCGCAATCCAATCGATCTTGCGCGGCAGCCAGCCGCTGAGAAACGGGGGATCAAAGTGGCTAATGTGGTTACTCACCATCACGCAGGCACCTTTCGGAATTTTTCCGAACTGCACAAAACGGACGCGCGAGCCGAAGTGGAGAACGAATTTTAAGAACGAGACGACGCCGTGGTAGAAGACCGTATGAAAGGCGTCGCGGGCTGTCATGGGCTTACTGCGCGGCCGTCGTGAAAAAGCGTTCCTGCTTCGGAGTGATCTCGCGGCCGAGTTTTTTCAGCACCAGCAGCATGTCCTCCCAAACCTTGCGTTTTTCGGTGATCGTCTGGTTCCGTAGAAGATAGGCTGGGTGGTAGGTGACCATCACAGGAATGCCTTCAAACTCCAGCCAAGTGCCCCGGATATCGCGTATCAGGCGTGTTTCGCCGAGCAGGCCCTCTGCCGCCGTCGCTCCGAGCGCGACCATGGCGCGGGGCTTCACCAAGCGCACTTGCTCCCGCAGCCAAGGCAGACAGGTCGCCATTTCCTCGCCCTTCGGCTTGCGGTTGCCCGATTCTTCTCCCGGCATGTCGGGGCGGCACTTCATGACATTCGCGATGAAAATGTCATCCCTCGTGAATCCCATGGCCTCGATGATTTTTGTGATGAGTTGACCGGAGCGTCCCACGAATGGCTCGCCCTGCGTATCCTCCTCGGCCCCCGGCGCCTCGCCGATGAACATGAGCTCCGCCGAGCGGTTTCCAACGCCGAAGACGACTTGTGTGCGCGAGGCCACGAGATTCGGGCATTTCACGCAGCCAAGAATCGCTTTTTCGAGCAACTCCCAGGTCCACTCGGTGGCGGGCGGTGGCGGCAGGGGCTGGACTGCCGCCGCCGGGCGGGTGGTTGCCGCCTTGCGAAGACGCTTCAAAGCCGTCTGCGAAGCCTTGGGCGCGGACTTGATGCCCTTTTGGACTTTTTGCAAAAGAGGGAGCGCCTCTGCCAGCGCTTGCTGAAAAACATCACTCATTTGCGCCAGAATTAACAATCCCTCACGGGCGGGGCGAGATTTTGCTGCAGAGGCATGGAATTTTGTTTCACGCGATCGGGGCGAAGGGCATAGTCCTCCTCTCTTTTATGGCTAAATCCGACGACTCCACACCCACTGACAAGGCGGCCGCAGCCCGCCTCAAGAACCTCGACCTCGCTCTCCAGCAAATCGAAAAAGACTACGGCAGCGAGGCAATCCGCCGCCTCGGCGACGCCCATGTGTCGCAAGTCGAGAGCATCCCGACGGGAAATATCATGATCGACCGCGCGCTCGGCGTGGGAGGTTTCCCCCGTGGACGCATTATCGAAATCTACGGCCCAGAAAGCTCGGGAAAAACCACGCTCACGCTCACAGCGATCGCCCAAGCCCAGAAACTCGGTGGCTTGGCGGCATTCATCGATGTGGAGCACGCGCTTGATCCCCACTACGCCCGCAAACTCGGCGTTAATCTCGACGAACTCCTTGTTTCCCAGCCCAGCTCGGGCGAGGAGGCCCTTCGCATCTGCGAGACTCTCGTGCGCTCAAACGCGCTCGACATTATCGTCCTCGACTCCGTTGCGGCTCTGGTGACGAAATCCGAGCTCGAAGGCGAGATCGGCGACGCTGTTGTGGGCGCCCAAGCCCGCCTGATGAGCAACGCGCTCCGCAAGCTCACCGCGTTCATCTCCAAAGCCAACACGATCTGCCTTTTCACAAACCAGATTCGCGAAAAAATCGGCGTTATGTTCGGCAACCCCGAGACAACACCTGGTGGGAAAGCGCTCAAATTCTACGCCAGCATCCGCGTGGATATCCGCCGCATCGGCGCCATCAAGAACAGCGATGGCTCGGTCTCCGGAAACCGCACAAAAATCAAACTCGTGAAAAACAAGGTCGCCGCTCCCTTCACCGAAGCCGAGTTCGACATCATGTATAACGAAGGCATTTCCAACACCGGCTCGCTCCTCGACCTCGCCCTCGAAAAAGGCATCGTCGAAAAACGCGGCTCCTGGCTCAGCTACAAAGGCGAACAACTCGCCCAGGGTCGCGACGCCGCGAAGGAAGTTCTCAAAAACGATCCAAAAATCTACGCCGATATCGAGGCGCAGGTTCTGGCGGTTCTTTGATCGCTTCTTTGAGGAGGGAATCACCAACCGGCTGCATAGCCGCCGCATCGCGCTTGTTCAGATGACACCACTTGTTCTTGTTGTCGGATTTCTGGGATCGGGGAAGACCACCTTTCTCAAAAATCTCATGCCATCGCTTGCGGTGGAGGGACTGACGCCGGAACTGATCATCAATGATTATCAGAACGCCCGTATCGATGCGGAGCAGTTCAGCGATCTCGCGGCCGAGGTCAAGGCCCTCAGCGGCGACTGCGTGTGTTGTGGATCGAGAGACGAATTACTGGAAGCTCTGCGGGAATTCCGGCACGAGAGGGGCAGGGTGATGATCGTGGAGACCAATGGCACCACCGATTCCGCGCAGTTAATCGAATCCCTCGCACTCGATCCCTCGCTGAAAAAATTCAGTCCTCCGGTCCAACTCTCGATCATCGACGGCAAACGCTGGCAGCGCCGGTTTTGGCACAACGCCCTCGAGCGCGAGCAGGCCCGCACAGCCTCGCACATTCACATATCGCGAGCGGATTCCGTCGCGCCAGAGCGCATGGAGGCCGTCTTAGAATCCCTGCAGGAATGCGGAGTCAGAGGGAAGAGGACGGATCCCGTTTCCTTCGCCAAGGACCTCGCGCGCATCTCGGAGGCTGCCGTAGAACCACATGCCCAAGCTCATCCAGAGGGCTGCGGCTGCGGACACCATGCGCACTCGCACGACACCCATGGACATGAAGCCCACCACTTCGCCTCCTGTGAGATTCCGCTGCCGGAGATTCTGGAGAGAAAGGCGTTCGATGCCCTCATGGGCGACTTGCCAGAAGAGGTCCTGCGGGCGAAGGGGCTCGTGGTTTTTGATGATGCCCCAGGAGAGTTTTTTGTTTTCCAAAAAGTCGGATCCGATGACGAGACCCGCTTGTTTCCGGTTGGCCGCGAGCCGCGCGTCAAGACGCCGCTCCTGCTTCTCATCGGGCCCAGCCTTCCGGTCGAGGCCCTCCGAGAGCGTGTGGCGGGTCTCATGGACGCGCGGTAGAGAGCCGGCTCAGATCGGCAGCAGAGTTTGCACCATGTTGTCGATGACGCCGGAGGAGATCGCGTAGCGCGTCAGGCTCGCCGTGTCATGGATGCGCAGCTTATCCATGAGGTTCTGCCGGTGTTTTTCGACCGTCTTGATGCTGATGTTCAGTTCTCCGGCGACTTGCTTGTTAGCGGATCCCTCCGCGATGAGTTGGAGCACTTCCACCTCGCGACTTGTGAGCTTTATCGCCGGTTTGTGGCCGTTGCCGGATGGAACTTCATCATAAATCGTCCGCATGCGGCGTGAGATAGCCGGGCTGTGGAAGGTATTGCCCTTTGCCACCTCGTGGATGGCGTGCGTAATGAGATTCGAAGGCGAGTCCTTAAGCAGGTAGCCTTGAATATCACCGTCGATGACCTGCTGAATGTATTGATCGGTGCCGAAAGCAGTGAGCAGGATGATTCGGACATCCGGCGCGAGTTGGCGGATTTGGCGGGCCGCTGCGAGGCCATTGAGGCGCGGCATTCCGATATCCATGATCAGGACATCCGGCCGTTTTTCAACTGCGAGGTCGATGGCTTTTCGGCCGTTGTCGGCCTCGCCAATGATATCGATCGCCTTGTCGAGTTCGACCAGTGAGCGCAGCGCCTCCCGGACGAAGGTGTGGTCGTCCACGATCATGAGTCGGATCGTGGCAGCCGCCTTCGGCTTGGTTGGTTGGTTCACGGGGGCGCTGCGTCTGACTGCCGTGAGGGGCCGCTTGGGCTCACGGGAAGAGGTTGCGGATTGTCGTTTGGAAAGTGTGATTTTTTTCATCGGAGAGTGTTGGTAGCAGTCGCGGGGTTGCGTGGTAATCGGGTGAATACGAAGTCGAGTGGAGTCGCTGCGCAGGATATGGCTCGGGAAACCCCCGATCCATCCGGCGCTTTCATTCCGTGGTCGCCGACTTGGCCTCTGCGGCGTGGAACGCGCGGGCCGTGATGGCGTCGCGTTCCCTAGCGGCCAGCGTGCGGCCTTCGCTACGGACTTTGCTGTTCACTGTCTTTCCTGCATTGGTGCGGGCTCGGTCCTCGCGGTCGATGTGAATGCGTGGGGCGGGTGTCTTCGTGGTTTTTGAGTTTGTTTTTTTCATGTGTGGAACGGCTTCAAGCCGCACGCCGCCATGCTCGGCCGTGCTCACTCCTCCCGCGATGGGGGGATGTCCTTATTGGCGGCGGGAGCATGAGGAGTTTGATTGCCGCCGAACCTATGACTCACCCAATGCTCGCCAAATTCTCAATCAACTACACCGTCTTTCCGGAACACAACAAACGCGTGGAGACCCACCACACGGATGATCCAGTCGAGGCGGAAACATTCCTCGTTCAACTTCTCACCAGCGGAGCCCGCATCCACTCCATCATGCATGACGGAGTGCCCGTCGAACCCCATCAGTTCGACCGGCTGCTGAAAGTCGCCGCCACGCGCGTTGCGGCCGAATTGCTCAGCCGTTCGCTGCACATGGACTACGCCGAAGTGAAACACCGCTTTGGCTTCGCCTCGTAAACAAGCCACCTCTTTTCAAAAACACACACCATGCTCAACACGCATCATAAAAACAGCCGTGGCAGGCTCGTGGACACCTTTTCCGGGATCGTCCAAATACCTGTCGATTCCATGCACCTCGAAGCCGAATGGATCATGCCGCCGAACGCCTCGGGGATCGTGATCTTCGCCCACGGGAGTGGCAGCAGCCGCCATAGCCGGAGAAACCAATTCGTAGCCTCGGTCCTTCATGAATCCGGGATTGGCACGGTTCTCCTTGATCTCCTGACCCGCCAGGAAGAACGGAGGGACGCCGCCGACGGTCAGCTTCGCTTCGACATCGAAATGCTCACGAATCGTCTCATCACTGCCGTAAGGTGGGTGGAGGACCACCCCGCCGCTCATGACCAACCGATCGGCCTCTTCGGCGCCAGCACGGGTGCGGCAGCCGCTATAGCCGCCGCATCGATCCTCGGCGAGCGCATCAGCGGGGTCGTTTCCCGGGGTGGCCGTCCGGATCTCGCCTACGAGCATCTTCGCCATGTCACCGCACCCACGCTCTTGATCGTGGGCGAGAGGGACGATGCTGTTGTGCGTTTGAACAAGGAGGCCAGCCAACACCTGCGATGTCTTAAAAAACTATCCATCATTCCGGGAGCGACACATCTTTTTGAAGAACCAGGCGCACTTGAGAAGGTCTCCAGTCTTGCTGCCGGCTGGTTCAAAAAGCACCTCGCCCGCGAAACCCGTCAAAACGAAATCCACAGGGAGGTCGTCGAAGTATGAGTGCCCGATTCCAAAACCGTGAAGAGGCCGGGCGCATCCTGGCCGCAAAGCTCATGATCTATGCCAACAGGCCCGAAACCATCGTCCTCGCACTACCCCGGGGCGGTGTTCCCATAGGCTATGAGATCGCCAGTGCGCTCAACCTTCCGTTGGATGTCATGATCGTCCGAAAGCTCGGCGTTCCCGGCCACGAGGAGTTGGCCATGGGTGCGATCGCCAGCGGCGGCGTGCGCGTTTTGAACCGCAGCGTCATCGAGAGCCTCCGCATTCCGCCTGACTCGCTCGAGGCCGTGGAGAAACGCGAGGCGCTCGAGTTGATGCGCCGCGAGGCAACTTACCGGGGGAACCGGCATCCAATCTCTCTCAAGGGAAAAACCATCATCCTTGTCGATGACGGAGTCGCGACAGGCTCGACGATGCGCGTCGCCATAAGTGCCCTGCGCGAGCAGCGCGTCGGCCGCATCATTCTGGCCACGCCGGTCGCGCCGCCGACTGTGCGATGGGAAATGGAATCGCTCGTGGAGGATTTTGTCGCCCTAGTCATGCCAGAGGATTTCTTCGGTGTCGGTCAATGGTATGACGACTTCACGCAGGTATCCGATGATACCGTTTACGAACTCCTCCGGAAGGGCGCGAAACTTCAACCCACGGAGGTCGCATGACAGCCGATATCGAAACAATCCGCCGTGGCGTGGAGCCTCTGCTCGGGGAGGCGTCCGATTATGACGGCCTCATCGAGCGGTGCGAAAAAGCAAAAGTTGTCCTCCTTGGCGAGGCCACCCATGGCACGCATGAATTCTACGAGGCACGCTCGGGCATCACGAAACGCCTTATCGAGGAACTCGGCTTCAACGCCGTGGCCGTCGAAGCGGACTGGCCCGATTCGTGGAGGGTGAATGAATTTGTGACAGGCTCGGATGGCGACACCGCTGCAGCCGATGCGCTTAGTGGATTCAAAAGATTCCCCCAGTGGATGTGGAGAAACAGCGATGTGCTCGATTTTGCTGGTTGGCTCCGCGACCGCAACCTCGACTCGGGTGGTGAGGAGGTCGGATTCTACGGTCTCGACCTTTACAGCCTTAACGAGTCGATGAAAGCGGTCCTCGACTACCTGCGTGAAACCGATCCCGCAGTCGCGCGAACTTTTTCCCATCGCTACGCGTGCTTCGACCACTTCGGCGGTGATCCGAAGCGCTATGGGCTTTTCACCGGCACGGGTATTTCCAAAAGCTGCGAGGACGAGGTCGTCGCAGCTCTTGCAGACCTGCGGCGCAAAAAAGGAGCTTGGCTTGGACTCGATGGACACCGCGCCGGCGAAGCCTACTTCTGCGCCGAGCAGAATGCCGCCGTCGTCGCCGATGCTGAAAACTACTACCGCACGATGCTGCGCGGCGATGTGCAGTCTTGGAATCTCCGTGACCGGCATATGATGAATACCCTCCTCGCGATTTCTTCACATCTCGAGGCGCTTCACGGCTGCTCCAAGATCGTCGTGTGGGCGCACAACTCCCATATCGGCGATGCCCGTGCGACTCAAATGGGCCATCGTGGCGAATTCAACATAGGCCAGTTGGCTCGAGAACACTTCGGCTCGCGGGCCGTTCTCGTCGGCTTCACCACCTACAACGGGACTGTCACAGCGGCTTCGGATTGGGATGCGCCGGCGGAACGCAAATCCGTGCGTCCCGCCCTTTCCCATAGCTGCGAGAGACTTTTCCACGAAACAGGGATTCCGCGCTTCTGGCTCGACTTCTCAAAACACAAGGACGCGGCCGAAGTGCTGCAGCATCCGCTCCTCGAACGGGCCATCGGAGTCATTTATCGACCCGAAACCGAGCGCGAGAGCCATTACTTCTCGGCCAATGTCTCCAAGCAATTCGACGCGGTCTTCCACTTCGATGAAACACGCGCCGTCGAACCCCTCGAGCGCACTCCGGCATGGGAAGCCGATGGGGTCGCCGAAGTCGATGAGACCTATCCGAGCGGTCTTTGAGCCACGATGCGGGTTCTGGAGATAAAAAACCAAAACCCGCAAAGCTTCAAACCAGTGCCATAGCCGCGAGGAGGCGGCCGGTTTGGCGCTCCTCTTTTCGGTAAGAGTAATATTTTGCGAGATTCGATCCGGTGCAACTCATGCGGTCGTGAATTTCGCGGACTCCCGCTTCGGCCGTCTGGGTGCGGATTTCGGCGGCGAAGTCGACTTCGTAGTTCGGCGGGCGGATGCATGGGGAGATTTGCACGATGAGGTCTTGTGGAACGGCTCCGGCGGCTGCGCAGACGGCGGCAATTGTTTTTGGAACGATGCCGAGTTCTGTTCCCTTTCGGCCGGAGTGGGCGAGCCCGATGCCCCGGCCGTGACGGTCGGCGACATAGACTGCGGCGCAGTCTGCCACATAGATGCCGAGGCAGAGCTTGCGTTCTGTGGTGATCAGGGCGTCGCAGTCGGGAACTGGGAAGGTGTCGGCGCTGGAAATGTGCACCACATTTGCGCTGTGGACCTGGCTGGCCTTCGCAAGACGCATGTTCAAAAAACCTACCGCATCCAACGCCTCGCGTTGGATTCCCGCGAGACGCTTCAAGGCCGTTTCGCGGTCGGTTTTGACATCCAACCCCGGCACGCGTTGCAAAAACACAGCCCGAACTGTGGGGAGCGCATCCAAGGCGGAAAAAGTTTCAAAAGGAATCGCAGGCCTGTTCTTCATTTCAGCCTTTCCTCCGTGCTCTCTGTGTCCTCTGTGGTCAATTTCACTACCCCCGCCGCCTCGCGTTTGGCCCGGAAAAAATCACGCAGCAGCGCGGCGCATTCATCAGCGAGAATGCCGGAGGTGATGACGGAGCGGTGGTTGAGTTGGGGCATTTGGAGAATATTCATCAGTCCTCCGGCGGCGCCTCCTCGGGGGTCGGGACAACCGAATATGACGCGGCGGAGTCTTGTGTGGACGATGGCTCCGGCGCACATGGGGCAGGGTTCCTTGGTCACATAAAGGTCGCAATCGTTGAGACGCCAGTCCTCCACCGCCGCCTCGGCTTGAGTGATGGCGAGCATTTCCGCATGCGCGGTGGCGTCCTTGAGCATTTCGACTTGGTTCCACGCGCGGGCGATGATTTCTCCTTCTCTGACAATGATCGCGCCGCATGGCACCTCGTCCGCAGCGTAGGCACGGCGGGCCTGCCGCAGCGCCTCGCGCATGAAGTATTCGTCGCTGGCAAATTCCATGGCGGCAAGGTATGTCATTTCCATGGCTCCGCGCAAAACCATCGTTGCCCCATCTCTTCTGGCTTGTGACTTCAGTCGCCTTGGCGCGGAGGTCGAACGCATTACAAACGCAGGTGCGGACTGGATTCATTGCGATGTGATGGACGGCCATTTTGTTGACAATATTTCCTTTGGTCCGGCCTTCGTGGAGGCGGCCTCGCGCCATACGCGCTTGCCGCTCGATGTGCACCTGATGATCGAAAATCCCTACCACTATCTTCCGCGATTTCTTCCTCTCGCGAGTTCGATCACCACGCATGTCGAAGCCAACCATGATGTCTCGAAAACCCTCGCAGCCGTGCGGGATGCTGGGCTTCTGGCGGGCTTGGCCGTTAGTCCACCGACGCCTGTGGAGTTGGTGAAGCCATTTCTCGGGCAGTTTGATATTTTGTTGGTCATGACCGTGACTCCCGGTTTCGGAGGGCAGGCTTTCCTGACCTCGATGCTGGACAAGGTCGCCGAGGCGGCGGCTTGGCGCGAGGCGGGGCCGTTTGATTTTCACATCGAGGTTGATGGTGGCATCAATGTCAAAACGGCGGCCGAAGCCGTTCGCAGCGGCGCCAACTTGCTCGTCGCGGGAACATCGGTCTTCCGTGCACAGGACGCTGCCGAGGAAATCCGGCTCCTGAGAAATGTCTGAGGCTTCCGCTCAAAAGAACCGCCGTGCCGCTCTGAGACTCGCCCTGGCGCTCATCGTGCTGGTTGGTGGCGGAATTTTTTTCATCGCCGGCATGGAGTCCGCCAACAAAACCGATACGACTTGGTTTGGCAAAAGCTTGGAGCCGCTGCGGGTCGCATACCCTTTCGAGCTAACTGATCAGAATGGGAATCCTTTTCGCCTTCAGGACCAGCGCGGGAGTTTGATTTTGCTGAATTTTGGCTTCACCTGCTGCCCGAATATTTGTCCGGCCTCGCTGGCGAACCTCGCCGCCGCCCGTCGTGCGCTGCCTGCCGAGGTGAGGGATCAGGTGCGCGTCGTTTTCGTAAGCGTGGATAAACGCGATGACATATCAGACCTCAAAAAATATATGCCGATGTTTGATGAAAAATTCACCGGTCTCACAGGCTCACCGGAAGCGATCGGCAACACCGCGCGGGCCTATGGTGCGTTTTATCGCAAGGATCCCAAAGGACCGCAGGGCGAGGAGGATTATTTGATCGACCATTCGACCAGCACATACCTGATTGATCCCAAGGGAAAATTGCGTCTGGTTTATAAAATGGACCAACTTGCGAATTCGGAAGCCATGGCGGGTGATATCCGCCGCGTGTTGGGTTTGCCGCAGGGGAAGGATTGACCACAGAGGACACAGAGTTCACAGAGGAGGAAATGCAGAGAACGATTCCTTTACAAATTCTCTTGGATACGGGGGGTGCATGTAAATCTTGGCTTTCATCCAGCGTGGGAATTTGTTGTGCGATGGCTCTCTCCGCTTGTGGTCCGGCGGCGGATTCCACCGTCGATACGACACCGCTGAGCGGTCGGGATATTTACCTGACTCGCTGCACGGCGTGTCATCAGGTCGATGGCTCGGGAATTCCTGGAAATTGCCCGCCTTTTCAGGGTTCGCCGCGTCTTGCCGGGCCATCTGAGGAATTGATTCGGCTCCTACTGCTCGGCCAGCGTGGGCCATTGGAGCGCGATGGAAAAATCTACAAGGGCATCATGCCTTCCTGGCGTGCGGATTTGAGCGATGAGCAAACGGCCGAGGTTTTGAATTATATTTTAGCCACCTGGAGTTCGCAGTCTCCCAAGGTCTCTGCCGAGGATGTCGCCAAGCAACGCGCCGAAACGGCCAATTCCAAATTGCTTCCGGTAGCGCAATAAAAAACCCCTTCCGGCATAACCGGAAGGGGTTTTTGTTGAATTTTAAGCGATCTTAGAACGCGAAGGCCACTTTGCCGCCGCCCCAGAAGGTGCTAGGCTGAGTGATGCCTCCCAGCTGCTCAAAGGCATAGCTGTAAGCAATGTAACCGGAAACAGTGATGATGTCGTTGACTTGCCAAGGAAGGGCCACGCCGAACTCAAGGTTGTTTGCACCATCGAACGAGCTAAGCTCAGTCGCGCTAGGGCCTTCGAGATTGTATCCGAAGTTCAAACCGAAAGCTGCCCATGGATCAATAGAGAGAACATCCTTGATCACGGGAATGCTGCCGTTGACACGAATGTCGAGGTAGCTGCTGGCTGTGCTGACCACGCCAACCTCATCACCAGGACCACTATCAGGTCCAAGATTGAAGTAGTAAGTAACGGCTGGAGTCAATGTCATGAACCCGAGGTCAATGCTGTAGGCGACTTTGGCATTCAATTCATTTTGGAAGTCCTGAGCACCAGGAGGATAGACATAGTAAAATGTGTATCCAAGGCCGACCGCGAGATCTCCGAAGCTGTGGAGATAGTTTAGGTAGGCGTCGAATTCACGATAGCTGGCTTTGCTCAAGCCGAAAGCCTGCCATCCACCTACAGTGAGGGTGTCGTTGTCAGAGATGTTCCATGTGAAGTTGGCATCAGTCCACCAGAGGCTATTGCCGTATCCGCCATTGGAGCGAAGCGTGTTCACGCCACGGAACATGTAGAGGCTGTCATAGCCGGTGCTGAGAGCGGCGTTATACCAGGAGGATGCTTCCTCTTCGACCACGACGGTCTCTTTGAAGGTTTTGCCGGTTCCCGCGAAGAGCGGCGTGGCGGCAAAGGCCACCAGGCTCGTGAGAGCAACAATCGATTTATTCAGTTTCATTTTTGTTTAGTTGTTTGTTGTTTGTTTCTTTTCGCGGGAGTCGCCTTGTGGCTGTCCCGAGATAAACTGCCTGATGCGGCGGTTCACGCTGTTCAAGCACTATCTGTGCCATGTCGTATCTCATTGAAATCACTGGTCAATTCTTTTTTCAAAAATTTTTTTGAACGGAAATGACCACTTGGCTGTCGCATTTTGACCGCCTGCTTGGCGGCAGTGGAGGATTTACTCTGCCACGATTTGGATATCCCCGGGCTGGATGCTGGCGAAGATTTGATCGCCTTCGTGGAAATCCGTTCCATCTTGGCCATCATTGGCGATGACCGTTCCGAGGGTGAGGTCTCCTTGGACGGAGAGGGTGAGTTCATCGACGGCGCCTTTGAAGATTTCCATGCTGACTCGGCAGGGGAAGGAATTGTGGCCTCCGGGATTGCTGCGATGGAGGCGGATTTTTTCCTGTCGCAGGGAGAGAAGGACATTTCCGGTGGGGCGGAATTCTGGTTTGCGGACATGCAATTCAAGACCGCCTTTGAGGCGGCATCGCAGCGTGCCGGAGCGCGAGTCGATGATCTGTGCTTCGACGATGTTTGTCTCGCCAATGAAGGATGCGACAAAGCGTGTAGCGGGTTTGTAATAAATCTCGTTCACTGTCCCGATCTGCTCGACGCGACCGTCGTTGATCACGGCCACGCGGTCGCTCATGGTGAGGGCTTCCTCTTGGTCGTGGGTCACATAAATGAAGGTGATGCCGAGTTGTTTCTGAAGCTGTTTAAGTTCGAGGCGCATCTGGGTTCGCAGCTTGGCATCGAGGGCGCTGAGCGGTTCGTCGAGAAGGAGGACCTTGGGCTCACAAATAATCGCGCGGGCCAAGGCGACGCGTTGACGCTGCCCACCGGAAAGCTGGGCTGGCTTGCGGCCCACGAAATCGCCGAGTGCGGCCATTTGCACGACTCGTTCGACGCGGCGTTTGATATCGGCCAAGGCGATGCGTTTCATGCGAAGCCCGAAGGCGATGTTTTCGTAAATCGTGAGGTGCGGGAAGAGGGCGTAATTCTGAAAAACCTGGTTCACATCACGCCGGTAAGGTGGATCGAAAGTGATATCTTTTCCGTCGATGAGAATGCGGCCCGAGGTTGGCGTGTCCAATCCGCTGATGAGTCGCAGGCAGGTGGTCTTGCCGCATCCTGAAGGACCGAGGAATGTCATGAACTCGCCAGCGTTGATTGCAAAACTCGCGTCCTTCAGGGCTTCGTGTGTTCCAAAGCGCTTGGTGACTTGGCGGAGTTCGACCATTGGACTTTTAGAAAAAATCAATCGCCGCAGGTGGCGGTGCCTCAATGGCGGGTTGTTCCATGGGGGCGGTCTGGGAATTCACAGGTTCCGCGCGGCGGATTTCGACTTCGCCGGATGCTGGCGTAGCAGGCAGAGCGGTATCAGGAGCAGGAGGCGGCGTGTTGACTGGAACCGCCTTGGCCACAGGGATGTCCTCGTCATTTTCGGATTCCGCGCCAGGACGGACCGAGCGGTAGATGTCATTGAAGCCGACCAATGGCGGAGAGGTAACGGCAACGGGTCGGATTTTGGTAAGATCGATAGCGGTTGCCGCGCGTGGCCAGTCGGCTTCGTCGAATTCTCTGGCGTAGGTGCGGACTCCGCCGCCGTGGATGTCGCAGGGGATCGTGGGAGCTTGTTTTTCGGTGGCGAGTTCCTTGTAGGTGTTCGAGTCAGGGGAGCGTTCGCCTGTGACCGTGTCGGCTGGTTTTGCCGAGCATCGCGGTGTGGCGAGGAGTCCGGACGAACGGCAGATTTCGACCTCCCTCAGGCCAGATGGACGCTCGATCTCGCGTGGTGGGTAGCTCTTGGCAGCGGCGTTCATGATCTGGCTCCAGATCGGCAGGGCGAGATCCTTACCAAATGCTCCGCGGTAGATTTTCGTAGGCTTGTCAAAGCCGACCCACACGCCGCAGGTCACGGTATTCGTGTAGCCGAGGAAATAGGTATCGGTGAATCCGTAGGCTGTGCCGGATTTTCCAGCGACCGGGAAGTTGCCAAGACCGAATTGTTTTCGTCCGAGCGAACCGACTCCGCGCTCCATGAAATCGGAGATCACAGAATGCGTCTCGTAGGCGGCAGCAGGTGAGATCGTGCGGTATCGCTTGCGGGGGGCCTTGAAAATGATCTCTCCCTCGGGTTGGCGGATCGACTGGATGATGTAGAGGTCAGCCGGGCGCTGGCCGACATTGGGAAACACGGTGTAACCGAGCACGAGTTCGTCGAGGCTGAGTTCACTGCTGCCGAGAAAGGCGTTCGAGTAATCCCTCAACGGTGAGCTGATGCCCGAAGCGGCGGCGGTTTTTTTCACCGCATCGAGACCGACTTGCATTCCAAGACGGACTGTGGCGGCGTTCTTGCCCTTCACCAGCGCATCGCGCGTGGTCATGGGGCCTTCGTATTCGTTGCCTTCGATCTCAACGCCCCACTCGCCGAGGAGGCCTGTCTCGCCGCCGACCATAACATAGCGGTTGTCGATACAGGCGTCCTGAACGATTTCGCCGGGAAAGATGCCGGATTCATAGGCGGATGCGAAAACAAAGGGCGTGAATGCCGTGCCGGCGGGGCGTTTTCCTTGGAGGGCGCGGTTGTATTCGCTGTGCTTGAAATCCCGCCCACCAGTGAGTGCGAGAATCCCGCCCGCTGTGTTCTCCACAACCAGAGCGGCGCCTTGCAGGTATTTCGGCTCCGGCATCTTGACGGACATGTTGCCACGATTGATCGCATCTTCGATTTTCTTGGTGGCCGCGCGGTATTGCTCGAATGTCGGGTGGCTGTAGCCCGGCTGTTGCTCGATTTTTAATAAAACCTCCCGCGTGGCGCGGTCAGCGGCCTGCTGCAAGTCGGAGTCCAATGTCGTGTCGATGCGGTAGCCACCATTCATAGCCCGCTCGAAGCCAAGAGCCTTGATGACCTGTTGGCGGATCAACTCGATGGCGTAGCTCACCTTGAAGGGATTCGTCCGCTGGACGGTTCCCAGCGGAGACGCCAACTCCTCCTCGTATTGCTTACGCGTGATGAATCCCAGCTCCCGCATGCGCCCGAGGACGAAATTCCGCGATTCGGTGGAGTCGTTGGGGTTGTTAAATGGCGAGAGCGCCTGGGGGCTCTTGAGCAGTCCGGCAAGGTTCGCGCACTGACCGATCGTCATGTCGGCGGCATTTTTTCCGAAATACCCCTGCGAGGCCGCTTCCGCACCATAGAAGCCGCTGCCGAAATAGACGCGGTTCAGGTAGTGCTCCATGATCTCCTTCTTGCTGAAATTTTTTTCGATGCGCCAAGCGAGATAGAGCTCCACCAGCTTGCGCTCGTAGGTGCGCTCGCGAAGCTCGAAGGAATTTCGGGCGAGCTGCTGGGTTACCGTGCTGGCACCCTGAGCGATGCGGCCCTTGCGCCAGTTCGTTATGGCCGCGCGGAAGATGCCCATGTAGTCCACGCCGTCGTGATCATAGAAACGGTTGTCTTCAGCGGCGATCACGGCCTTAACCAACATCGGCGGCAGGCGATCGTAGGGAACCGGTTGGCGGTTTTGGATGAAAAGCTTCCCGAACTCGCGCCCCTTGCGGTCATACAAAATCGATGCCGCTTCCATTTGACTCACCTGCTTGAGGTCGAATTCCTCAGCGCGCGCATCGTATTTCTGCGTCAATACACCAAAGCTGATCCATGCCGCCAAAATACCCACGCCGAAGACCGCCAGCGGCACCCACACGATTTTGCGGGTGTAGAATGGTTTTTCTGAAGCCCGGGAGTCTTTTTCCCAACTGTAATATTCCTTGCTTATGGGCGCGAATCTTCCATTTCGCCGGACAGAGATCAAGAACGCTGATGCGCCGGCCTACTCGAGCGACTTCAGGAAACGCAGGAAAAACTCCGCCCCGGCTTCAAGATCGGCGACGCGTATGAATTCATCCGCCGTGTGCGCTTGCGCAATCGAGCCTGGGCCGATCGCCACGGAGGGGTATCCCTGCGAGGCAAACACGGCAGCATCGCAAAACCAAGGCGCTCCCACGAGCTTGGAGCCCAATGATTGAAGGCGAGCAATCACCGGATGCGCAGGATCGGTGTAGAGCGGTTCCGAACGCTTCAGGTCGATTTCGATATTCGGCACACCCTGGCGCAAAAGATCCATGATGAACTCCGGATTTACCCCAGGGATGATGCGGATATCCACTGAAGCCTCGCAAAAATCGGGGACGATATTGACTTTCGACCCGCCTCGGATTGTTCCGACGCTGAGCGTTGAAGTCCCAAGCACCGAATCCGAGGTCGCCGCCAATCTCGGGATTCCCTCGCTTCGCAGACACTCGATGGCCTGCATCATTTGATAAATCGCATTTTCTCCCGCTTCCGGTTGGGACGCGTGAACAGCCCGGCCGTGCGTGCGAAGTTGGAGCCAGCAGGAGCCCTTGTGCGTGTGGACGACATTCAGCGATGTCGGCTCGCCGGCCATCACAAAATCAAACTTCTCCTCCGCCGCCAGAGCCTTCGCTCCGAACTGCCCCGCCTCCTCGCCCACAAGCCCGGCGAACCAAATTTCGTAAGGTGAGTCGGCCAGAGTTTCTCGAGCCTCGCGCAGCGCCCAGAGCATCGCGGCGGCCGTGCCTTTTGTATCGGAAGCCCCACGCCCGAGGAGC
This sequence comes from Terrimicrobiaceae bacterium, assembly GCA_044375335.1. Classification (GTDB taxonomy): domain Bacteria; phylum Verrucomicrobiota; class Verrucomicrobiia; order Chthoniobacterales; family Terrimicrobiaceae; genus UBA967. The sequence continues at coordinate 2,728 of JBILMW010000018.1, read as the reverse complement.
CGTCCGTCATGAACCTCGCCGCTGAAGGGATCGATCGTCATGCCAGCTACACTCACTGTGTCGAGATGCGGCGCCAGAAGAATCCGGCGCCCCTCAGCGCGGCGACTTGGAAAGCGTCCCACCACATTCGGCCTGCCCGGTAAAACCTCGCGTAGAGAAACCTCAGCGCCACAGCCCCGCAAAAAATCCGCCACCCACGAAGCACAAGCCGCCTCGCCGGTTTGATCCGTGCCGGGATCGCCCCCATCCGGATTCACACTCGGAATGCGAATGAGCGCCGAGGCGATGTCAACGGCGTCTTTCATTTGTTCAAATACCACTCCACGAACTTGGGAATTCCCTCGCGGATTTTCGTCTGGGGGTTGTAGCCCAGCAGCTCGCGAGCCTTTGTGATATCGGCTGCGGTGAGCGGCATGTCGCCCTGTTGCTCTGGCAGGCGTTCGATGATCGCCTTTTTGCCCAGCGCGCTTTCGATCGCGGAAATCAGCTCAGAGAGAGTCGTTGTTTGGTTTTCTCCCAGATTGAAAATATCGAAATGCGGCCCCTCGTAGCGCAGCGCGCCCATCACGCCCTGCACGATGTCGTCGATATAGGTGTAATCGCGCCGCGTGGAGCCATCGCCGAACTGCGGGATCGATCGTCCATGGTGAATCGCGTCGGTGAATTTATGAATGGCCAAGTCCGGCCGCTGCCCCGGACCGTAAACCGTGAAGAAGCGCAGACACACAACCCGCAGTTTGTAGAGATGCGCGTAGTTTCCACAGATGTGTTCGCCTGCGATCTTGGTCGCCGCGTAGGGACTCAGCGTTTGAGGTAGGGCTAGGTTTTCGTTGAAAGGAACGACCTTCGAAAGCCCGTAAACCGAGGAGCTGGATGCAAACACAAACCGGCCCACGCCTTGTTCCCGCGCCGCCTCCAGCAGGTTGTGCGTGCCCGTGATGTTGGTGTCGATGTAAAGCTGGGGATCCTTCAGCGAGGGTCGCACCCCGGCGCGCGCGGCCAGGTGGATGATGGCGTCAAAACGCCCGTCCGCCAAAACCCGCCGCACAAAATTGCGATCCCTTATGTCACCCTCACGAGTTGAAACTCCACTGCCAAGCGAGGCGATATTCGCCCGCTTGATGGCCGGATCATAGAAATCGTTAAAATCATCGATCGCCACCACCTCGTGACCCTCGGACAAGAGACGCCTGCACACATGCGATCCAATGAATCCGGCACCGCCGGTCACCAATACTTTCATAGCCCGAATGTAGTTTCTGCCTGCTTCCAGCGGCAAGAGCATTCCCTTCGAAATTCACGCTTGCATCCCGTTCAAAATGCTCTAATTTCTCCACTCCTCGCTCGGGTGGTGAAATGGCAGACACGTGCGTTTGAGGGGCGCATGCCGCAAGGCATGGGGGTTCGAGTCCCCCCCCGAGCATTTTTTTCTCCTTACAAGTTCCGCGCAATTCGGAAGCCTATGACTGTGTATCGGCTGTCCGGGCTTCGACTGACTCGATAGGCGACCGTTCCGTGTCCATCGAGTTGCATCCAGCTTCCGCCGCGGATGCGGCAGGCGGAGCCGGTCTCATCCTTGTCCCAGCACCATTCCCAGACATTGCCGCTCATGTCGTGGATTCCGAGTTCATTGGGTTGTTTTTGCCCGACGGGATGCGCTCCGCCATTCGAGTTTTTTTCGTGCCACGCAACCTTGTCGGGGTTGTCGCTTCCGCTGAATTGGTATCCTTGACTCAATGTGCCTCCGCGCGCCGCCCACTCCCATTCCATCTCGGTTGGCAGGCGGTAGCCATCCGCTGCGGGGTTCATCTCGACCAGCGTTGAGCCATCGGGGCCGTATTCCCCATTTTGGTAGATTTTTCCATTGATGCTGAAGACCGGTTTGAGGTCTTCCATGGCGCTCTTGGCGTTGCACCACTTGATGGCGTCATACCAACTCACATGGGTGATCGGATGGCGACTGCCGTTTCCTTCGCCTGCTTCCAATTTGAAACCATGCGCCATGGCCCAGATTCTGACCCGCTCCCACTCGAGTTGCGTGACCGGATATTTTCCGATCCGGAAGGGTTCTACTTTCTGTCCTGAGAATTCCGAGTCCTGTGGCAAGAAGCCGCCGCCGACCTGTGCCGTGGCGGTGAGGTCGAACGGGCCGCCGGACCCCTCGCCAAATGCCAAAAGAACCCGGCGGCGCTCGCCGAGCTTTTCGACTCCCAAGGTTCGCAAATCCTCATCCGTGATGGTGTCGAGAATCTCATCCGTGACGCCCTGCTTTTCAAAAAGCGGAATGAGATTTTCGAGGTGTTCGCGTTCAAGAATCAAGTGGATGTTCGTAGTCATGGTGGAGCAAGGTTCCAGCAACAACCCCGAACGGGAGGGGGGAGAAGTCCCCACTGCGGCCCTTGTCTACAAAGGCAATTTCAGACCTGCGTGCTTTGCCAGAGTGCGCTGGCGTCCATCGAAAGTCAGAAATTCCTTTGCTCCGAGGTGAACGGCGGTTGCGACATGCAGGATGTCCAAACTCCGGTGCCCGCCTTGTGCCGTTCGTTTTTTTGAGTAAGCGCCAGCAAGCCGCAAGACAGCATCCGAATCATAGGGCACGAGCTTAGAATTCGTCCAGAAATAACTTGATTCTATTTTGCTCCGTGCTACAAGGCGTGCATGTCTCTATTGCCGTCCTTGCTGGCTCCAATTCAAAAGCGTTTTTCGCTCTTGGAGTCGCTCATGGACG
>JBILMW010000130.1:0-7632 GCA_044375335.1 Terrimicrobiaceae bacterium | reverse complement strand
TGCCGCCCGCATGAATCCCATGGGCGAGGGCATCACTCTTGAAGCCCAGCTTCGGGCCGGTTCGGTGAAAGTGCCCTTTGTCATCGAAGTCGGCGCGGGCGCCGTGCGTTATGGATTTAGCGGACCTCAGCAGGATATTCTTCTGCGGCTTGGCGAGAGCGAGTCCACACTCGAAGAGCGCCGCGACGGCACGCAAACGGCGGTTCCCATTTCCAAATTCGACGACTCTGTCCGGGGCGGACTGATCACCTACGAGGATCTCGCCCTTCGTTTTCTTTACTGGAAAAATCCCCGCCTTCTGGAATCCGAAACCGTTCGCTCGCGCGACGCTTGGAAAATCGAAATCCCCGCGCAGCGCGGCGCTTCCCAATACGGCGTAGTCCGCGTGTGGATCGATAAACAATCCGCCGCCCTCCTCCGCATCGAAGGCTATGACCCCACCGGCCGCCTCGTAAAACGCTTTGAAGTTATCTCCGCCCAGAAAATCGACGGCCAGTGGATGCTCAAACAAATGCGAGTCGAACGCATCGACCCCGCAACCCGCAAAACCACCGGCATCACCTACCTCGAAGTCCTCGGAAAGAAATAGTTGGTCAAAAACTATCGCGCTGCGACGGGTTGGAGCAGCCTTTTAGAGCCTCTTTTTTGATGCGCTAATTGACATTTTTGGTTTAGCGCATCACTTTCGATGCGTTGTGAAGATTGTAAAAATGCTAACGGACGATGCGATTCTTAGAGAATTGGGAAGTCGCTTGGCGGCCGCAAGGCTGGACAGGAATCTGACCCAGATCCAACTCGCGGAGGAGGCTGGCGTTTCCAAGAGCACGCTGCAGCGTCTGGAATCCGGCGAGGTGGCGACGCAACTGTCCGGATTCCTGAGAGTCTGTCGCGGGCTCGATTTGCTGGAACGCTTCGAGGCCCTGCTGCCAGAACCAGCGCTGAGTCCGATTGCGCAATTGAAGCAACAAGGTCGGCGGCGGCAACGGGCCAAGCGCTCAAAAGAGTCATCGGCCATGGCGAAGCAATGGACATGGGGCAAGACGGCATGATTGCAAAGGTGCAACTTTGGGGCCGAACGATCGGAGGACTTCTCCATGCATAGCTGGTCTCGAAATTCTCCATCAGGATTGATCTTCCGCGCCGCCGCTCTAAAGTCTGGGTCATGTTGAAAGTCATTCTCGGTTCGAAAATCCACCGCGCCATCGTTACGGATGCGGATGTGAATTACGAAGGCAGCATGGCCATTGATGAGGATTTCCTCGAGGAAGCGGGCATTACGCCCTACGAAAAAATCCTCGTGGGCAATCAGACCAATGGCAATCGCTTCGAGACCTATGCCATTCGGGCTCCGCGCGGGAGTCGGAGCATTGTGCTGAATGGCGCAGTGGCGCATTTGGGGAAAACGGGGGACCGCTTGACGATCATGACATTTGTCCAGCTCACGCCGGAAGAGATCAAGTCGCACACGCCGAAGGTCATCGTTCTCAACGACGACAACAAAATCATCAACCGTCGCGGGATTTAGGACTTCTGCGGGAGTTTAAGGCAGAGGAAGAAGGTTAGCAGGAGCAGCCCTGAAGCGGCCCAGAACGGCGTTTGGGCATAGGCGGCGATATTTTTGTCTAGGTCAAAAGTGAGGAGCCATCCGCCGAGGACGGGACCGATCCAGCGGGCGAGGCTGCCAGCGGATTGCAGGATGCCGAGGGCGCGGCCTTGCCATTCGGCGTCCACATTGCGCGAGGCGATGCCGGAGAGCGTGGGGCTGAGCAGGCTGTTGCCGGTGGCGATTCCCGCGCAGGCGAGCAGGAGCATGGGAATGCTGGCGGTGAAGGGCATGGCAAAGAGGCTGCCGGTGAGGATGGCTGCTCCAGCTGTCGCTAGGCGCGCTTCGCCGAATTTTTTGACCAAGCGCCCGATGAGTCCGCCTTGGATGACGACGCCGATGACTCCCAGCATCGCGAAAACATAGCCGGTCTGGGCGGTGTTAAATTCGTAGCGGTGAGCCACGAAAAGCGCGAAGACAGCGGTCATGATGGAAAATCCCGCGATCAAAATAAAATAGGTCGCCACAGTCGTGAAGTAGGGTGCCGGGCGGACATGCTGCAGGATGGTCGGGAAGAGGTGTTCTTTCTTGGGGCCGCGCTTTTCCTTTGGCAGCGACTCGGGAAGCACGAACGCGATGAGCGCGGCATTCGCGAGAGCGAGTGCTCCAGCAAGATAGAGCGGAGCGGATTCACCAAGCCACGACGCTGTCGCGCCTCCGAGCGCGGGACCGAAAACAAAACCCAAGCCGAATGCCGCTCCAATGAGGCCCATCGCCTTCGAGCGGTTTTCGGGAGCTGTGATGTCGGCGACATAGGCTTGCGCGGTGCCGATGCTGCCGCCGGAGATGCCGTCAATGATTCGCCCGACAAACAGCATCGTGAGCGAGTGGCCGATGCCCATGATTGTGAAGCCCAGAGCGGTTCCGAGTGTGCTGATGATGAGCACCGGTCGGCGTCCGAACCGATCGGAAATCTGGCCGAAGATTGGCGCGGCGAGGAACTGGATGAGCGAGAAGATGCCAAAGAGCCAGCCGATCTCCCACGGGGTCGCACCGAAGCGCTCGGCGTAGAAGGGCAACACGGGAATGACGACTCCGAATCCCACCATGTTGATAAAAATTGTGAGAAAAATAATGCCGAGTGCGGCGCGGTTGGATTTTTGCATCAGGGTTTTTGGGTGTCCGTCGCGGACGAGGATTCCATGGCCTCGCGCAGGCGTGCAACTTGTGCGGCGAGTGCCGCCGGATTTTTTGATTTTTGTTGTTCGACCTTCTGGCCGATGGCGAGGACGGTTTTTTGCATTCGGGCCATGGCCGGGAGCTTGAGGATTTTTGCCATGCCGGAGCTTGGAGTCACGAGATTGGTGTATCGAATCACAGAAGTGCCGTTTTCAAAAGGCTCGATAAGCAAGTTGCCTTCGGCGGCTTTTGTTTGGAGGGCGCGGAGGAGTGTCCAAGAGGCTTGGTAGCCTTCGCCGAGCGCTTTCATTTCATTCCGCGCCGTGTAGGCCTCGTTCGCAAGAATGGGCACCTCGACTTGGTAATCCACCTCCATAACGCCCGGAGAGATTTTTTTGGAAATTCTGGATTCGAGCACATCGGGTATGAATGTCTTGGCGTGATTGTAGTCAAAAAAAACACCCGCCACCTGCTCAGGTGTGGCTTGAATTTTTTTGTAGATGCGAACCCTCGGCCAAGGTTTTCCGGTAATATCCTGCTCGAGGACGACGAGATCGCCCTTCTCGAGTTCGGCTCTTTGTTCGCGGGTCAGGTCGTCGAGCAGGCCGGCGGTTGCGGTGGGCAATGCCGCGAGGCACGCCGCCAAGCTGAGAAAAAACAATCGAACCTGAGTCATGGACTTCCATCAAAAGCGGGAGCGGGCGTGCAATCAAGGACGCGATGTCAAAAAATCGCTTTCGCACGCAGGAGAGCTGATGTTGAATTAAAAGACACAAGGGCAATGGCAAAGCAGCAGACGATTCTTTTGGTGGATAGGGACACCGACTTTTTGGATTGGGCGAAACACCAACTCCAAAGCAAAACCGCACGCGTTCTTACGGAAGAATCCTCCGATGCGGGTTACAAGACCTTCTGCATGGAGGAGCCTGAACTCGTGCTCGCCGAGATGAATTTGCACCCCTTCACCGGCATGGAGTTGCTGGCGAGGATTCGCAAGCACTCGCCGAATGCCATGGTCATTCTCACCAGTGCGTTCGGCACCACCCAGTCGGTGATCGAGGCCATGAAAATGGGGGCTTTTGATTTCGTGCGGAAGGAACAGCTCCCTTTTAACCTCAAAGTCGTAGCCGATGCCGCGCTCCTTGCGGCTGCGGAACTGCGCTCCGCCAATGCTTTCAAACCCCAGCTCACCGTTGAGCAGCACCGTGATGAAATTGTTGGCCGCTCCGAGGCCATGCAGCAGGTTTTCAAAATGGTGGGCCGCGTGGCCGGCAGCGACGCCGCAGTGATGGTCACCGGTGAGAGCGGAGCGGGCAAGGAGCTCGTGGCCTGTGCGATTCACAACTACAGCGCCCGCAGCAACCGAAGCTTCCTTGCGATCAATTGCGCCGCCATCCCGGAAAACCTCCTCGAGAGCGAGCTCTTCGGCCACGAGAAGGGCGCATTCACCGGTGCGGCGACACAGCGGGTCGGGCGCTTCGAACAATGCAACAAGGGCACGCTTTTTCTCGATGAGATCGGTGAAATGCCGCTCCAGGTGCAGAGCAAAATCCTCCGCGTTCTGCAGGAGGGAACCTTCTCCCGTGTCGGTGGCAACGAAACGCTGAACACGGATGTCCGAATCGTCTGCGCGACGAACCGCAACCTCGAAGAGGAGGTGGCCAAGCGCACCTTCCGCGAGGACCTTTTCTACCGCCTCAATGTGGTGCGAATTCACATTCCGCCGCTCCGCCAGCGCGTCGATGACATCCGTTTGCTCGCCGAATATTTCCTCCAAAAAATCGCGAACCGCACGCACACCCCTCCGCTGAAACTCTCCGAAGAGGCCGTTCGTGTGCTGGAGTCCTATCCCTGGCCCGGCAATGTGCGCGAACTTGAGAACACGCTCCAGCGCGCCACTGTGCTTTCCACCGCCGACATATTGCTGCCAAAGGACATTCCGCTCGGCGTGGCATCACCCGAGACTCTGTCGGAAGGCGAAGCGGCATCCCTCGAACTGATGCCAAAGGAACGCGCCGTGGAAGTCCTCTTCCAAGCCGCTGCCGAAGACTCCTCGCTCCCGCTTCTGCCCTGGATCGAGCGTGAATTCACCCTCCGCGCCATGCAAAAAACCGGCGACAACCAAGTCCGTGCCGCCAAAATGCTTGGCATCACTCGCGCCACACTCCGAAAACGCCTCGACCGCAATGCTGCAGCCGGGCCGGAGGAGGAAGAAGAGTAAAAGCAAGAGAGGGCTTCAGCAGGGCCGGGGCAACTTTGACATCCCTTCCATATAGCTATATTGCTGGCTCAATGAAGACCACGATCGATCTTCCCGACGAACTGCTCCATCGCGCAAAAATCACTGCCGCCAAGCGAAAGACGACGGTAAAGGCTCTGGTCGTTAAGGGTCTTGAATATGCCACGCGAAATGACATTTCCGACGCCGCATCCGAGCGCAAGGAACGAGCGGCGAGGTTGATTGAGGCGCTGGCTGGCGTGTCGATCACCGAGCCAATCGGCAAATTCAATCGCGATGAGATTTACGATCGGCGCAAAGGTCGGCCGGAATGAATGCATTTTTCGACACGAATGTTTTTGTTTATTCGGTCTCCAAGGCGCCGACCGATATACGGAAGCGTGAACTTGAGATTTCGTTGATTTCGGAATCCGAAGTCAACCTCTGGGACGCCGCAATCCTTGCCGCTGCGCAAGAACTCGACTGCGACACGCTCTACACCGAGGATCTCAACCATGGTCAAATCTACGGAACCGTCCGCGTAGTGAATCCGTTTCTCTAATCGACAGCAAATGTTGACTTGGAAACAAACCGGTAGCGTTTGGGAGGAAGTAGACTCGCTGCCGCTGGCGGATCGCGGGTTTCGTTATGGGATGAGTGTGTTTGAGACGGTCGCTGTTGTGGCTGGCCGGCCTCTGTTGCTGGAGGCTCATTTGGAGAGGCTGCGGCGGGCGGCGGGGGATTGCGGGGCGGAGTTGCCGGTGCTCGCGGAGTTTGATTTTTCGAGGCTCGGTAACGGACTACTGAGGTTTTATTTCACGGCGGGGCCGGGTGGACCTTGCGATCCCTTTGCGGGAAATGTCTATGCGCTTTTCAACCAAGCGGAGGTGGGATGGCGTTTGCCGGCGCTGCGCGTGATGTCCTGTGCGGCGCCCTATTTACCCAGGCCGGGCGGGTGGAAGTCCGGAAACTACTGGCAGAACATCGAGGCGATGGGTCACGCAAAACGCGCGGACTGCGACGAGGCATTGTTATTCAATCCGGCCGGAATGCTTGTTGGCGCTGCGATGGCGAATGCCTTTCTGAAAATCGACGGAGCATGGATCACTCCCGCGCTGGAGACGGGGGCGAGGGATGGTGCAGCGCGGTCGTGGGTGCTTAAGAACTTCGGTGTGGAGGAGGGGATTTTGGAGAGCCGCGATGTGGCGCGTTGCAGAGCTGCTTTCATTACCAATAGCCGAGTCGGGATTCGAGCCGTGAGGGAACTCGACGGGCGGCCTTTGGTTGATGCCGCCTCGGATTTTCAGCAGAAATACTTCGATGACATTTTCTCCGCTTGAGACTTTTTTAAAACAGGCGGAATCGGATTCTGCAGTGGCGAGAATTCTGAAGGCGAAGTCCGGCGCGCTTGTTCCCGAAATCGCCGAGGCTGCGCAACCTTTCGTCGCGGCTCTGCTGATCGGGAAAATCAAGGGCCGCGTGTGGGTTGTGTGCCGCGATGTGAAGAGCCAGGAGGAATTCGCTGCCGAGCTTGCGGCATGGTGCGGGCGGGTGAGGCTTTTTCCCGACTTGGAAATCCCGAATGCCGAGGCGCTGCCGGATGCGGAGACCGAGTCCGAGCGGTTGGATTTGCTGCGGACGCTGGCCCGCAGCGGCGGTGATGAGGTGGTGGTTGTCCATGCCGGACAGTGGGAGTCCGCGACGCCAGCACTGGGTTCGGTGAAGCGTGAAATTTTTACCTTGGAAAAAGCACAGAGCATTCCGCTGGAGGAGGTGATCGCTCGCCTCGAGGCCGCAGGCTACGACTCCGCCTCACAGGTGGTAGCCCGCGGGCAGTATGCGCGGCGAGGTGGGATTCTGGATGTCTTTTCCTGGCAGCAACCCCGCCCGGTTAGGCTCGAGTGGTTCGACTTGGAAATCGATTCACTGCGGGAATTCGACCTCGATACGCAGGGTTCGGTCGGCGAGGTTGCGCAAACGGAAATCTACATCGGCCGCACCGACGCTGTCGGCGGGACGCTGCGGGATTATCTCGGGCCGAAGGATCGCATCCTCACCATCGAGCCGGACGGAGAGTTTGAAGGGATCGGCTTAGGAACCGGCGGCGAGGCCTCGAAGGATACCCCTGTGTTTTATCCCCCGCCTTTCGGAGACCTCGGCGCGGGCGACTTGGTGTTGAACGAAACCAAGCGCGACCGGTTTTTTAATCAGCTCCACAGCTGGGCTGCGGATCGGTGGACGATTGCCTTCGCCTGCGTGAATGAAGGTGAAGGCGAGCGTTTCCGCGAGATGGCTTCGGATTTTGATTTCGACACCTCGAAACTCATCTTTCTGACTTCGCGGGCCACGCGCGGGTTCGTGTGTCCGCAAGCAAAGCTGGCACTCCTTGCGGAGTCCGAAGTGCTCGGCCGCTCGGCAAGCCAGCGCGCTCATCGCGCGGCGCTGCGGCGCGAGCGGGTTCGCTCGGGTCGTGCGGTGATGGACTTTTCGGAATTCGAAGCTGGCGATCTCGTCGTGCACCTCGACCATGGAATCGGACGCTACGAGGGTCTCGAAAAATCGCCGGATGGCACGGGGGATGTTCTGGTGCTGGAATTCGCGAACAGCGCTAGGCTCTATGTGCCACTCGATCAGGCTTGGCAGGTGGCGCGTTATGTGGGACTCGGCCGCAAATACCCCGAGCTTTCCGAAC
>JBILMW010000129.1:0-7820 GCA_044375335.1 Terrimicrobiaceae bacterium | reverse complement strand
GAGCTGCGATGACGATCGCCTCGTGCTCGGTGTCGGGATTTTCCTCGAGGTTTTTTAGGACATCACTCGCCAAGGCTGAATAAACAGGGCTTCCTGGACCTGCCACATTGGCGCCCACCACGGCATCACCTGCTGCAAAGAAGTGGAGGTTCTGTTTCTGTCCGTTGATGGTGTAGTTTTTATAGAAGCGTTCGCCGGACTCCGTGTCGCTAATGACGAGCAGACGGCGGTTGCGGCGGAGCAGCCTGGAGGAGTAGAGCAGCCTCCGTTGGAAGAGGGAAATGGTGCTGAAGGCAAGAAAGGTGACGCCGAAAATCGAACGGCTCGAGGCCACGATTCCACCGAAGGATGCCACCAGATAGACGGCAAAAGCGGAGAAGAGAAAGGCGGCCAGGCATGCGATGAGATGCTCGCTGGAGTAGCCCACCGACTTCATCTCCGAGCGAGTGTTGTAGCCTCCGATAAGGCTCAGCGAAAAAACCGAGATGGCTGTCGGGATAAGCACCTCGGCCCACCCGTAGCGGTTGAAGTCGCCGGACAACTCTGAAAGCACGATGTAAATGCCTGCCCACCAGATGCAATCCAGCAGGAAAAGCGCCAGCATGACCGCCCGTTCACGGAACGAGCCGCGCGCCACCTTCAATCCAGCGGGAAACAAGGAGGCCGGTCTGCGGGAAAGCAGATCTGGTGAACGCTCGGATGCTTCCATCAAATTTGTGGCCATGCGGTTGGTCTGGGGAACAGCTAAAACCCTAAGCGCATCCTATGGCCTCGTAAAGTTTTTCTTCGCATCAAGTAATCCGGCATTCTTTGGAGCTGGGCAGGAAATCTCTCTGCGAACCGGAAAATCCCACTTCTCTGTCAGTAGGAGCCTTCCACCCGCGCAGCGACATCGCGGTATCCATAGTCCACCTCGTAAATCTGCTTCATGCAATCGACAGATTTTTCCTTGTCGCCCATCTTTTCATAAACGAGTCCCAGGTTGTAGATCACATCCTTCTTAACGGGATCCATGACCAAGAGTTCGGAAACCGCATCCGAGAGAGTTTTGGCAGCCAGGTCGAGCATGCCGCGGGCTGTGAAGCATTGGCCCAGCAGGCTCATGGCTTTCATGCGGACATTGGGATTTTGCCTGGCTTTTTGCAGCTCGGGAATGGCGTCCTGCCAGCGCTCGTGCTCGGTGAGGAGCTCGCCGAGTTCAAAGCGGAATTGAAGGTCCGTCGGATTTTGCTCCACACGGGTGCGGGCAAATTGCAGGGCGAGTTCAGCCCTCTGGGCGCGGAGAGCAGGTAGTTCGGCCTCGTAGGCCTCGGACTCCGGAGTGCCGGGACTGGCGGCGATGTATTCCTCGCGGGCACTGATGGCGATGTCGAATTGACGGATCTGCAAATCGGAGGCCTTGCGCACGAGGGCCATGTCGGAGTTGTTCGAGAGGGCGGCCGCGTAGGTGAACCAGCTTGCGGCATTTTCCCAGTCCTCCTTCTGCTCATACAGCTCTGCGATGCGTCGGGAGGTGTCGATATTCCCGGGTTCGGCCTCCGCCTTGGTATGCAGCTCGGCCAAGAGATTTTCAATCATCTCGTCGCTGCGAACCACGCGGGATTGCTGCTCGAGGGCGACGGCCTGTTCCTTGTCTTTGATGAGATCGCGGTAGGTCGTCTCTTCCTTCTCCCAGCCGCCGCTTTGCATGGAGGCGGATGCAGAGGCGTCCTTCATGCCCTTGATCGCCGTCATGTCATTCGGGGTGATTTCCAGAATACGCTGGTAGAGTTCGACCGCCCTGTCCGGTTGTGCGAATTGGAGTAGGTGCTTGGCGAGTTCGTGAAGGATTTTGGTATCCTTGGGAGTGGCTTCGAGAATTGTTTCCAGTGCGAATGTGGCGATCTCTGGCATGTTTGCGGCCAGCGCCGCTTCGCGCAGGGTCTGGTTGAGCTGAGGGTTGTTTGGCTCTGTCTCAAGGCACTTCTCCAAGGCGTCGATCGCCTCCAAGGGGTCTTTTTTGATCTGCGCCTGGATTTTCATCGCGCTGAACGAGGCGGTTGAGAAAAGCGATTTCTTGCCACCGGTCTTGGCAAGGGCGGCCTTGCGTGCGAGTTGGCGTCCGGCGAGGAATTCGGGACAGCTCTTCAAGATCGTCTGGAGCAGCTGGATCGTGTAGCCGTAATTTTTAAGCTGCATCGCGCTCATGGCTTTCAGCCAGTTTGCTCGGTGGAACTCGGGGAGGTCTTTTTCGGTCTTAACGGCCATAGAGTCCGGAAGATTACTATCTCTCCATCTTTGTTCAAGCTTCCCTGCAGGCGATTTGGTTGGCGACGAATGAGTCGCGCCGCGCGTATGCTGATTGAATCCTTCGATGAAATTTCCAACACTCATTCGCTTCTGTTGCTTTCTGCTTGTCGTTTCAACGGCGCCTGCGGACTGGCGTGTGGCGCTGCCAGGTTGGAATTATCAATTCCCTTCCGATCACGGGAGTCATCCTGGTTTCAAAACCGAGTGGTGGTATTTCACCGGTAATCTACGGGCGAAGGGTGGCGAGGAACTCGGCTACCAGCTCACTTTTTTTCGGCAGGGTGTCGCCGATCCCTCGCGGTCGCTGCCGACTTCTCAATTCCTGCAGAGGGATGTGAAATTCGCCCACTTTGCGGTCTCGGATATTTCCCGAAAAAAATTCCACCACTTTCAAAAGCTCTCGCGAGGGGCATTTGGGGACGCCGGCTTCGACGACGGTGCGCGGATCGCGTGGATCGAGAACTGGTCGTGCGAGCGCACAGGGCTGCATGATTTTCGTTTGAAAGCCGCGCAGGATGGCGTCGTTGTGGATCTCCAGATTGATTCTCCAACGCCTCCCGTAATTCATGGACGCGACGGGGTCAGCCAGAAGGCGGCAGGCGAGGGGAGGGCCTCGCATTACTACTCGCTGACCCGCATGAAAACGAGCGGAACGGTCGCCATAGACGGTCTGGAATACGCTGTCGAAGGGCTCACATGGTTCGATCACGAGTGGGCGACGAACCAGTTGGCATCACACCAAAGCGGCTGGGATTGGTTCAGTCTTCAGTTTGAAGAGGGCGGCGAGCTCATGCTTTTTCAAATTCGAACGAAGGATGGTGGTCGTGATGAATTCTCCTCCGGCACCTTTGTGGACACATCTGGCAAAGCTCACAAAGTCGAGCTTGCGGATTTTGAACTGGAACCGATCGAGTGGTGGACGAGTTCGGAATCGAAGGGGCGGTATCCCGTGGCATGGAAAATCAAAATTCCTTCACAGGGGCTAGATCTCACCGTGCGCGCTCGTTTTCCGGATCAAGAACTCGCTGCCGCTCCATTCGCCTACTGGGAAGGTAGTGTTTCCGTCGAAGGCAACCGCAAGGGGCGCGGCTACCTCGAAATGACCGGCTACGCGGGCCGCATCGTCGGAATGCAGGCGCAGTGAAGCGTGGCTACTGCGGAATTGATTCGCCGCGCACCAAGTCGTCCCAAGTCTGGCGCTCCCGAGCGAGATGGAATTTGTCACCATCCACAAGAATCTCAGGCAGGAGCGGGCGGGAGTTGTAGTTTGATGACATGACAAACCCGTAGGCGCCCGAGCTGAGCACGGCGATGCGTTCATCGGGATGAAGCGGAGGTAATGGGCGGTCCTGCGCAAAGAAGTCGCCGCTTTCGCAAACGGGACCTACGACATCCATCGGCGCGCGGTCCTCTGTGGACTGACGAAGTGGAACGATCTCGTGCCAACCTTCGTAGAGGGCGGGGCGGATGAGGTCGTTCATCGCGGCATCGATGATGGTGAATGTTTTTGCAGGCGTCTGCTTCACATATTGGACGGTGGAGAGAAGCGCTCCGGCATTTCCCACGAGGAAGCGGCCGGGTTCAAAAAGAATGCGCAGCCCGAGGGGCTTCAGCACGGGAATGATGGCGGCTGCGTAATCCTCCGGCGTGATGCGGCGCGAAGGGCCATGGCTTTCCCACCACGCGGGAGTTCCACTGCTCAGGGCCTCGTCGTAAACGATGCCGATGCCACCACCGAAATCAAAGAACTCGATATCGTAGGCTTTTTTCAAATCCTGAACCAGCGAGGCCAGTTTGGCTGCCGCTTCCGCAAAGGGGCCGGACTCGAGAATCTGGGAGCCAATGTGCGTTTGCACGCCTCGGATTTTCAAATGAGGGAGCTTCGCGGCAACCTCATAGACTTCCGCAGCGCGGTCGATACCGATGCCGAACTTGTTTTTGCTTTTTCCAGTCGAAATGAATTTGTGCGTTTTGGCGTCCACATCGGGATTCACTCGAATGGCAACCGGGGCTTTTACGCCGAGGGAACCCGCGACTTCATTCATGCGGACGAGCTCGCCCTCGCTCTCGACATTGAAGGAGTAAACGCCCTCCTTGAGCGCGTAGGAAATCTCCTCACGCGTCTTCCCAACGCCTGCAAAAGTGCAGCGCCCGGCCTGTCCACCGGCTTTCAGAACGCGGAACAACTCGCCACCAGAGACGATGTCGAATCCTGACCCCATTTTGGCGAGGAGATTGAGAACAGCGAGGTTGGAATTGGCTTTGACGGCGTAGCAGACGAGATGGTCGAGAGGTGCCAACGCGGCATCGAGGCGCCGGTAGTTTTCGCGGATCGTGGCGGAGGAGTAAACATAGGCCGGTGTGCCGAAGCGATTGGCGATTTCATTTAGCTCCACACCCTCGCAGCGCAGGGTGCCGTCAATGTAGGAAAAGGAATGCACGCCGCGAAAATGGGGATGTTTTTTTCTGGTGTCAACCGGCCACCGGAAAAATGTCAGGCGGCTTTGATGAGTTCGCGGTTTTTGAAAAGGTATGCGAGGCCGGAGTAGACGGAGAGGACCACCGTGACAGGAACGAAAACATGCGTCCCGACAAACCATGCGGTTGGGAGCCAGGCTGGGTGCTGGATTTCAGTGATTGAGAGCAGGAGCAGGAAATAGGTGATGGTGATCATCTGCCATGTCGTCTTGTGCTTTCCCAGATTGTCAGCGGGTATCACATGCCCCTTCGCGGCCGCGAGTGATCGCAGGCCGGTGATGAGGAATTCGCGGCTGATGATCAGAATGACGGCCCAGGCGGGAATTGCGCCGAATGAGATCAGGCAGATGAATGCGGATGCCGTCAGAATCTTGTCGGCAAGCGGATCCATGAGCTTCCCGAAGTCGGTGCTGAGATTCCAACGCCGGGCAATGATGCCGTCGAGCATATCTGTGAGTGCCGCGAGGGCAAAAACGGCAAAAGCCGTTGTGAAGCGAAGTGGAAAATCAAAGACGAAGCAAAAGACAAAAACCACCGTCAGACCCAGTCGGGCCATCGTGAGTTTGTTCGGAAGATTCATTCGTTGGAGGCCTGCAGGGCGGCGTGGGCGCGTGAGACCGCGATGTATTTTTCGGCACTGGCTCGCAGCGAGGCGAGTTCGGCATCGGTTAGTTGGCGGACGACCTTGGCGGGTGATCCCATAACCAGTGAACGCGGTGGAATTTTTGTGCGCGAGGTGACGAGGGATCCCGCTCCGATCAGGCATTCGTCGCCGATTTCCGCCGCGTCCAGAATCACAGCTTTCATCCCGACAAGGCAAAGATCTCCGATTGTGCAGGCATGGATGACGGCGGCGTGACCAATCGTGCAGTTGGCCCCAATATTGACTCCCAGGTCGTCGGCGAGGTGGATGATGCAGCCGTCCTGCACATTTGTTCCCTCGCCGATGCGAATTGTTTCAATGTCCGCCCGAAGCACAGCGCCGTAAAAGACACTGGAGTCGCGGCCAAGGTGGACATCGCCGATGAGCGTGGCGCTGGATGCCACAAAAGCCGCCTCTGCGGTTTGGGGCTTCGCGTAGAGAAACCTCTGGAGACGGTCTTCGATATTCATGGAAAGGCCGCATCGCATTCGCGCTGGCGGCGTCCTTTTGTTTAGCTGGTTTTTTTCAAGCGGCGCTTGGCTTCCGCAACAAGTTGGGCCTCCGCTTCGATCCAGTCTGTCGAGGAGTTGCCGGGCCAGCCCATGGTTTCACGCCTTTCGGAGATGAAGTAGGCGCGAAGTTGGATTTCCTCGAGGGCGATGACCGGTGTTTGCTCCACCACTGGCGGAGGGGTGGTCGCCTTCGGAGCGGCAGGCGCTTTGGCGGTAACTTTTTTGGTTTTCACCGCAGAAGCCGTAGTCGGTTTGGCGGCGGCTTTCTTGGCGGGCTTTGAAACTTTTTTGACCGCTGGTTTTGCGGTCTTCGTCGAGGTGGCTTTCACCTTGTCTGCTGCGGATGAGTTGGTTTTCTTTGCAGGCATAGGCCCGCATCTTTGGGTCTGAATCAGCCGTTTGCAAAATAAATCTTCAAAAAAAAACGAAAGCGTTTAGCTTGTTCTCGTGAGTGCTTTCTTGATTCGGTGGATGGTGACAACGGTCGCGGTTTTCGCGGCCGAAAAGGTCATTCCCGGCATCAGTTGCTCCAGCTTGGGGGCTCTCCTTGGCGCATCGCTCTTGCTGGGGATCATCAATGCTTTTGTAAGACCATTCCTTCTTTTGCTTAGTATCCCATTTATCATCATAACGATGGGATTGTTTATTTTTGTTGTGAACGCCTTGCTCTTGCTCTTCGTGGCGCAAGTCATCCCTGCATTTCAGGTGGATGGCTTTTGGAATGCCTTTTTCGGGGCGATTATCATTAGCATCGTGAGTTGGATCTTGAGCTCATTTTTTCGCACGAGCGATGGACGCATTCACACCATCACCCATCATCCCTCCATCAAAAAAGCCGATGCCCGTCTGATCAAGTGAGGTTCTTCGAATCAAGGCGCATTGGCGTTAAAATTTGCGGCATCACCAACGAAGCGGATGCGCACCTCTGCATCGAGGCTGGGGTGGATGCGTTTGGCTTCAATTTTTACTCTGGTTCCAAGCGGTTTATTGATCTGGAGGAATCCCTCGATTGGATCCGCTCGCTTGAGGGCAAGGTCGATCGCGTGGCTGTAGTGGTGAATGCGGATCCCCACCTGCTCGAGCGACTTCGCGACTCGGGTTGCTTTGAATTCATCCAATTCCATGGAGATGAAACGCCGGAGCACTGCCTTGCCAGCGGCGTGAAGGATTGGATTCGCGCCGTGCGGGTAAAGGATGCCGCCGCCCTGAACGCAGCGCTTGGTTATTCCACGCCCCACCTTCTTCTGGACGCATGGTCGCCGTTGGCCTACGGCGGCACGGGCGGGGTCGCCGATTGGCGGATGCTCAAGGATTTTGTCGCCGCCAACCCAACGCGCAACTGCGTTCTGGCAGGAGGTCTCACTCCCGACAATGTTGCCGAAGCCATCCGCATCGTTGAGCCCGCAGCCATCGATGTCGCCGGCGGAGTGGAGTCGTCGCCCCGGAAAAAAGACCCTTATTTAGTGAAGGCATTCATGGATGCCGCCACTGGAGCATTCAACACCGGGGGAATTTGACCTTGACGCTGATGCGCTCCGCTCACTTCATTTCGGAAAATTTTTTTGGAGGTTTGTCTTCTTTGATTTATTGCACTCTTTCTTCATTCCGTTCGATCACACAGGCGTCGTTTTTACGCCTTCATGCGAGCGTGGCCATTATCCTCGTTTTGCTCTGTGCATCAGGTTGTGTCACTGACAACCGCCACCGGATGATTGTCAGTGTGCCCGAACAAAAAATGATCGTCCTGCGTGATGGCAAGCCTCTGACTCAATTCCCTGTCTCAACCTCGAAGTTCGGTCTTGGCGACAGGCCCGGTTCTTATGCCACCCCGCTCGGTGTTTTCAGAATCAAAGAAAAAATCGGCCACGGGCTTCCGCATGGCGCTGTCTTTAAAAGCC
>JBILMW010000128.1:0-7849 GCA_044375335.1 Terrimicrobiaceae bacterium | reverse complement strand
CGGGCATGCCGCTTTGAAATGTGCCTGCGGCCTGCACATAATAAATGCGGGTGCGGCCTTCCGTGACCTCGTTTTTTGAGGTGGGGCCGCCTTGAAATTGACCAAACCAGCGGTCGATATTCGCTTGAATCCCACCGCCTTGACCGGGGCCGAAGTGGAAAAAGGTGACCTCGGCTTTTTCCTGATTGGTTCCGGGAACTTCCAGTTGGGCCTTCCGCATAGTGCTGGAGGGAACGATCCATTTCCAATTATCGGGACGGGTGAATGTGAACGCTCCGACTTGGAACTCCAGCGGGTCTGCCGCTAGGAGAGCAGTGGATGTGGCTATCAGTAGAAAAAGGGATCGTAGTGTCATCGTGGGCTCCGGATCTCTGGAGGAGTGGCTTGTGGTGTTGGGATGGGGGTTGGTGTTGAATTTGGTGTTGGTGACGAGACCGGAACCTGAGGATTTGTGTTGATGCTGCTGGGTGGTGCAGGCGGCTGAGCGCTGGTTCCTGTGTTTGTTGCTTGCTGAGCTCCTGACTGGGCGGCATCTCCCACGGCTTGAGCATCGACTCCGGCAACGCTCTCAACAATCTGACTTGTGACTTGGGCTGACTGTTGGGGTTGCGCCGCAGCGACGCTTTGGGCGATTTGGACGGCGGCTTCAGGCACGGCTGCTGCAACGGAGGCTGCGATTTGAGGGGCGCTGGATGGTGCCACAGATGCAACCGCGCCCGCTACAGCTGCAGCGGCGGCAGGGACGGCTTGGGCTACGCTGGTAGCGATGGCTGCAGCTGAGGATGGGACCACTGTAGCCACAGAAGCAGCAATCTGGGAAGCCATCGAAGGCGAGGCCAAGGCAGCGGTGGCTGCGATTTGAGGAGCAGCGTTCGGGGCGAGTTCAGCGGCGGCGGCGGCAATTTCGGCGGCAGCGGCGGGTGATTCCGTGGCGAGTTGTTGAACGGCTTCAACGACGGCTTCATCTCCTTTGGTTGCTGCTTCCTCCAGCGTTTTTTGCTGTTCTGGCGTGAGGGATGAGGATGCGGACTCGCGGTTTTGAGCGGCGGCCACCACGGCTTGAGCGAAAACGGCTTGTCCGGATGATCTTTGAGAGGACACAGAGGATAAAATGCTGCTTCCAGCCTCAGCCGAGAGTTGGCTGGTGGTGGGGGCTTGGATTGTTCCGCCTTGGCCGCCCTGAGATGGTGTCATAGCAACTGTGCTGGATGTGCCTGCGGCCACTGGCACGGACTCGCCTCCACCTGCGGAACGGACTCCGACTTCGCCGGAAGCCACGCCCACGGTGAATGATTTTGCCGTGCCGTCCGAATTTTTTACGGCACTGGTTTTGAAATCCGTGCCGCGAATACCTGCCGTGCCAAGCGGCGTCGAGACCTCCAGACTCGATCCGGGTTTCAGCTTTTTCACGCCGGTGATGATGTCGCCGTATTCAAGAAATCCCGTTGTTTTGGATTTGGATGGCTCGGATTTCATCTCCGCAAGTTTGTCTGGAGCAACATCCCATGGTGCCTGTTGGAATTCCTGGATGAGAAACTTGGAGGAGGGGGCGACTTCCATGACGATGCCATTTTCGAAGGCGAGTGAGGCTTTAGCTTTTGGGCCGGTGACGATGATCTGGCCTTGCTTTAAGATGGCGCCTTTCGAGGGAGCTTGGGTTTGGTCCGTGGAAGAGCTTGAGATTTTTACATCGCCCTCGAATGAAGTGAGAACAATGATGCCATTCTTCATCGGGGCATCGGCGGTCTCTTGGGCTTTAGCGCTTGCCGGAAATGCTAAAAATCCAATCGCAAGGAGTTGAAATACGGTTTTTAGAGAGGCTGAGAGATTCATAAGAAATACCTTGATTTCGTGTAATTAAACTTCCTCCTTCGCCACTACAAGGCTAAAAGCAACTTGAATTATTCATTTCGCAAGCGGCGGGTCTTTGTGTTTACTCCACGCGCTTATGGAAAATGTCATCATCGTCGGCACCGGTTGTGCCGGACTCACAGCCGCAATCTACACTGGGCGCGCCAATCTTTCGCCGCTTGTTCTCGAGGGACGCCTCCCCGGCGGGCAACTCACCACCACGACGGCCGTGGAAAATTTCCCAGGATTCCCGGACGGGGTGGACGGCCCTGAGTTGATCCAGCGGATGCATCAGCAAGCTGAAAAATTCGGCGCCCGCTTCCAATATGGCGTTGTGGAGGACTTCGAGCCCGGCACGCCGCACCGGTTGAAAGTGGACGGCGTCTGGTTGGAGACGAAATCCCTCATCATTGCCAGCGGAGCGTCTCCGCGCTACATCGGCATCGAGGGCGAACAAGCACTCATCGGCCATGGCCTCACCTCCTGTGCGACCTGCGATGGTGCTTTCTACCGGAATGTTCCTGTTTGCGTCGTCGGTGGTGGTGACTCGGCATGCGAAGAGGCGACATTCCTCACGCGCTTTGCTTCGGAAGTTTATCTCATCCACCGCCGAGATACGCTCCGCGCATCGAAAATCATGGCCGACCGGGCGCTCGCAAATCCAAAAATTAAGCCAGTCTGGAACTCGGCTGTGACCGGCTACATCACCGACGAGGCTGGTGAGGTGAGCGGAGTTCATCTGAAAAATCTCAAGGACGGCACGACATCCGAGTTGGCTCTCAAATGTGTTTTCGTCGCCATCGGCCACGAGCCGAATACCGCACCCTTCCGCAAAAGCCTCACCACTGACTCGAATGGCTACCTGGTTCAAACCGGCGGCACCCGCACCAATGTGTCCGGAGTCTTCGCCGCAGGCGATGTCGCCGACCATGTTTACCGCCAGGCCATCACCGCCGCAGGGCAGGGTTGCGCGGCAGCTATCGAGGCCGAACGCTGGCTCGCGGATTCCGAGTAAACGACTTCGCTTTTGAAAATTTGCGACCTCACGCAGTTCTACTCTCCCGTCAGCGGGGGAGTGCGCCGGTATATCGAGCAGAAGAGCGCTTTTCTGCGGCGTTACAGGCCTGACTGTCGTCATGTCATCATTGTGCCGGGTGAAAAGACCGAATCAGTCGGGGATGACGCCGTGCGCGTTTACACCATCGCCTCGCAACTCCTCTCCCGCACCTCGCGCTACCGTGCCCTCACGAAGCTTCACCTCGTCGAGGAGGTCTTGGAAAAAGAAAGGCCCGACATCATTGAATCCGGTGACCCCTATCAAGTCGCATGGAAAGCCGTCGCCTCAGGGCGTGGGCTCGATATTCCGGTAGTCGGGTTTTACCATTCGCACTTTTCGGAATCTATCCTTCGCACGGTGGGTAAGTTCATGGGTCCGCTTGCCGTCTCTATCACAGAGGAGACCTGCCGAAAGTATGTGACCACACTTTACAACCGTTTCGAGTGCACCTTCGTTCCGAGTCCAATTCTGGCCGGACTTTTGGGTGGGTGGGGCGTTGAGAATACCCACACCGTCGATCTTGGAGTCGATGACGAGATTTTCCGCCCCGAGCCCGCCGACCGCGCTGCCACACGTGCGCAACTCGGAATTTCCAATGACTCCCGCCTCCTGCTCTATGTCGGACGCCTCGCCACGGAGAAAAATGTCCGCACGCTCTTTGATGCCTACACGCTCCTGCGCTCCCGTTCAGGCAAGCCTTACGAGCTTCTCTGCCTCGGCGACGGCACACAGCGTTCATCACTGATCGATCTTCAAAATCAAACCCCCGGCGTGCATTGGATGCCGTATTGCTCCGACCCAGCCGAGCTCGCCCGCATCTACCGCGCGGCCGACCTTTTCGTTCACCCCGGTGTGCAGGAAACCTTCGGTCTTGTTGCTCTCGAGAGCCAGGCGAGCGGAACGCCGGTCGTTGGCATCAAGGGTAGCTACATGGATCGCATTATTTTTTCGGACCAGAAACAATGGGCCACCGAGAATTCTCCTGCAGCGCTGGCTGAGGCGATCGAGGGCAAATTCACCATCGATCTCCGCGCCGCCGGCCTCCGTGCAAGCGAGGAGGCGCGTAGTCGCTACTCCTGGAGGATAGTTTTTTCGCGGCTCATGGATGTTTATTCGGATGTCGTGGCTCGTTATTCGCCCTGAAAAATCCGTGGCGCGACGGGTAAAAGGCTCTACTCTCTGATGCCATGACGATTTCGCCACAGATCACCATGCGGGAGTTGCTCGAGCAGTGCCCTGGTGCCCAGCGCACACTCTTCCGCCACTACCACATTGGCGGTTGTGCCAGTTGCGGTTTTCAGCCGGAGGAAACGCTCGAAGGCGTCTGCGCCAGAAACGACGGCATCGATCCTCAGGAAGCCATCGCCCGGATCAAGGAATCCCACCAGGCCGACGAAAAGGTATTCATAAACCCGCTCGATGCCGCCGAGGCCGTGCATAAAACAGGTGCTCGCCTGCTCGACATCCGCACGCGCGAGGAATTCGAGGCTGTCCACATCCCAGGCTCGCAGCTCATGGGACAGGACTTTTTGCAGGAAGTCATGGGAACCTGGCCCAAGGATAGAGCCATCATCATCGTGGACCACACCGGTTCGCGCAGTCTCGATGCGGCGGCCTACTTCGCTGGACATTCTTTTACAAACATCCGCGCCCTTCGAGGCGGCATCGACGCCTGGAGTTGCGAGGTTGATACCTCCCTGCCACGCTATACCATCGAATGAACACGCAGGACAAAATCGACGAAGCCATCCGCAATCCCAAAAACCTCGGCGAAATGAGTGGAGCTGATGCGGTGGGAACCGCCGGCAGCAGCGATTGCGGCGACATGCTGCGCATGTGGATCAAATTCCGCGAAGAGGACGGCAAGCGCGTCATCGACAAGGCGACCTTTCAATCCTTCGGCTGCCAGACGGCCATCGCGGTTGCAAGCATGGCGACGGAACTCATCAAAGGCAAAACACCCCAGGAAGCGTTGACCCTCTCCGGCGAAGCCCTCTCGGAGCCGCTCGGGCCGCTTCCTCCGATGAAAATCCACTGCGCTCAACTCGTCGAGGGAGCACTCAAAAACGCCCTCACCGGCGAAGCGGCGCCATCCCCCGGTGCCTCCGCGCCGATGCTTGCCGACAGCCTCCAACCCAAGGGGACTGTGAAAATCAACTTCCGCTGAGCGGCACGCATCATACCCACTCGACGGTGTGCCCACTCCGGATTTCTCTCGCTCCCGAGGGCCCTTGATCATCTTGGATCCAATATCCTGAGCCTGGTTCCGCGCCTTCGCCCAGAAGCTCTTCGTCCGGCTGAAAACGCAACCAGACCACGGAGGGTTTCCAGATTGCGTTGTCTGCTTGGATACAGGGCGAGGTTTGACTCAATGGAGTGGTTATTTTCCACTCTTCGGGCACGCCGATTTCTTGATGGGCCGTGAGGCGCAGGGTTTTCATGATGCACCGGTCACACTTGGCCACGCGACTTTCCATGGGGTGAAAATCGCAGTCGGACGATTTGCATGTCGAAGGGGTTGCCGCTTTCCCGCGAGGTCTTCGTCGGGACAATGGCCGAGCAAAAAATGTATTCTTGCTACGAGCTGATGCGATCAGTATTGTGAGACCATGCATACGCGTGTAGAAGAAATTGCTGAAGAGGCACTTTCGCTTCCAAGTGAAGCGAGGGCATTGCTCGCAGATCGACTCGTTGAGAGCTTGGACCCAGCTGAAGACGGATACATTCGTAAACTCTGGGCTGCTGAAGGAACCCGACGGCTACAAGAACTACGGTCTGGTCAAGTAACTGGCATTCCGGGAGAAGAAGTTTTTGCCAGACTCCGGCAAAAATATGCAGGATGAGATTCGAGTTCCACCCGGAGGCGCTCGCCGAGTTTGAGGCTGCTGCTGATTTCTACGCCGAGCGACAGGCGGGGCTGGAGATTCGTTTTCTCGATGTGATTTATTCGGCAATAGGAAGCGCGTGCCGTGCGCCACAGAGATGGCGCAAGTTCGATGGGAAGATCAGACGCGCGCTTGTGCATGTGTTTCCATACGCGGTGCTTTACTCCGTTGAGGACGGATTTCTCTATGCCATCGCCGTCATGCATTGTAGCAGAGAACCAGGATACTGGAAAAGTCGGAACAAATAGTGCCAGTGGGCTCATGCGCCTAATGCCTTCCCGCCCTCTTGCCGGGTGTCCTAGATAGATAATGCAAAGAGTTTTCATACCGCATCGGTTCTGCCTCCAAGCAGGATGCTGTATGCGGTGATAATCGGATGGCTGGTGGTTGCCGTTCGCGTTCTCATTGCGTAGCCTTCGTTCCTCCGATGGTTCAGCATCTCTATGTTCACATTCCGTTTTGTCCGAAGGTTTGCCCTTATTGCAGTTTCTACAAAGAAGCGAGCGACAGGAATAAGACGCAGGCGTTTTTGGATGCGGTTCTCAGGGAGGCGGAGTTTGAGGCCGAGGGGTTGCGTCCAAGGACCGTTTTTTTCGGCGGTGGGACTCCCACCGCTCTCTCGACTTCCCAACTCAAATTTCTGATCGGCGGCTTGCGTGAGAGGATCGATTTCTCGGCAGTGGAGGAATTCACCATCGAGATGAACCCTGCCACCGTCTCGCATGAAAAAGCCGAGTCCCTTTTGGCTCTCGGAGTCAACCGAGTCAGCATGGGCGTTCAATCTTGGGACGAGGAGTTGCTGAAAACTCTCGGTCGCGTGCACTCAGGGGCTCAAGCGGCCCGCAGTTATGCCATCCTGCGCGAGGCAGGCGTGCCCAATGTGAATCTCGACTTGATGTTCGGAGTCCCGGGCCAGACGCGTGGCCAGTGGATCGAGTCGATTCGCCGGACGGTTGATCTCAGCCCCGACCACATCTCGGCCTACTGCCTCACCTATGAGGAGGACACAGAATTCTTTGAGCGCTTCCAGCGTGGTGAGATGGGCCCTCAGGAGGATCGGGACTCCGACTTTTTTGAAGTGGCGATGAACGAACTCGAGGCTGCGGGATATCCGCAGTATGAAATCTCAAACTACGCCCGGCCGGGTCGGGAGTGCCTGCACAACCTCGGCTACTGGCGAGGTGCGGATTATGCCGGACTCGGTCCGAGCGCCTTTTCCACGCGGGCTGGGTGGAGGAGAAGGAATGTGGCGGATACAGCAGACTACACCCGCCGAGTCCTGTCAGACGAGGATCGCTTTGATTTCGTCGAGCGTATTGATGACGACTCCCGCCGCGCAGAGAGGATCGCCTTTTCCCTGCGCACGACAGACGGCGTGCCGGAAAGCATGCTCCCGCAAAACCAAGCCGCCGCTCTCGTCCAGCATGGCTTGGTGACCAAGAAAGACGGCCGAGTTTTTCTGACCCGCGAAGGTAGGCTTGTAGCTGATGAGATCGCTGCGGAGCTGATCTGATCTGCCCGCCCGAAAGAATCAGAGGACTTTCAGCAACTCGACATCGAAAATCAGCGTCTCATCTGGCCCGATCACGCCGCCCGCTCCGCGAGGACCATAGGCCAGGTTCGAGGGAATGAAGAGTTGGATCTTTCCGCCTTCCTTGATGAGTTGAAGACCTTCCGTCCAGCCTTTGATAACGGCATTTAGAGGGAACTCGATCGGTTCATTGCGCTTGTAGGAGCTGTCGAATTCCGTGCCGTTGAGAAGCGTTCCGCGGTAGTTGACCTTGACGGTGTCGGTCGCCTTGGGGCTGCGGCCCTCGCCGGGGTTGAGGATGATATATTGCAAGCCGCTCGCCGTTTTTTGGACGCCGGGTTTCGTTGCATTTTCGGCCAGGAAAGCCTGACCCTTCTCGAGTGCGGATTGTGCCATGGTGGTGTGTGTGAAAAACAAAGTCGCAAGTGCAGCGACAAGGAGCAGCCGTTTGATCATGTCCAGACCCTACCCGCCTGAAACCGGGCTTGGCAAACCCGAAGGCTCGATGGAATGCGATTTCTTCGC
>JBILMW010000127.1:0-7859 GCA_044375335.1 Terrimicrobiaceae bacterium | reverse complement strand
AGCGCCGCGATGAAGCCGATCATCGAACAACTCGACCACAGCTATCTGAACGATGTGCCAGGGCTGGAAAACCCAACCATCGAGATGATGGCTGGCTGGCTTTGGAACAAACTCTCCCCCCAACTGCAGGGTCTTGCCGAGATCGTGATTCACGAGACTCCATTCGCCCGCTGCAGCTATCGCGGCGAGTAGGATTCCCCGCCCGAGCGGCGGGAAGGAGCCAGGAGAATCCTTGCGCCAATGAATGCCGTGCAGGCGCCAAGCAGGATGAGGACTCCGCAGGCCGTGACGAGAGCCCAATTCGAGTCGCGGAAATTTTTTTGGAGCGCAAGAGCCGTCGAAGCGAATGTGGTGGCAAACATCAAGACCGCTGGGATCAAAACAAAGATGCAGCGCCGCCCGTGGTCGCGGAGCCACACGGCGGCGACCAACAACGCCATGGCACCCATCATTTGATTCGCGGAGCCGAAGACCTGCCAGAGCACAGGCAGAGTATTTGAACGGGAGAGCAAAAACATAAGACCCGCACAGAGGAGCGTATTGAACCAGACCCCACGCAAAATCGCCGGTGGATTCCGGAAAAGAAAACGCCACACCTCCTCAAGCAGGTAGCGGTTCAACCTCACCGCCACATCAAGTGTGGTGACCACAAAACCCTCCAACAACAGGATGCCAAGCACTGTGCCCGTCCACACCGGCAGCCCGAATGCGAGATTGACGAGACTTCCGGTGGCGAGGGAAATCGCAAGGACAGGATTCTTCTCGGCATAGGTGAGCTGCAGATAGCTCTGCCAGTCCAAGCCAATTAGCAAAGTGAGAATAATCGATACGGCCAAGAGCGACTCAAGCAGCATCGCATTGTAGCCAACCTTGCCGACATGGCGCTCGCAAGCGAGTTGGCGGGCGGTTGTGCCGCTGGAGACCAAACAATGAAAACCGCTGATCGCCCCGCATGAAACCGTGATGAAGAGCATCGGCCAAAGAATCCCGACATACTGCAACCCAGTGTCGAGGCTCCATGCCGGAATGACCTCCGCAGGATTTTGCGGCGCGGCAGGAATCGATGGAAAATTCCCGCTCACACCGGCCACCACGAGACCGACAACCACGGCCAACAAGCCTGCGTAGAGGATTTGCACATTCACAAAATCCCTCGGCATCAGCAGCAGCCAGACTGGAATGGCTGAGGCCAGGATCACATAAAATGTCATGAGCAGACGCCAGACATCGGCCGTTACGACGATCGGAAAATAGATTCCCAAAACAACCGAAGCTGCGCACAGGAGAGATGCGCTCGCGTAGTTCAACCATGCCGGAGTGTGGAGGCGGTAGATCAAGAAGCCGAGAAACGGAGCGCAGAGCGTGATGAAAAGCACACTCGTGGAGGCGATGCCTCCTATGCGCGCGAGGACGACGGGCTTCCCATCCTTCATGGCCACGACCGTGGGTAATCCCTCGCCCTTGTGAAAAGGATGCATGCCCATGTGGTCGGCAGGCGCCTGCATGGCGGACTCCAACTCCGCAGGACTGCCCGACTCCATTCCGAGCTTCTCAGCCGGATACATGCTCGTGAGAGCGGTGACGCTGAGATTCAAAAATGTCGCTGTGATCATGAAGAGCCCGATCACCAAAAAGCTCACGATGCAGACATAGCCGAATGGCCCGAGATACTCGCGGGCTATGTCGGCGATGGAACGCCCCTCCTCGCGTGTGGAAATAAAGAGCGTCACCATGTCATGAACGCCCCCCATGAGCGTGGCACCTATGACGATCCAGACGAGGGCCGGCAGATAGCCGTAAACCACAGCCAGCGTCGGTCCCACAATGGGGCCGGCCCCGGCGATAGCGGCGAAATGGTGGGCGAAGAGAATGTAGGGCTTGGTCGGCAGGAAGTCCGTGCCGTCATTTTTGGAAACGGCAGCGGTCGGGCGGGAAGGATCGACGCCCAGTGCGCGTTCGATTAAACGGCTGTAAAATCGAACTCCGAGCCAATAGCAGAGGAGCGTTGCACAAAGAATACCAAGGAGGAGCGAGCCCATACCGCGCGATATTGTCGGCGCATCGGTTTTCGTGCAAGCATGCCCACATGATCACAACCAAAGTGGCAGGCATTCTCGGATTTCTCGGCGTCGCGCTCGGAGCCTTTGGTGCCCATGGGCTCAAAAACATCCTTGCTGCGAACGATACGGCATCCATCTGGCAAACCGCCGTGCTCTACCACCTGCTCCACGCAGTGGCCTCCCTCTGGGCCTCCGGGCGAAACTCCGCAACGGTGTGGCTATGGACAGCCGGCGTCGTCATTTTTTCGGGCTCACTCTACATTCTCGCCATCACGAACATTCGGTGGCTGGGAGCGGTGACTCCCGTAGGAGGCCTCCTGCTTCTCGCAGGCTGGTCGCTCGTGATTTTTTCGAAGAGCAAAGACCAATCCCATTGAACAAATCCGCTCGCGGATGGTCTTTTTTTGAGCCCAATCAACAGTATGATGAAACTGAAACACGCCGTAGCACCACTTGCATTCACTATTATTTTTGCCGTTGCCACCTGCGCCTTGGCCACAGACTCCCAACCTCAAAAATCCCCCCTGAATTCGTCGATGGATGTCCAAGAGGACGCCTCGACCTACTCGGTGAGATTGGTCGTTCCGGAAACGACGGATGTGAATGTCCGCCTCGCCGGATCGACATTGATTCTCGACTCCGGAGCGTCCGAGAGCGGGATTCGCCACGAGCAACGCGTCACACTTCCCAAGGCCCAAGCCAATGCCGCCCTTGGTGTGAAAAGAGCGGGCGGGCAACTTGTCATTTCCATTCCCAAGGGTGAACCCGGCACGGCGGGTGCGATTCAGAACCTGCCATCGAGTATCACATTGGATGGCGGATTTGACGCGCTCCGCGACCAAGTCCTCTCGCAGGCGGCCAACATGCTCCAGCAAATGAAGAAGGAGGAAAACTCCGCCGGCGGCGCGGCGCCAGCACAAGACCTCTTCGGCAGCATCCTCGGGAGTATCGCTCCCCAACTGCAAACAGGGACCACTGCCTCCCGGTTCCAAGTCGAAGACCGTGGCGACGCCTACATCATCACTTCCACCCTCCCCGAGGAGCAGGCCCGCAATGTGAGCGTGAATGTCGACAACGAGCGCGCCATCACCATTACCTCGAAACATGAAAAACAATCCGCTGCAGGCGGCGCGACAGCCTTCAGTTCAGGCTCATCAACCCAGTCCATGACACTCCCCGGCCCCGTTCGGGGCGAAGAACTCAAGATGGACTACAAAAACGGCCGCCTTGAAATCGTCCTTCCCAAAAAGTAGCCACCCGCCCGACATCCAACTCCACGAGCACAACCGCGCAGGGTTCGAACCAAAAATTTGGACGATCGTCCAAATTTTTGGTCGACCATAAAACAAATCGTTCGAGGGCTCTTTGGAGCTTCGGATTGTTCAGAGCTTCTCGTCGGCGAGGATGGAGGCGACTCGCTTGACGGCTGGGGTGGAGAGCATTTCCGACCAGGAAGAGCGGGTGATTTCGACAGCGGCGCCGGGGAGGAGTTCCTGCCAAGGGGCGCTGGATTCGGCGAGATCGGCAGGAAGGACGATGGTGGCCGGGATGTCGCAGGCGGGAAAACGATAGTTTTTAAGAATCGCCTCGTGGCGCGCAGCGGCTGCGTTTGAAGGAGGGCGTGGCTCCATGCGGGCGGGTGCGGCCGAGCGCTTGAAGGCTTTTTTCATGGAGGCGAGCCATCCGCTGGTCTGGTCGGTTTGAGGAGGCATGGCACCGATCAAAACCAGACGAGGGAGCGCGCGGCCGGCGGCTTGAAGTTGGCGGGCCATTTCCAGAGCCACGATGGCGCCGAATCCAAAGCCTGCGAGTTGAAAATCCTGCAATGGCTCGTCCTCGAAAAGGGCGGCGATGTATTGCGCGGCGGCACTCTCGATCGAGGGATGACACGATTCGGGATTCAAAGCCCCCCGGGCTGCGATTCCGATGACCCTGCGCGAGTTGCCCAAGGCATAGAGAAGCTCGGCGTAGGAGTCTGTGAGGCCGTCCGCCGGATGAACGAGCACCAGCGGACTGCCGCTGCCTTTGGAGCACATCTCGACGAGGGGAGTCCAAGCGGACTGGGCCGCGCGCCTTGTCTGCACTGCTGGCTCAAACGCCTTGGGCGAAGCCGGGGCCGAAGAAGGTTGAGGCTGGCTCACGGTGGGCTGAGCGGCCTGAGGCAGGGCGGATTCATCAATCCAACCAGCGCGGTTTAAAAGCCATTGTTTCTGGCAAACGGCATCGCCTGCCGCTTGATCCGAAAGCGCGTAAACTCCCTGCCGGGAGACAAAGACATCCAGAACCTGGGAAAACAATTCGCGAGTGGCTTTGATCTCCGTCGCCGTGGGGAGTCCAATGACCTTGCGGACTCCGCTTTCCAGATGCAAATCGCCCTCCCAATCGCGCCAGGCGTTGAGAC
Source organism: Terrimicrobiaceae bacterium (assembly GCA_044375335.1). Taxonomy (GTDB): domain Bacteria; phylum Verrucomicrobiota; class Verrucomicrobiia; order Chthoniobacterales; family Terrimicrobiaceae; genus UBA967. The sequence goes on along the minus strand of JBILMW010000127.1, from coordinate 3,398 downwards.
CGGTGTCGAAGCCGAGCCTGCCACCAGCATCGGGGAGATTTTTCCAGCCCGGGAATTTGAGGAAAAGACGACCGACATATCCCGGCGGGATTTCCAGTCCATCCGCATCGGCGATGACCGCTTCGCATTCAGAGGTGGGTTTCCCTGCCGAAATGCGAACGGCATTTTTGCGAATCACTCCCGCAAGCCCGAGGCCGCAGAGCGATGCGGGACTGAAAAACACCACTTGCCGCAGGTGAGGCGTGCTTTGTTTTTGCCAGATAGAAGCTGATGAAAGAAGCGGTGAACCGGCTTCCACTGCAACACAACGCAGGGTGGGCGAGCAGGGTTCGCCCTCATGACCCCAGTCGGCGGCTTGGTTTGCCCACTCGGGGGTTGTGAGGCGCAAATGAGTGACCGGCGCGGCTGCGGAGTCGAGCATATCGAAGCCGGCCACATAGGCTGTGCCACCCGCGAGGAGAGGGATGAGCCATTCATCGAAAAACGCTCCACCGCCCGGCATGGAACGAACAAGGAAGGACTGGCCGGATTGAAAATCCAGAAGCCTTGCGCCTTCCAAGGCCGCCGAGACCAGCATGCCGTGCGTGAGGGCGCGCACCATGGGCGGGGCGCCATCCGAATGACCGGGCATGGTGGCTGCCAATTCATCGGGGCCGACAGTCCTGGGTTCGGCAGGAGCGGCGTCCAATGCGTCCCATTCCTGATCGATGGTGATGCGGCGGCGTGTGCCGGCATCAATCGAAGCGGAACTGGCCCCATCGCAAAAAACCAAGGCGACATCATGCGCGGCCAATGTCGCCTCGACCCAATCGGTGGGCGCGGTGGGATCGATGGCCAGGCACGAGTTCCCAGCTTTCCAAGCGCCGAGCATGGCCACGCTGATCCAGGCGGATGGGGAAAGAAAGAGCGCCGCGTGCCAACCACCGGCAAGCCCGGTCTGGGCAAGGTGTGCGGCAAGTTTGTCGGAGAGGACATCCAACTCCGCGTAGGTCATTTCATAATCGCCGAACTTGACCGCAACAGCCTCGGGACTCCGTTGAACGACTTTCCGGAACGCCTCGACGATGGAGGGCGGTTGCTGATGAATCTCGGGGCCACGGGACCAATCTCGGAGCTGAAGAATTTCGTCGGGCAAGAGAACCGGCATGCGGTTCACTGGCTTGCCGAGGTTTCCAGAGAGCGATCCGATGATTTCGATGAGTCGGCCGAGGAAGTCCTTCAGCACTGGCTCGGAGCCGAAAGGGCCGGTGAGCGAGAGTTCCAATCGTGGTCCGGGGCGCGCCTCAAGAACGAGGCCCTGGAGGGTTGTCTGCTGAAGCTGGGCATCGAAGTTGATCCAGCGCGGCAGGGCGGTGTGAATGATGTCGTTGATGGATGATCCCCGCCACGCGAAGGTTACGGGTATGTCCTGCTGCGTGAAATCCAGTCCGGCACCGCGCAGCGCCTCGTCGCCTTCGATCCAGATGTTTTCGGACATCGCATCCGTGAGAGCCTGTTCGGCGTCGAGCCAGTCCTCCACGGACTCGCTCCAAGAATGGACCACGGGAAGCCAGTTTTGAAAAAAGCCGGCTTCGGTGGATTCACCACGGGCGTCGAACAGGGTGAGCATGACATTGCCGGAGGCTCCGAAGCGGCGAAGAAGGAGGGACCACAGGCATCGCAGGGCGAGGCTTTCTTCGAGATCGTGATCGAGGCAGAATTTCGAGAAGGCGGATGTTTTATCCCGGTTCAGCAGGAGCGAGGCACGAACCTGCTCCCCGTTTCCGAAGCGGGGTTCAAAGCGCAATGGGGCCTCGGCATTTTTGAGAAAATCCGTCCAACCTTTGGGCTTGAGATACTCTGGGAGATTTCCCGCAGGCGACAAAGGCGCCTGCCCCAGCGTGAGGAGCAAATCGAGAAGGACGCGGGTAATTGAGAACTCATCCAGCAAGAAGGCGGGTGCGGTCAGCAGGTAGTGGCCGGCGCCACCAGGAAGGCGGATTTCGTGGAAGCGGATGAGAGGAATGGCTATCGGCTCGAAATCGGCGAGGGCATCGGCTGCGAGGAGGTCGTTCCATTTCGCAGGGATCTCCTCTGCAGGAATGCTCTGCCAATCGAGGGAAATCCAGTGCGGTTCGGCTTTGTCCGCCTCGCGGACCATGACGCCCTCCATCGTTTTCGTGAAGGCTGAGCGAAGGATGGGATGCCGCTGGATGACGACTTGCCATGCCTGGCGGAGAAAATCCGAATTCGTGCTCTCGCCGAAACTGATCGAGACCTGGGTATTGGCACCCGGAGCGCAGGGCGCGCTCAAGTAGCGGTGGTAAGCCGCCGCCTGCATGGGATTGGCCGGGTATTGCCTCATGGTCTATCGGGTTTTACAGCCCGCCGTCGGTGACGGCGCCTTCGGATGCGGTGGAGACGAGCTTGGCGTATTTCGCCAGAACACCGCGGTCGTAGCGAGGCTTCGGCTTCTTCCACTTCGCCAAGCGTGCTGCAATTTCCTTCGCCGGGATATCGAGAGTAAGCGAGTGTTTCACGCCATCGATCGTAATCGGGTCGCCATTTTTCACAATGGCCAGCGCGCCGCCATCAAACGCCTCGGGAGTGATGTGCCCGACGACAAATCCGTGGGTGCCTCCTGAAAAGCGACCATCTGTGATGAGGGCTACATCCTTGCCAAGGCCGGCTCCCATGACGGCGCTGGTAGGCGAAAGCATTTCACGCATCCCGGGCCCGCCGCGCGGCCCCTCGTAGCGGATTACAATGACATCGCCCTTCTTGATTTTGTTGGCGAGGATGGCTTCGAGGGCCTTTTCCTCGGATTCGAAAACCCGCGCGGGGCCGCTGAATTTTTCGCCTTCCTTGCCGCTGATTTTAGCGACGGCACCTTCGGAGGCGAGGTTGCCCTTGAGAATCACGAGATGGCTGTCTTTTTTGATCGGATTCTTGATCGGGCGGATGATCTCTTGGCCTTTCGGGTAGGGCTTGAAGGGAGCGAGGTTTTGTTTGAGCGTCTTGCCGGTGACCGTGAGGCAGTCACCGTGTAGCAATCCCTCCGCAAGCAGGGTCTTCATCATTGGCACAATGCCGCCGATGGAGACCAATTCGGACATCAGAAAACGGCCACTTGGCTTGAGATCGGCAAGAACCGGCACTCGACGGCCAATGCGGGTGAAGTCCTCGAGCGTGAGCTTGATTTTCGCCGTGTGTGCGATAGCAAGCAGATGCATCACGGCGTTTGTGGATCCACCGAGGGCGATGATGACCGTGATGGCGTTCTCGAGTGCCTCCTTGGAGATGATATCCGAGGGCAGGATGCCGCGCTTGAGCATGTTCAGGACTGCAGCGCCGGCGTTCCGGCAATCCGCGTTTTTCTGGGGCGAGACGGCGTTTTGCGCCGAGCTGTTTGGAAGACT